>CAYSCF010000513.1:0-4135 GCA_964429305.1 uncultured Sandaracinaceae bacterium | reverse complement strand
AGCACGTAGCCCTCGAGCCAGCCCTCGCAGTTGTGCTCGCTGAGCACCTCCATCACACGACCTTCGCACGAGACGTGATCGTCGATCGCGATCGCGCGCTCCTGCCACGTTCGCGTCTGCGTCTCGAAGACGGCCCCGAGACGGTTCGAGGTCGTCTCGTCGGGACAGAAGAGCCGGAACGTGGTCGGGTTGTCGGCGTACGCGTCGCGAAGCATCGCGCCCATCAGACGCGTCGACTCGTGCAGCTCGCTCCCGGGCGACGGAACCGCGATTCCGTAGCTTCGATGGTCGCGGAGCGCGAGCGGGACATGCAGCTTGCCGTGCGCGTGCGGGCTCGCGCTCATGCGGAGCTCGGCCGTCGGCGCGAGGGCCCGGAGATCCGCGCGCAGGCGGCCGCTCGGATCGAAGAGCCGCTCGGGCTGGTAGCTGCGCATCCACTGCTCGAGCATCGCGAGCTGCGTGTCGTCGGTGCGCACCGCGGCGAGCGGAACCTGGTGCGCCCGGAACGTGCCCTCGACCGGGAGGCCGTTCACCGTTCGCGGCCCGGTCCATCCCTTCGGCGTGCGCAGGACGATCATCGGCCAGCGCGGCATCGCGCGTACGCCGCGGGTACGTGCGTCGTCTTGGATGGAACGGATCGCGTCGAGGCACGTGTCGAGCGTCTCGGCGAACGCGCGGTGCACCTGCATCGGATCGACACCGACCTCGCCGGTGACGAAGTGCGGCTCGTAGCCGTGCCCACGCATCAGGCTCGTGATCGACTCGTCGCTCGCGCGGCCGAGCACGGTCGGTCCGGAGATCTTGTAGCCGTTGAGGTGCAGGATCGGCAGCACGGCGCCGTCGCGTGCGGCGTTCAAGAACGCGATGCCCTTCCAGGCGCCCTCGAGCGGCCCGGTCTCGGCCTCGCCGTCACCGACGACCGCAGCCGCGATCAGGCTCGGGTTGTCGAACACCGCGCCGAAGGCGTGAGAGAGAACGTATCCGAGCTCGCCCCCTTCGTGGATCGATCCAGGCGTCTGCGGCCCGACGTGGCTCGGCACGCCGCCGGGCGTCGAGAACTGGCGGAACAGACGCGTCATGCCTTCCGCGTCCTCGGACATGCGCGGATGGATCTCGGCGTACGTGCCCTCGAGGTACACGTTCGCGACCACCGCCGGCCCGCCGTGCCCTGGCCCCGCGAGGAAGAGCACCTCGAGACGGCGCTTTCGGATGACGCGATTGAGATGCGCGTAGATCAGGCTCAGCCCGGGCGAGGTGCCCCAGTGCCCGAGCAGACGCGGCTTGATGTGCTCCGCGCGCAACGGCTCTCGCAGCAGCGCGTTGGCCTGCAGATAGATCTGCCCGACCGTCAGGTAGTTCGCCGCGCGCCAGTATTGGTCGAGCGCCTCGAGCTCACGCTCGTCGAGATCATCCATGCGCTTCCCGTTGCGAGAGTCGTACCACGTCGGCGTCCGTCTCATCCGGGGACGGAAGGGACCTCGTGTCGGCGATTCGGATCGCCGTGCGCGAACGTGATGGCCAGCGTTCCTCTCACCGAGCCCGTCGCGGCAGCCGCGCGCACGAGCGCGGCTCGGTTCGCGTCGTCGATCCTCAGTCCCGCGTCGACGAGTGCGTCGGCGAGCCTCGCGAGATCCTGAGGCTCGCTCTCGAAGGCGAGCACGGTCACCACGCCCGCGAAGAAGTGCGCATCGACGATGCTCACCATCGCCGCACCGAACGCTTCGATCACGCGCCCGGTCGTCGCGTCGGGATCGCCCTTCGCGACGGCCTGGATGCGCAGCACCCGCTTCCAGGGGTCGAGAACGGGCCAATGCACGCCCACCACATCGTCACGCGCGTCCGCTCCGCAACCCCGGCCGCGCCATGGATCTCTCGCAGCGCGAGGCGCGTTGCCACGATGCCCCCGAGCGTCTGAACGAGCCCTTCTCCTCGGCCTCTCCGCGATCGGCGGAGGTCTTCGTGGTCGATCGCCAGAGGACGGACGCATCCGATGAGCGGGGCCGCTCGGTAGATCCGAGCCCACACCGAGACTGGAATCCGTTCTGGCTCCGCGCGTGAAATCGCCAAGAAAACGTCAGGCTTCACCCCCCAGGGGTGACGCGACTCCGGAGCCGAAGCGCTACCGTCAGCCCGGATGGTCCAGCGCTATCTCGTGGTCGAGGACGACCCCCTTCTCCGCAAGGTCGCGGTGAGGCACCTCGAGCATGCCGGAGCGCAGGTCGAGGCGGCGGGGACCATCGCCGAGGCGCTCGCGACCCTCGCGCGGCCGGGCACGTTCACCGCGATGTTGCTCGACATGCATCTGTCCGATGGAACGGGCATCGATCTGCTCGAGCAGGTCGACCCCGCAGCGCGGCCACCGACCATCGTCATCACGGGCGATCGCAGTGTGGAGACCGTGGTGGGCGCGCTGCGCATGGGCGCGATCGGATACTTGCAGAAGCCGTTCTCCATCGGAGCGCTCGACGCCGAGCTCGCGCGGCTCACCGAGCTGCCCAGCCGTCGCAAGATGGTCGAGCCCGTGGAGATCACCGCGTGGCGTCGTGCGCACGTGCCCGATCTTCTCGGTGAGGCGCCGTCGCTGGTCCGCGCGATCGAGATCGCGGCGCGCGTCGCCGGCACCGACTGCTCGCTCTTGATCCACGGAGAGACGGGGACGGGCAAGGAGCTCATCGCGCGCGGCATCCACGACGCGAGCGGGCGCGGCAAGCAGGCATACGTAGCGGTGAACTGCGCGGCCCTGCCGGAAGCGCTCATGGAGAGCGAGCTCTTCGGTCACGTGCGTGGCGCGTTCACGGGCGCCGACAAGTCGCGGCTCGGACGCTTCGTCGTCGCGCATCAGGGCACGCTCTTTCTCGACGAGATCGGCGAGATGCCGCTCTCGGTGCAGGCGAAGCTGCTGCGCGTGCTGCAGGAGAAGGCCGTCACGCCGGTCGGTGACGAGAAATCGATCCCCATCGACGTTCGCGTGATCGCGGCGACGCACCGCGATCTGGATGCGATGGTGAGCGAAGGAAAGTTCCGCGAGGACCTGCTCTACCGGCTCGACGTGATCCGGATCGAGCTGCCGCCGCTTCGCGACCGCATCGACGACGTCTCGCTGCTCGTCGATGCGTTCCTCGCCGACGTGACGAAGCGCCGCGGGCTCGAGGTCGACGGGATCGAGCCCGCCGCGATGAGCGCGCTGCTCGCGTACGGCTGGCCCGGCAACGTCCGCGAGCTGCTGAACGCCGTCGAGCGCATGGTGCTCCTGCGCGGATACGGCATCATCCAGGTCGACGATCTGCCGGAGAAGGTGCGCGGCGCGCCGAAGCCGGCCGATGTGATCGCGCGCGCGGTGGATCTGCCCGAGGGCGGTCTCGATCTGCGCGAGGCGGTGCGTCGCTTCGAGCTCAACCTGATCACGAAAGCGCTCGAGCGGACGGGCGGCAACAAGAACAAGGCAGCGGCGCTGCTGCAGATGAACCGGACGACGCTCGTCGAGAAGCTCAAGGCGAGCGATCGCTTGTCGAGCCTCGGCGATCGCGATCGACCGTCGAGCACCGGCACCGACTAGGCCTCGACGATCACTGCCGGAGTGGTCCGCGAAGCGCACCCGACGCAACTGCGTCGGCCCGGCTAGCCGGGCACTCCTGCAGCGATCACCGGATCGCGCAGCCAGCGCGCCGTCGGGCTCTCGCGGCGCCAGAGCACGAAGTCCATCGCGTAGTGATGGATGTTCACGAACACGTAGAGCACCGCGAAGAACGGAGTCGGGCCCATGTCGCCCATCCGGTCTTCGCCGCCGGAGCGCGCGACGTAGAGCGCGTCGAGGGCGGCCGGGCCGCCGCGGAAGAGGAGCCAGCCGAGCACCATGGCCGAGACGGCGAGGATCGCGACGCGCGTCGTGGGTGAAGGACCGAACGTGTGCTCGCTCGCGCGCGCTTGGTTGCGGCGCACGAGCCAGACGAAGAACAGATACTGGATCGAGTGCAGCGCGGGGATCACGTAGCGGACGAGCGGGTCGAGGCTCGTCGCGATGGTCCAGATCCACACGGTGACGAAGAAGCACGCGAGCTCGGCCCACGGCAGCGTGCGCGTGCGACGCCATCGCGCGAAGAGCACGGCGGCGAGCGCGAGCGTCGTGATCGCGAAG
>CAYSCF010000512.1:0-4179 GCA_964429305.1 uncultured Sandaracinaceae bacterium | reverse complement strand
GCGCGATCTGCGCATTCCCGCAGTCGATGCCCACACCGGCGCGCTGGTCGTGTTCGATCGCGACGCGGGCGTCGATCTCGTCGATGCCGTCGCGGCGAGCTGCGCGGTGCCGATGGTGTGGCCTCCGGTGACGATCGGAGCGCGGCGCTTCGTCGACGGCGGCGTGCGCTCGAGCAACAACGCCGACCTGGCGACGGGATGCGACGTCGTGGTCGTGATCGCGCCGAGCCTCGTCGCGACGCGCAAGCGACACCGCGTGGACGAAGAGCTGCGAACGCTCGGACCGTCGGTTCGCTCGACGGTGGTCGTGCCCGACGACGAGGCCAAGCGCGCGATGGGCAGCAACCCGCTCGATCCCGCGTTCGTCGCGGCATCGGCGCGCGCCGGTCTCGAGCAGGCGAGCCGCGTCGTCGATCGCGTGAGGCCGGTCTGGGGCTGAGCGCGATCGGGCGCGAAACCACGTAGACTCCCGCGCATGCGCCCACCCAAATCGTTCGCCCTCGCGCTCGTGTTCGGCCTGCAGGCTTGTTGCTTCACGCCGCAAGCGCCGCCCGAGCCCACGCCGGCGGCTCCTTCGCCGACGCCGACGGCGACGCCGACGCCGAGCCCCGTAGCGCCGGTCGTGGGTGGCGCGCTCGGAACGGGCGCCGCGGGATGTCCGGAGCTGCGCACGGCGATCGTGGGAACGTTCGCGCGCGAGGGCGTCGTCGAAGAGTATCGCGAGGACGGCACCTACACGCTCAACGGCATGCCCGGCACGCTCACGTGGATGCGCCGGGACACGCGATGATCGACGTCCCGGCCGCATCGTTCCACATGGAGTACGACATCGCGCTCGCGGACGCGATGACGCTCGTGTCGTCGGATCCGAACCGCATCGGCGCCGTCGCGACGCGCACGACCCCGCCGCCGGCGATCCCGCCGACCTGTTTCGATCTCACGACGGCATGGGCAGGAACCTGGACGCCTTCGGGTGGCGGGGCGAACGAGCAGTACAACGCGGATGGCAGCTACGCCGCGCCCGGCATCGGACAGTGGTCGATGACGGCGCCGGGCCGTCTCCATCTCGTGAACGTGACGGGCGCCACGAGCGACTACGTTCTCGGCATGGCGAGCCCCGGCACGGCGCTCGCGGTGTCGCTCCCACCGCTCGCGCCCGCGGGCATCGCCTACACGCGCACGCCTTGATCTCGGTCACGCCCGACGCAGCGAGAGCACCGTGAAGGGCGCGTTCGCCGGCGACTACGAGGTGATCGCACCGCTCGCGTCGGGAGGGATGGGCGCGGTGTACGTCGCGCGACAGATCTCGACCGGCAAGAAGCGCGCGCTCAAGATCATGCAGTCGAGCCTCGTGACGGATGGGCGCGCACGCGAGCGCTTCATGCTCGAGGCGACCGTCGCGTCGCGCATCGAGAGCGAGCACGTCGTCGAGGTCGTCGCCGCCGGTGTGGACGAGCGCACCGGCCAGCCTTGGCTCGCGATGGAGCTGCTCGATGGGCAAGACCTCGCAGCGTGGATCCGCGAGCGCGAGCGCCTCTCGCCGAGCGAGGTGTGGGAGGTGTTCCGTCAGCTCGGCCATGCGCTCGCGGCCGCGCATCGACAGGGCATCGTCCATCGCGACATCAAGCCCGAGAACGTGTTCATCGCGCGCAGCAAGCGCGTCGATGCGCCGCTGCTCGTGAAGGTGCTCGACTTCGGCATCGCGAAGATCACGCAAGAAGGAATGGAAGAGAGCCGCCGCACGGCATCCGTGGGCACGCCACTCTGGATGGCGCCCGAGCAGATGGATGGCTCGACGCCTCCCACACCCGCCGCCGACGTCTGGGCGCTCGGGCTGATCGCGTTCTATGCGCTCACCGGCCGCTACTACTGGCGCGCAGCGAACGACTCCGACCCGCGGATCCCCGTCCTCTTCGGCGAGATCCTCACGAGCCCGATCGAGCCCGCGTCCATGCGGGCGCGCGAGCTCGGCGTGCGCGGCGCGCTGCCGCCGGGGCTCGACGACTGGTTCGGCCACTGCGTCGCGCGCGATCCGTCGCAGCGATTCCGCGAGGCGGGCGCCGCCGTGTCCGCGCTCGAGTCGATCCTGTCGCCCGCGCACGCAGCGCGGCGCGAGCAGATGTTGGCGTCCACGATGGCCGCGCCCGCCGTGCTCGATCCACGCGCGCCCACGATGGCCGCACCTGCCGTGCTCGATCCGCGTGCGCCGACGATGGCCGCACCGTCGATCGTCGCCCAGCGACGAGCGCCGAGCACGAACGCGATCCCCACGCAGCCGATGGCCGTGGCCGCGCCGAGCGCGCCTGCCCCGCCCGCGCTCGGTGCGTCGCCCACGCCCACGAGAGCCCGTCGGTCATGGCCGTTCTACGTCGTCGCGATCGGCCTGGTGCTGCTCGCGCTCGGCGGTGTGGGCGCGCTCGCGATCGCGCTCGTCGTCTTGCCCACGCTCGATCGAGCCAGCGAGCACACGGTCGCGGCCGTCGACGTCGATGCCGCGGTGCCTGCGTACGTACCGCCGCCACCCACGCGCGTGGCGCCTCCGCCGACGAGCATTCCTCCGGTCACCGCGCCACCCTCGCGATCGACCACGGAGCCCGTCGGACACGGTGCACACGAGGCCCCCGCGCACGAGCTGGACTGGCCCGATGACAGCACCATCACGCTGCGCGGGACCTGCACGTACGCCTCGCACGACTACGCGTTCGTCTTCCACCTCCATCGCAATGGCCCGTCCATCTCGGGCACGGGCACACAGACCGTGCGCCACGTGCGCGACCGGCACATGACTCTCCGCGTCGGCGCGACCGCATCGGTCACGTTGCGTGGACACGGCGACGGTCCGACGATCCAGCTCGTCGACGACACGGGCGCCCACTACGCGCTCGAGTTCCGCCCCGACGGAAGCGTCACCGGTGTCACCAACACCGAAGGCCGCATCACCGGCCAATTCGCACAGTGAACGATCCACGGCCATGACTCGCATCCCCCAGCCCGCTCTCGTCCGGCGTGTCGAAGACCTCCGGCCCACGGTCTCGACGCGATACTTCCATCGCGCCGTCGCGGTCGATCCGGGTCGGCTCTCGGATCTGACGCGCCACGACGATCACGCGCGGCAGGCGTGGCAGGCCGCCGTTCGTGCTCGGCACGCGCGCGACGCGCCCGACGGTTGGGCGAGGGTCGAAGGCCGAGACGACTTCGTCGAGATCACGACGCTGCACGAGCACGAGTCTCCGTCGCACTGGGCACGCGAAGCGGTGACGCGCTTCCTCGCCGACCGCGAGGAGGTGCTGCACGACGCCGAGTCGACGGCGACGCGGATCGAGCGCGCCGTGCTGGTGTGCGCGATCGACGCGCCTTTCTTCGGTCTCGGCGCGGTTCCGCTTCCCGTCGCGGCGGCGATCGGAGGCGGTGTGCTCGGAGACGCTGCTTCACTCGGGCTCGAGCTCGGCTTCTGGAGCGAGCCCATCTGGAGCGACCTCGACGCCGTCGTTGGTGCGATCGACGATGCGATCGGCGAGTCGCGCAGCGAGCTGCTCGACGACGCTCGCGACGGGCTCGCGACTTCGAAGTCACCGTCGTCGAGTCGCACGTCGCGAGCGGAGAGCATCGTCGCAACGCGCCAGGACGCCCTGCATGCCCTCGCGCGCGACTATGCGCAGCGTCTTCGTGCGCTGGCCGCCGATCACGGCGCAGCGATCGATCTCGTCTATCGCGCTCCCTGAGCGTGTAGGCGCGTGGATCATCGGCGACGGGCAGCCGCGGCCGTATCGCGCGACGACACGATCTGTCAGTCTGCGCGCGAGTCGTCGTGCGAAGCATTTTCCGCTGAAGGCCATGCCCACGCAGCCACGCGATCCGCGCGCAGCTCGGTCGGTGACGTGGATCGTGATCGCTTACGCGACGCTCTGCGGCGCCGTGCTGGGGTGGGTCGCGGCGGCGGTGGTCGCGACATCCACGAGCGGCGTGGACTGGCTCTCCGCGGCGTTCATCGGGCCGTTCTTGGTCGCGCGCGAGATGATCGGCGAAGACGCGCCGATCTCGTCGGCCATCCTCTGCGTCGCGCCGTTCGTCATCGCGTGCGTCGCTTCGACCGTGCTCGCGCTCGTCGCTTCTGCAGGCAGCTCGTCCTTCCGCGCCGAGATCCGTGTCGCGGCGGCGTTCCTGTGTGTGTTCGCCGTG
>CAYSCF010000511.1:0-4186 GCA_964429305.1 uncultured Sandaracinaceae bacterium | reverse complement strand
TCTTTTTTCGTCTCGCCAAGCAACTTCGGACGGCGACTGCACGACTCCTATGCATGAGCGGCGGTCGCGGTGACTGCCCACCCGAAAGGAATGGATAGAGGTATGGCAACGGAAGTCGAGTTCGCAGATTACGTTCGTGGCGTTCGCACCAGTGGTCCCGCGGTGGCGGTCCTCGATGCGAGGTTGGACAAGGCGCAGCCGCCGGACATCACGGCGGCGGAGAAGAAGGCGCTGAAGCTGGTGCATCAGCGGGCCGAGGAGGTGGCCGTCGTGCAAGCGGCGCGCGATCGCCTCGCGCCGGGTCGCTTGCGGCCGCTGCTCCTCGCGTTCGCGAACGACTGGAGCGGCGTGTACGAGGCGCTCGGCGCCAAGACGCGCGTGCCCAAGGAGATCAGCGACGTCGGCGAGCGCGCCGAGAAGGTGCAGGTCTCGCTCTTTCCGGACGGCGTGTCGTTCACGCAGCTCGACGCCGAGACCGCGTGGAGCGAGGGCAGCCGGCGCCTGCAGCGCATCGACGACGAGGAGCTCGAGCAGGAGCTCGACGCGCTCATCGGCAAGGAGTTCGTCCTCGCCGCACGCAAGGGAACGGGCGCGCTGGGCGCGGCCATCGGCACGACCGACGGAGCGGCGGAGTCGCCGAGCAGCTCGGCGTTGCAGGAGGCGATCACGCGCTTCGGCAAGGCGGTCGGCAACTACGGCCGCGTGCTCTCGGCGAGCTGCGACGAGGACGACGAGGCCTCGGTGCAGCGCTTCCTCAAGGCGGTCTCGCCGCTGGACATGCACCGCGCGATGATGCGCTCGAGCGCGAGCGACACGACGAGCGCGCCGACCGACACCACGACGCAGCCGGCCACCCCCGCGCACGTCACCACGCCCGCCACGCCGGTGCATGCTCCGGCTCCGGTCACGAGCGCCGGATCCACGCCCGCTCCCGCGCCGGTCACGAGCACGGGCAACGTCGCGGCTCCGGTCGCGACCTCCACCAGCAACGGCTCGGTCCCGGCGCCCAGCTCGACGAGCAACGGCAGCGTCCCCGCGCCCAGCACGAACGGAGGGAACGGCATTGCCGCGTGACCCGTCCGCGCATCGGTGAGAGTGCTCTCTCTCTTTCCACTCTCGCCGATGCGCGGCCCTCACTTCCGATGGAGCGCCGCCATGCATCACGGACAAGTGCCCCGACCGATCGCGCGCGGCCTCTCGATCCTTCGTGATCGCATCGCCGCCGCGCACATCCCATCGTCGAAGATCGACGAGACGCTGCTCGTCGCCACGTGGAACGTGCGCGAGCTGGGCAAGCACCCGCGGCTCGACGCGTCATTGCATTACCTGGCCGAGGTCATCGGCATGTTCGACCTCGTGTGCCTGGTCGAGGTGCGCGACGACGTGCACGACCTCGCGAAGATCCTGCAGTACCTCGGCCCGTACTGGCGCGTCGTGTTCAGCGAGTACGTGATGGACGCCGGCGGCAACCGCGAGCGCGTCGCCTTCGTCTACGACTCGCGCGCCGCCGTGTTCACGGGTCTGGCGTCGCACGTCATCGGCACGAGGAAGAAGGTCGGCGACGAGTTCGTCGACACCGTCTCCTTCTGGCGCCCGCCGTACCTGGCGAGCTTTCGCGCGGGCAACTTCGACTTCGTCGTGCTGGGCACGCACGTGCGCTGGGGCGCGAGCATCAAGTCGCGCGCCCGCGAGCTCGGCAAGCTCGCCGACTGGATCGCGAGCGAGCAGTCGGGCCGGTTCGTCTTCGACAAGGACCTGATCGTCGTCGGCGACTTCAACATCCCGAGCACGAAGAGCCCGCTCTACGCGGCGGTGACGTCGAAGGGCCTGAAGGCGCCGACGGGCATCCTCGATCCGGGAAGCGATCTCGCGGAGCGCGCGACCTACGACCAGATCTTGGTCTCGCCGAAGTTCCCCGACTCGGTGACGGGGAAGGGCGGCGTCGTCGACGTGTGGAGCGGGAGCTACCGGCCGCTCTACGCAGGGATCTCGAAGAAGAGCAACGCGCAGCTGACGTGGGAGATGAGCGATCACCTGCCGCTGTGGATCGAGCTGAACACGGACGACGACCGGTGGAAAGCGGATCAGGTTCTTGCGCGTCGCGCCGCCATCGACGCCACACGATAGGGGACCAGCATCACAGGCGGCCCATACAGACCGCAGTGAGCCGTCTCCCGCCACGATCCAGAGACCGCAAAGCGCATCGAGAAATTCGTGCTCGCGACTGAGCGCAACCGCTTCTGGAACGGCAGCCTCGCCGTCTTGCAGCTCGAGTGAAGCAGTCGCCGGATCTGCGACCGATGACGTGGAGGGACGCACGCGCGTTGCTCTCTCGCTGCTCGTCGTGTCGCTCGAAGTGGTCAGCTCGACGATTCACGTCGCACCCATTACCGCACCGATTCCGTTCGGGTCGACAACTCTCGACGCACCCAAGGCAAAGTGATCGTAGCGCGGCCTACTCCCTCGTGGCGCTCCGGTGTGAGGAGGCGTCTCGCCGACCCTTCGGCGCGCATCATGCGCGCTCGTTCACAGCCCCGCCGCGAACGATCCGCTCGCAAGCACCACCAGTCCTGACGGCGCGTGCCACTGGCGCGTGCATCCGCAACGCGCGCAGCTGTCTTCGGCTCCGGTCTCCAGAGCCACGTGGACGTCGCCGTCATGGATCCAGTCACCCGCTGCGCCGAGGTGGTCCGTCTCGCCGATGCGCACGATCGTGTACGTACGCTCGTGGCAGTCCAGAGCGCAGAGGTCCGGTCCCTGGCTCACGGTGACGATCTCGCGATCGGCATCAGAGAGCACGCCCTCGAAGACAACCAGCCGGCCGGCGCAGCCGTCGCAGGCGCGCGAGTCCTCGAGCTCGAGGCGGTACGGCCACATTCCCGGACCCTGGACCAGCGTTCCGCGCGTCCCCGCGGGCAGACGGAGACGTTCGAACAGTGGGTAGGGCGTGACGCGGACGTGAGCGGGGCAAGGGGTCGACTGCCCCGGACAACCATCGAGCACGAAGTCGAAGAAGGGCCCCTCCTCGTCATCGCCGGTCTCGGTGCGCACCAACGTGACAGCAGCGCGATCCATCGCTTCCAGGGGAGCAGCCGCCCGCGCCGAAGTGCCGGCCGGCGAGAAGTCGTCGCACATCACCTCGCCCGGCTCGGGGTGCGCGCCGTAGCAACCCGCGAGGGACGCGATCGCAAGGGTGCACATTCGCATCGCCGAGACACGCGATGATCGAGCGTACAGGCGAACTGCGTGCATCGCTTCAGTCTGAGGCAACCTCGGCTAGTTGACCATGGTTCTCAACTGACCTAGGACCGGATGCATGCAGGTCCGCTTGCTAGCTCTCGCAACGCGTACTTGCATCTACACCGTTTTCCTCCTCTCTGTGCCGAGCGGTTGCGGCACCGCGACGGAGTCGATGGACAGCGGGACGCCGCCCGGGAGCTGCCACTGGGCGAGCGATTGTGCGCTCGGGACGACCTGCGTCGCATCGGCATGCGTCGCCGATGTCCCGTGCAGCTCGTCACGTACGTGCGTCGGCTTGCTCTGCGATGCCACGCGCGCGGTGTGCGTCGAGTGTTCGACGAGCGGCGACTGCCCCGGAGGCCACTCGTGCCATGCGGGCGTATGCATCGAAGACGTGCCCTGTTCGAGCGATCGTGATTGCACGACCAGCGGCGCCCTCTGCGCGCGGTCGAGCGGCGTATGCGTCGAGTGCAACGCGGATGTGGACTGCACGAACGGGCTCGGATGCGGCCCCGACCAGGCCTGCGTGCCGCGGCTCGACGCGAGCACGGGGGACGCGTCGGCCGACGCGGGGCTCGACGCTCCGAGCGATTCGGGGTCGGACGCAGCCGGAAGGACGTGCGCGTACGCGACCGTCGTCGAGGCCGACGCGCCCGTCGCGTACTGGCCTCTCGACGAGGTTGCCGGCAGCGCGAGCGCGACGGATGTGATCGGTCATCGTCGAGCGAGCGTGGTCGGTCCCGTCTCTTTCGGTGTGACTGCGCTGGCGGCGGGCAGTGCGGCCCGATTCACGGGCGGTGCGATCGAGCTGCCGTTCGATGCGTCGCTCGCGACTCCGCGGTTCAGCATCGAGCTCTGGGCACGGGTCGATTCAGCGCCGGGAACGTTTCGCTCGCCTCTGGTCTTCCGGACGAATGACGCGGCATGCACGACGACTGCCGGGTGG
>CAYSCF010000510.1:0-4198 GCA_964429305.1 uncultured Sandaracinaceae bacterium | reverse complement strand
CGCGGGGCGCCGTCTCGGCTACCTCGCGGAGACGGCGCCCGGCGTGATGGCGGCCTGCGGCACGTTCTGTTCGTGGCTCCACAAGACGGCGGTCGTCCGCAACAGCGAGCTGCCGCCGCGCGTGGGCTACCGCGAGTTCCTCGCGGGCGCGTAAGCAGTCGCGATCAACAGGACGATCCCGAGGACGATCGCGGCGATCTCGATCATCGGGCGCCCCAGCGCTGGTAGAGCCGATAGGGCACCCAGAGGATGATCGTCACGCACGACCAGATCGCGTACTCGAGAGGCGATTCCAACGCCTCGTCGATCGCGAGCTGGATCGCACTTCGCGGACGAGACTCGCGCTCTCGCCGCGCCGCGACCGCGAACAGGTAGGAGTGGAGGCCGTAACCGACGAGGGCGAGCACCGCGATTGCGACGGAGAGCAGGGCGAACAGAGCGACGACCATCATGTGAACCTCCTCCGTCCTTCTCGGCGCAATGCGAGCACCGTTGCGTACGGCCCGCGCTACGCTCGCGCTCCATGACCGCTGCTCCCGCTTCCACCGCGATCGCGGTTCGTCCTCCGCCCGCGCTGCTGCGCACGGACGGCTCGCGCTACGACTGGCTCGGGCTCGTGCGCGACGCGTCGAACGGCGTGCGTGAGCTGGCGTTGCGCAACGGGACCGCGCCCGCGTTCGAGTCGCTGGTCGGCTGGGAGTTCCGCGGCGCGAACGCATCGATCTTCACGCGCCTCATCGGCATCCGGAAGTTCGCCAAGGGCTTCTACGAAGGCCCCGATCGCGACAAAGGGCCGAGCCCACACATCCAGGGCTACAACGTGATCGTGCGACAGAACGCCGACGATGCGCCACACGTCTACTCACCGAGCGAGGCGTCGCCCAAGCGCCACGGCTACTACCGCGTGCACAAACCGGTCGAAGGCGCGAAGGACGCCGCGTACCCGAACGCGCTGCTGCTCGACTACGGCCTCGGCGGCAACGGCGCGTTCGGCCCGCCACTGCGCGACTACATCGTGCAGGTCTATCCGGACAATCCGGATCTGCTGCTGGGCAAGGCGTACCTCGCGCTCGGGCCGCTCCGCATCCCGGCCGGCTTCTTCATCCTCGAGCGCCTCAAGAAGCACGACCACCGCGGTTGATCTCGGCCGGAGTGGTCCGCGAGCCGGGCACTGCGGTAGAGCTTCAGTAGCCGTGCTCCTTCTCGTGCGCGTGCTTGATCGCGCTCTGCGTCTCGAACGGCAGCGTGCCGACGTCGAGCACGACCTTGTGCTCGTGCACACTCTGCACGGACGCTGCCGGGACCGTCACGTCGCCGGCGCCCTCGATGCCGATCACGAGCTCGTGCGCATGTACGAACCGAACGGCGCCGAACGACTGCGGAACCTTGCCCGCGAAGACCTGATCTCCCACCTCGACCTGCACCGCGTGATTCATGCGGCTCCATGCCAGGTTCCGCTCCCACGAGCCATGCGACGCGATGGCGTCGAAGCTCCGTGAGCCGGTATCAGCACGGGATGCACACGAGCGCGCCGTCGTAGAAGTCGGCGTCGTACGTGCCGTCGTTGCACGTACCGATGCAAGCCCACGTGCGCGTTCCTTCCAGGTACGTCGCCGTCTGCCCGGGTGGGCACGTCAGGCGCGGCGCTGGCGCGCACGTCCTCTCGTAGGCGAAGAGCCCGCCGAACTGCACGAGGATGTCGCACGGGACGCAGTCCCAACGGTCGTGCCATTCGTAGTGCGTACCTGCCGCGCAATCCGTCGGCGGCGCCGGGACGCACAGCAGATCGCCAGGCGCGCTCTCGAGAAGGACCTGTCCGAGCAGGCACGGAGCGCTCGGGAGCGTGATCATCGCCGATTGCGTGTAGAGCTCCGCGGTGCTGGCCGGCAGCACGCCGCTTCCGGTCGGCGGGTAGTAGCGAGTCCAGTACACGCTCGCCATGTGCGGACACCGGGCGTCCTCGTCGATGGCTCCGTCGCAGTCGTCGTCGAGGAAGTTGCACCGCTCGAGGATGTCGTCGATGGCTCCGTTGCAGTCGTCGTCGATGCCGTTGCACGTCTCGTCGACTGGGCCGATGCCGCCCTCGCACGTGCCCCACACGAGCGTCACGACGCCATCGGGCCCGGGGGGGCCCATCGCGCTCGCCTGCGTGCCGAGCGCGCATGCGCCGACGCCGACCTGCGCAGGCGAGGCGGGAAAGCAGCTCTGCTGCGCGCCCGAGGCGACGGAGCAGCCCTCGTCGATCCGGCCATCGCAGTCTTCGTCGAACCCGTCGCCGCACGACTCTTCGGCCGGAGCGATCGATCCGACGCAGTCGCTCCAGTGCGCCGGCGATCCGGCGACGCAGACCTGGACACCGAGCACACAGGTCCCGACCCCTGCGGTCGACGGAAAGCCGGCGTAGCAGGCCAGCCGGTCGCCCACCTCGCACGGACATCCGTCGTCGACGTAGCCATTCAGATCGTCGTCGATCTCGTTGCCGCAGAGCTCGTGTCGCGAGAGGAAGAACGTGTCGAGCGACGCATCGACGCTAGTCGGCGACGCGCCTGCGTCCCAGCGTTCTGGCGCCGCATCGCGTTCCGACCTCCGGCCCGGATACGGATCGGGGATGCGTCCAGCGCATTCGCATCCAGCCAGAGCCACCGACGCGAGCCAGACCGCGATGATCGGGTGCAAACGCATGGAGCCTCCCCGGGACGTGCCACGACGCGCCACGCGCAGTGCGAAGACCGGCTTCAGCAACGCTCGTGCTGCTTGCAGATCGCGCGCTCGCGCGATAACCGCCGCGGATGGCAAAAGCACCGGTCGCCAAGGGCAAGGTCGCGTTCGTGTTCCCCGGGCAGGGCTCGCAGAAGGTCGGCATGGGCCGCGAGGCGTTCGACGCGGGCGGCGTCGGGCGCGACGTGTTCGACGAGGCCGACGCGGCACTGTCTTCCGGGACGAGTGGAGAGAAGCTCTCGACGCTCTGCTTCGAAGGGCCCGACGAGACGCTGCGCCTGACCAAGAACACGCAGCCGGCGATCCTGACGACGTCGATCGCGCTCTTCCGCGGGCTCGGCGAGACGCCCGACGTGGCCCTCGGCCACAGCCTCGGCGAGTACTCTGCGCACGTGGCCGTCTCGACGCTCGCGTTCGCCGACGCCGTTCGACTCGTGCGCGCGCGCGGCGAGTACATGCAGGAGGCCGTGCCGGTCGGGCAGGGCGCGATGGCGGCGATCCTCAAGCTCGATCGCGACGTGCTGGAGAAGATCTGCCGCGAGACGGAAGGCGTGGTCGAGCCGGTGAACTACAACTCGCCCGGGCAGATCGTGATCGCCGGCGAGGCCGCGGCGGTCGCGGCGGCGAGCGAGAAGTGCAACGCGGCCGGCGGGCGCGCGATGCCGCTCCCCGTGAGCGCGCCTTTCCATTGCCGCCTCATGAAGCCCGCCGAAGAGAAGCTCGCGGTCCGCATGAACGAGGTCACGTTCTCGGCGCCGAGCAAGCCCGTGATCGTGAACGTCGATGCGATCGCGATCACGACCGGCGAGGCGGCGAAGGACGCGCTGATCCGCCAGGTGAGCCGCTCGGTCCGCTGGGACGAGTCGGTGCTGCGCGCGGTCGACGACGGCGTCACGCTCTTCGTCGAGATCGGCGTCGGCAACGCGCTCTGCGGCATGATCAAGCGCACGACCGAGAAGGCCGCGACGGTGAGCGTCCAGAAGCCTGCCGACTACGACGCGGCTCGCGCCGCAATCGCAGAAGCGCGCGGTTGATCCCACGATAAGCTCCGTTCGTGGCCGTGCCTCGGGATCCCAGCTCCATCGTCTTCGGTCGCGCGAGCGACTGTGACGTGAGCATTCCCGAGGCGTCGGTGTCTTCGCGGCACGCGCGCCTCTTCTGGGAAGGCTCGGAGCTGCGCTTCGAGGATCTCGGCAGCGCCAACGGGACGTGGCTCGATGGCGAGCGCGTCGAACGGGGCGTCGCGCGCGTGGGCGCCGACATCCGCTTCGGTCGCGCGCCCTTGCCGTGGGGTGATCCGCGGCTACGACCGTTCCTGCGTCGTGGCGGGATCGGAGACACGATCATGGCGATGCCGCGCTTCGGCCGGTATCGCTGTCCGAGCTGCAAGAAGATCGGCGTGCTGCCGCCCGGCTTCCAGCGCGGCGAGATCAACTGCGGCAGCTGCAACACCGGGCTCGTGTTCGGGACGAGCGCACGC
>CAYSCF010000509.1:0-4208 GCA_964429305.1 uncultured Sandaracinaceae bacterium | reverse complement strand
GACCGTGTTCGAGATGCACGGCTACATGCGCATGCGCGGCGAGTTCCAGGACACGTTCTTCCTGGGCCGCAACCCGAGCTTCATGGGTGGCCAAGATCTGCCGTTCAGCCGCTTCATCCCGACCGAGGACTCGCAGTTCAACAGCCCCTCGCCCGTCATCTCCGGCGGCTGCGACGGCGGGCACAGCGTGCTCACCGGCGGCGTGTGGAGCGGCTGCAACCAGCACGCGCTCGCGTTCGCGAACATGCGCTTCCGCATGGAGCCGACGATCTATCTCTCGGACGACGTTCGCATCCACGCGCAGATCGACGTCTTCGACAACCTGGTCATGGGCTCGACGCCCGACGGCTACGCGGTCGATCCGCAGGTCTCGATGGCGAGCGGCTCGCCGACGACTTGGAACTACGGCGCGAACGCGTACGTCCCGCTGCTCGCGCTGAGCCAGACGCAGCAGCCGCCCACGTACGGGCAGAACAGCCTGATCGACAGCATCCGCGCCCGCCGCGCGTGGGCCGAGGTCCGCAACCGCGGTCTCGGCGAGATCCGGTTCGGTCGCATGGGCAACCACTGGGGTCTCGGTATCTTGGCCAACGACGGCCGCGGCATCGATCAGGACTTCCAGAGCGACGTCGACCGCATCATGGCGATCACGCGCATCCTCGGCTTCTACGTGTTCGCCGCGTGGGACTTCGCGAGCGAGGGCTTCCTCTACAACGACCCGCGCGATCAGCATCACCTGCAGTTCGATCGCGCGCGCCTCGACGACGTCGATCAGATGGTGTTCGGCGTGGCGCGGCGCGCGACGCCCGAAGAGCAGGCCGAGGCGCTGCAGCGTGGCGATTTCGTCCTCAACGGCGGCGTGTTCTTCGTGTACCGCACGCAGAACCTGAGCACGGAGGGCACGCAGAACCCGCTCAACGCCGGCACCTCGCCGACGTACGTGCGCCGCGGCTTCGAGGTCTACGTACCCGACCTCTGGCTGCAGTTCCTCTGGGGCGATCTCCGCCTCGAGGTCGAAGGCGTCGCGGCGATCGGCACGATCGACAACACGAACAACACGACGTTCGACCCGACGACGCACCTGAACATCCTGCAGGGCGCGTTCGCCTTCGAGGGCGAGTACCACCTGCTCAACCGCCAGCTCGGCATCTACTTCAACGCTGGCTGGGCGAGCGGCGACTCGGACGTCGAGGGCATCTCGGCCGATCAGCTCGGCGTGCAGCAGCACACGACGGCCGGCGTCGATCACACCGTCAGCACGTTCTATTTCAACCCCGCGTACCGCGTGGACTTGATCTTCTGGCGCAACATCATGCGTCAGATCGGCGGCGCGTATTACTTCCGCCCCGGCGTCTCGTACGACTTCATCCGCAACAACTTCGGGCAGCTGCTCGGCGCGCGCGCCGACGTGATCTACAGCCGCGCGAGCAACCCCGTGCAGACGTGGGGCAACAGCGCGGACCTCGGCCTCGAGATCGACGCGCAGGTCTACTACCGCAGCGAGGACGGCCCGGACCTCCTCGACGGCTTCTATGCCTCGGTCCAGTACGGCATCTTCTTCCCGTTCCAGGGCCTCGGCTATCTGCCGGGCCAAACGGGAACGGCGACGAGTGGCATCGGCGGTCAGAACGCCCAGACGCTGCGTCTGATCCTCGGCGTGCAGTATTGACCTCTTTCCGCGGGATGAACCGTTGACCGACACGGTTCGCTTCGTCCCGCTGGGCGGCCTCGGCGAGATCGGCATGAACTGCATGACGATCGAGCACGGCGAGGACGTCGTGCTCATCGACTGCGGCGTGCTCTTCGACAATCGCGGCCTCGGCGTCGACGTCATCCACGCGGACTTCGAGCACCTGCACGATCGCAAGAGCGCGATCCGCGCGCTCGTCCTCACGCACGGACACGAGGATCACCTGGGCGCGGTGAGCTGGTTCCTGCGCGACTTCCCGAACGTGCCCGTCTACGGCCCGCCGTACGCGCTCGCGCTGGTGCGGCATCGCATCGCGGAGCACGCGTGGCATCGCGGGCGCGAGATCGATCTGCGACCGATCGCGCGCGGACAGCGCTTCGAGATCGGCCCGTTCGCGTTCGAGCCGTTCCAGGTGACGCACTCGATGCCCGAGTGCATGGGCCTCGCGATCGAGACGCCCGCCGGTCTCGTGATCCACAGCGGCGACTTCAAGATCGACGACGCGCCGCCCGACGGCGATCGCTTCGACGAAGAGCGCCTCGCTGCGTTCGGCGAGCGCGGCGTGCGGCTCTTGCTCAGCGACTCGACGAACGCGCTCTCGCAAGGCGAGTCCGGCCGAGAGCGCGACGTGGCCGAATCGCTCGAAGAGACCATCGCGAAGGCCGATCAGCGTGTGATCGTCTCGCTCTTCGCGTCGAACGTGCATCGCATGCGTGCGCTCCTCGGCATCGCGCGACGCGCGGGCCGCAAGGTCGCGCTCTTCGGCCGCTCGATCGAGACGCACGTGAAAATCGCGCGCGAGCTCGGCATCCTGCCGGACCCGAGCGACATCGTCGTAAGGCGCGACACCTCGCGCGAGATCCCACGATCGAAGCTCATGGTGCTCTGCACGGGATCGCAGGGCGAAGCGCCGGCCGCGCTTCCGCGCTTGGCGAGCGGCGAGCATCCGGATCTCTCGCTCGATCGCGGGGATCTCGTGATCCTCAGCTCGCGCGTGATCCCCGGCAACGAGCGGCCGATTCTCGATCTGATCGAGACGCTCGCGCGACGCGGGATGCGCGTCGTGACGCGCGCGAACGATCCGACCATCCACGCGAGCGGTCATGCACACCGCGGCGAACAGCGGCGCTTCGTCGATCTCGTCAAGCCTGCCGCGTTCCTGCCGGTGCACGGCACGTTCGTGCATCTGGAGTCGCACGCCGGTCTCGCGCGCGAGGCGGGCGTGAACCAGACGCTCGTGGCGCTGAACGGGACGATCGTCGAGCTCACGCCGGACGAGCTGCGCGTAGCCGGTCAGGTGTGGTCGGGACGCACGTACATCGACCGCGGTGGCGAGGCCGTCGATGGTCGCGTGCTCAGCGACCGCAAGGGCCTGGCCGAAGGCGGCATGGTCATCGTCTCGGTCAACGTCGATGGGCGCGGGCGGCTCGTCGGACAGGCCGAGGTCAAGACCAAGGGCGTGCTGCATCCCGAGGACGAGCGCGAGATCGCCGAAGACTGCGCGATCAAGATCGAGCGCGAGATGGCGGAGCTGCGCACGCCGAAGGACACGCCGAGCGACGCGGAGATCGAGGAGCACGTCGGCCGCGCCGCGCGTCGCTTCTTCCAGCGCGAGCTCGGCCGCAAGCCGCCGACGCTGGTGCTCGTGCACCGCGAGCGCGCGTGATGCGCGCCCTCACCTTCTCGCTCTCGCTCTCGCTCTCGCTCTCGTCCTGCGCCCACGGCGAGGGCGTGATCATCGTCCCCGATCATCACGACCCGATCGTGCCCGCCGATCCGCCGCTGCCGCCGCCCGGCGGTCGCTCGCCGACGGACGACGAAGCCCGCGCGATCCGCCCGCTGATGCGCGCCGCCGAGCGCGTGCGCGGCCTGCGCTTCGCGCGCGAAGTCCCCATCCGCGTGCAGACACCCGACGAGATCGTCTCGTTCGTGCGCTCCCGCCTCGACGAGCGCGAGCTCGAGCACGCGCGCGTCTTCTACGTCGCCATCGGCCTCTTGCCCGCCGATCTCGACGTGCGCCAGATGCTGCTCGACGTGATGGGCGAGCAGATCGTCGGCTTCTACGATCCCGACAGCGGCACGATGGTCGTGCGCGACGACGTCGCCCGCGAGCTGCGCGCGCTCGAGAGTGCCGGCCGCGACCCGATGAACGGCGGCAGCGCGATCGTGCTCGTCCACGAGTTCGTCCACGCGCTCCAGGATCAGCAGCTGCAGCTCGGCGCGCACTACCACTACGCGCCCGGCCATCGCGAGCGCAGCGGCGACGAAGCGAACGCGTTCGCCGCGCTGATCGAGGGCGATGCGACGCTCGCGATGATGGGCTGGCTCGCCGAGTCGAGCGGTCACCACCTCTCGCAGCTCACGAGCGATCCGCAGCGCCTGCGCGACCTCGTCTCGCCCGAGTCGATGGCAGGCGGTGGCCCCGAGCTCGCCGGTGCTCCGCCGATCGTCCGCGCACCGCTCCTGTCGCGCTACTTCGACGGGATGCTCTTCTGCGCCGCGCTCCACGCGCGCGGGG
>CAYSCF010000508.1:0-4220 GCA_964429305.1 uncultured Sandaracinaceae bacterium | reverse complement strand
CTTCTCCCACGTTCGCCACAACGCGCAGCTGCGCGAGCACCAAGACGCGAATGGCGGCCGCTGCTTCGGTCGCTGGGGACGCTACGTAGGGCTAGAGTAGGTTCGGACAGCAACGCGCCTCGCACGCGCCTCTACAGATCGCGGAACAGTGCGACCGGGTCGCTCACCAGGTTGCGAATGCCAGCGAGTGGAGCGTCCGGCAGCCCGACACCGTCAGCTTGGTATGTAATCTTCACCCTCGGAAGAACGACCTGCCGCGCCGGAAAACGGCGCGAGATATCGCGTCGGGACGGGTTGAAGAACGCCGACGGCGAGACTTCACGCCTGGCCGCGGGCGCGACCGCGATCTCGTACTCGGGGGGTACCACGTGCGTGTCCTTCGCCATGATGAGCGGCGGAATCAGTGCCGCCTGGCGCTCATTCCATGACTGCAACGCCGCGGTACCGTCGACGATGTGGAAGGGTGGAACGACGAGCCAGGCGTGCCCAACAAACCCTCCCGGGGATTCCTCGCGATCCACGGAGTACGTGAAGCGACTCTCCAACTTGCTCGTCGGATCGAACTCGTAGGCCACGGAGCCCTGCGCGGCGAAGCACCAAACACCGTGCGCCTCAAGCACGCGAATCAGCAGCTGTCCGACACTCACGCAGCGTCTCTGCATCTGAGCTTGCGGGACGCGTTCAACGAGGCGTGCAAACGCGCGCTCGATGATGCTCTTGATGCGCGCCTCGTCTTGGTCTGGCACCTCGCGTTCGAGCACGTACGAGGCGTAGTCCTCAAGCACCGTCGGGTCCGATCGCTCAAGTTCCAGGAAGGCCGGCTCGTCGTAGCAACCAGGCCGTAGGCCCGCCGTTCGAAAGAAGCTCGTAGCCCTCGGCCGGATGTTCGACATGGCGTGCAGCAGAGTCTCGCCCAGACGGCGCTCGTCGCAAGCGAATCGAGGTGCCGACCATCGGCTGACCACGCGCCGCTCGGTCAGAGCAACGTCCCGGGCGCCGCGTTGCGGCGCTTTTCGCGCCGCGAGGCCTCGCGCATCTCGCGCTTCAGCAGCCGACGCTGCGTCCGGCGGATCGCGTCGTCATCGACGCCGCCGAAGATCGAGCACGTCGCGCGTGCGATGCTGCGCGGCGCGAGCCCAGCAGCGCGCAGCCGCGTCACGAGGACGCCCTGCACGGCTCGCGCGAACTTCAACTCGGCCGCGAGGCGACGCTCGGCGATCGTCGCTCGGTGGAGGCGGGCAAGCAGACGCGCGACACGCGGTGCACGAAGGAGCCCGAGCGCGCTCACGACACGCTTCCTTCGCCGACGAGCATCGAAGCGGCGAGCCGCGCCGCGCTCCCAGCCTCGGCCAGCATGCCGGCGCTCAAGAACGCCGTAGCGGCGAGTAGAAGCGCATTGATCGCGGCGAGATTCGCGGGCCCCGAATCGGGGCACACGCTAGGGCACGCGACCGACGGGAGAGGCGCTAACGCCTTGAAATCATTGGTGTTTTGAAAGCGGGGTGGACGGGACTTGAACCCGCGGCCTCCGGCGTGACAGGCCGGCGTTATAACCAACTTAACTACCACCCCGTGAGTGGTCCCCTCCGCACCTCGCGGTGCGAAAGAGGCGCCGTACGTAGCTCGCGCGCCCGAGGCTGTCAACGAAATCAGTGGGCGTCGCCTGTGGATGCGTCGCTGCTCGCCGCGTCGCTCGCGCCCGCATCCACCAGCGGCACGCCGCTGTCCGGCCCGCCGCAGACCACCTCGGGCATCGAGTTGATCCACTGGTCGATCAGAACGGCGCCCTCCTCGTGGTGCAGGATCGTCGGGAGCTCGGGCATCTTGATGCCGGGCTCGTCGCTGTGGACGCGGTAGCTCATCACCGAGAGCTCCGGGTGATGCGGCTGGATGTCGACGTGCAGGCCGCCGGCCGAGAGGCCCGCCGCTGCCGGGTCCTTGCAGATGCCGAGGCGCACCGGGTCCGTGATGTCGATGCCGAGCCAGAGGCCGCTCTGGTCGCTGCCGCCGTTGGGGCGGTGGCAGTTCGCGCAGTTCGCCTCGAGGTAGCTGCGCGCGCGCGGCTCGATCGGGAGCGTCTCGTCGAACGGATCGACCAGCGGGTGGCGATCGGCCTCGGCCGGCGCCGACGCGAGGATGCCGATCGAGACGAAGTGATCGAGCTGGTTCACCGGGCCCGCGCCGTAGTCGTGCGTGCGATCGAGCTGGCGCGTGCGAACGCCCAACAGGTGCACCGGGTCCGCGCCGCCGTGGCAGTTCGCGCACTGGACCGCGTCCGGCACGCGGTAGCTGATGTCGACGTGGTTGCCCGCGAGGTTCGTCCAGCTGACGTCGACGCGCTGACCGTACTGGTAGAGCCGCGCCTCCTGCATGTCGTCGTCGTAGCGGTAGATGAGCGGGATCCACACGCCGTTCTGGCGGACGAGCAGGCGCGTCTCGATCAGGCGCTCGTGCGAGCCGAGATCGCGCAGGTCGTCGATGAAGCCGAACGTCTTGACGATGACGGTGCCTTCGGGGAACACGAAGTCGCCGTTCGCATCGATCGTGGCCTGCATGCCGGCGGGCACGCGGATGAAGCGGTGCTTCGTCGCGTAGTCCGAGAAGAGCGGCGCGATGACGTCGTACGGGACGACGCCCGCGGCGGGCGTCTGCGTCGCGAAGTCGGTGAAGAGGTGCCACTCGCTCAGCGTCGCGGGGCCGGCGGGCACCGCGGGCGGCGGCGAGCCGCAGCTGACGAGCAGGATCAGCGAGCAGACGAAGACGAAGCGCATCGCGTCACAGTGTGACTGGCGGAACGACGCACGTCATGCCGCCGACACGCAGCGTCACGGCAGCGTGACCGGCGGAATGACCGGGGTGGTGCAGCCGGCGGCCTCGGCGCTCGGCGCGTCCATGATGTGATCGATCGGGAAGCCGCCCGGGCCGTCGATCGAGCGGAAGTGGCCCGACGTGCGCACGCAGATCTGCGGCGGGACGTTGTCCGGCGGGACGAACGAGTCCCACAGGACGTCGACCTCCTGCGTGCCGTCGAGACCGGCCAGCGCGCCGACGTCCATGGCTGGCATCGCCGAGTTCCCCGACTGCGTGTTGTCGTGGACGTACACGTGACGCAGGTGGCCGTCGTAGGTCGTGTCGGTGGACGCGGGCGCGCCGTTGAGCGCCGCCGTCTGGTAGTCGACCATCAGGACGCCGACGAAGTCGTTGTTCGAGATCGTGTTGCCGTGCACTTCGATCTCGCGCGCGGCCATGACCATCACGCCGATGCCGACGGGCACGTACTGGACGATGCCTCCGGCCGCGAAGTTGATGTGGTTGTTGTGCTCGCTGATGTTGTCGTGGACGCTCGTCGTCATGCCGTGGTTCGGCAGGCCCGGCAGCTCGAACACGAGGATGCCCGCCGTGTTGTCGTAGGTGTGGTTGCCGAACACCTCGCAGTTCGTGCTGTTCTCGATCTCGAGGCCGGCGACGTTGTCGTGCGCGGTGCTGTTGCTGACGATGCAGTTCGTCGTCTGGCCGATGTAGAGGCCGGCATCGGCGCTGCCGAACGCGGTGCAGTGATCGACGCGGACGTTCGTCGACTCGACCGGATAGATCGCATAGGCGCCGTGCATCGCGCGCTGCACCCAGCCGGCGGTGACGTGCGAGACGTCGACGCCCGTGCAGTGCTGGAAGTAGAGGTCGTCGTGGATCGAGTCGAGGATCGTCATGTTGGAGACGCTGACGTCCGTCATCATCGTGAAGCCGACCGCGCGCTCGCCGCTCGTCATCGTGCTGAAGTCGAGGATGACGTCCGCCTCGGTCGCGCCGATGCCGCGGAACGAGACGCCGGTGAGCGACGCGAGCGCGAGGGGGTCGGTGAAGTGGTAGGTGCCGGGCGCGACGCAGATCTGCGCGTGGTCGTGCGCATCGACGAAGGCCATCTGGAAGGCCATCTGATCGTCGCCGCCGGGATGGATCGTGACGGTGCAGCCGGCTGCCGGATCGGGGCCGGAGCTGCAGCTGACGACGGCGAGGGTGCTCAGCGCGAGCGTGGAGAGGCGAAGGACGCGCGAGGAGGTCGACATGCGGTGCAGTGTCGCACGAGCGACCGGGGATCGGCCACGTTCAGACCATCTCCACTGGGCCGCGGGGGGGGGGGGGGGGGGCGGGGGGCCCCCCCCCCCCCCCACCCCCCGGCCGGGGGGGGGGGGTGGCCAACCCCCCCCCCCCCCCCCCGCGGG
>CAYSCF010000507.1:0-4250 GCA_964429305.1 uncultured Sandaracinaceae bacterium | reverse complement strand
GAGCGTGCCCGCCGTCAGTGCACGCAGCGCGCGCCGGCGCGCAGACACTGCGGGCCTGCGGAGCCGCAGTCCACGCACGTGCTCGGCGCGTCGCATGGCGCCGTGCATGCCGACGAGACGCATGGGATGAGCTCGGCCGCGATCAGCACACCCGCCATGCGCGCATGGCACGGGCTGTCGTACGTGTGCCCGCTGCACGCGCACGTCGGTGCCCACTGGCCCTCGCACGAGAGCGGACGCGGCTCGCACGTGCCGAGGGTGAAGCCGCAGCCGGTGCGCGAGCACCAGTGCGTGTCGTCGCAGTCGGATGGAGTCGCGCACGACGTCGTCGCGATGACGTTGGCATCGCTCCCGGCATCGAGGAGCGCGACTGCGCTGTCTCGCGAGGCCGCGTCCGACGCTGGGCATGGCGTCGCGACAGCGGCGCTGCATCCCAGAGCGCAGCAAGCGAAGAGCCCGATGAGTTCACGCATCGCCCGACGGTACGACGCGCGGTGCGGGGCCGTGAGTTAAGCCGAATTATAGCGGCAGGCCCTCTCATGTCGACGAGGGTCCGACTCGTGATCTCTGCAGACTCGTCGAACGAACCGAGCCTGGTCGTCTGCAGGAGCGCTCGCCATGGCGAGCCGACGCAGTGGCGTCTCGTCCGTTTCGCGGACCGCTCCGGCAGAGATCGCATCGACCCCGACTCGACCGTGAGCCGAGCGGCGAAGCTCGAGATGGCGAGCAGTCGCCCTCGAGCGCGAGCGCCACGTCGGGTCGATGCAGAACGCTCGTCCCTGCGAGCGCTTCCTCTCACATCGATGCGCGCTTCACGCGCGTGCGAGGCCCTGCGCGTGAAGCGCGAGCCCCTCCACGATGGAGTGGAAGCTCTTGAACTGCTCCATGCGCGCGCGCGGGAACTTCGTCGCGATCGCGCGCGCCACCAGCGGCACCTTCGCCGTGCCGCCCGTGCAGCACACGATCTCGATGTCGTTCGCGCTCAGCCCGGCGGCCCTGAGCGTCTCGTCGAGTCGCTCCAGGATCTCGTCGACGACACGCTGGCTCGCGCGCTCGAAGTCGGCCCGCGTCACGTTCTCGCGCACGGCGATCGTCGGGTACTCGAACACGAGCTCGTCCCGATCGCGCGTGGTCAGCGCGTGCTTGGTCCGCTCGATCGACTCGAAGACCTGGAAGCCGAGCCCGTATTCGATCAGCGTGAAGAGCTGATCGATCTTCTCCGCGTCGTCCTCTCCGAGCGACCACGCGCGGATGTTCCGCAGGAACGTCGTCACGTCGTGCCGCCGCAGGATGGACAGATCGGCAGGCGAGCAGAGACGCTCGATCAGCGCGGGCGGCATGCGCATCTCGTTGCGACCGAACGGGACGCGATAGACGACGTCGGCTCCGAAGTGCCGCGCGACCTTGGTGCGCATGATCCCCGCATCGAGCGCGTCGCCCGCGACCGCGACGCCGCCGATGGCGAGCACGTCCGACGGCCTCAGCTCTCCCGGCTCCAGCTTCAAGATGGTGAAGTCCGACGTTCCACCGCCGAAGTCCGCGACGAGCGCGATGCTGCCGGTCTGCGCGAGGCGGCGGTACTCGCGTGCTGCCGCGACGGGCTCGGCGAGGAAACGGACCTCCTCGAACCCCGCGATCTTCGCCGCGCGCTCGAGCCGCTCCTGCGCGAACGCGTCGTCGTCCGGATCGTCCGAGAAGCGCGCCGGGCGTCCGAGCACGACGCGCCGCACGTCGAGCCCGAAGTGGCGGTTCGCGCGCGCGCGCATCTCGCGGAGCATCAAGCCGATCAGATCCTCGAGCGTCATCGGTCGCTCGTCGATCGAGGTCCCGAGGAAGGTCCGCGACGGCAGGTGCTTCTTCACGGAGCGGATCAGGCGCCCGTGCATCCCCGCATCGACGTACTGCCGGATCGCGTCGAGCCCGAACGCGCAGCGCTCCGCATCCGGGAAGAACAGCACGCTCCGCAGGATCGTCGGGTCGTGCGCGATCGGATCGAGCGGGATCGGCGGATGGATGCCTTCGGCGTTCGCAGCGGCGAGCAGCGAGTTGCTCGTGCCGAAGTCGACCGCATACCAAGAAGGGACGAAGCGCGCGGACATGGATGGCTCCGTTCTGCGCGGCGTGCGCCGAGGGGGCGCGGTTGTGACCTACGGCCGGGCCCTTGTCACGCGCGCATCGTTCACGCCGAACGCATGGCGCGACGTCGCGCTTGCCGCGACATGCATGTGCATGCACATTGAATCGATGCGGACCACGATCGAGATGAAGGAGACGCAGCGGGCCGAGCTCTTGAAGCTCGCCGCGCAGCGAGGTGAGAAGGGCTTCTCAGCCCTCATCGGCGAGGCCATCGATCTCTACCTCGCGCAGTTTCGGGCGCGCGGGGAGGCGGTCCGCAAGGCGAAGGCGGTGCGCGGAACCCTCTCCGATGCCGAGGCCGAGGACCTCGCGGCGTCGGTGCGAGAGCTGAGGGGCCGCTGGCGATGATCATCGCCGACACCGACGTGCTGATCGACTACCTCCACGATCGCGGTGCTGCGGCGCGTGTCGGGGCCGAGCTGACGAAGCGCAACTTCGCAACGACGGCCGTGACCGCGTTCGAGCTACGCTCCGGCGCGCGCAGCAAGAAGCAGCGCGATGGCGTCGAGGCCCTGCTCGGCGCGATGACGATCTTGAGCTTCGGCCCCGAGGAGGCCGAGAAGGCCGCCGAGGTCAGGCAACACCTCGAGGCGGATGGAGCGTCGATTGGCATGGCCGACTACATGGTCGCCGCCATTTGTCTCCTCCAGCGGGGGACGTTGCTCACCCGCAACGTGAAGCACTTCGGCCGCGTCCCGGGTCTCCGGCTCAGCGGCGCTCACGACGGCTGAGGCGCGAGCGCGGACGCGGCGGCTCGGTGGATCGCGTTTAGCGAGAAGGATCGGGGTCACTCCACACGATCGTAACCTCGCGAAACGACGCGGGACTGGCGGGTGGATGTGGATTTCGTTTCAGACCACTGAAAACCAGGGTGATTCGCGACTCGGTGACGAAATCTACATCCTGCCGCAGGACCGAAGCGATTTCGCCGGGTTGAGTGGGTGTGGAGTGACCCCTCATCGGGCGAAGGACGGACGCGTCACGAGGCTCTTCATCACCTCCAGAGACTGGGGTGAGACTCACCCTGGTTGACTCGATCCGGCTCGACCAACCCGGTGTCGGGTCATGGCAAGCGTCAGTGACGCAGTTCGGCCGGCATGTCTTGCCTTTCGCCGATGAAGACCAGCAGTGCCCCGGTCGGGCCGTGGTCGTCGGCCTCGAGGCCGATCGTCCATCGCGCCGCGATGGTGGCGCTCGTCAGCGACCGGCCATCGAAGCTGAACATCGTCGTGCCATCCGGGAACACCACGACGGAGAACGCCCGTCGTGTCACCCAGTGCGCCGGTTGCTGCGTCACGGCCTCGGAGACGCCGACGAGCCCGAAGAGGAGCGGGACGTCGTCGCCCACCTCGAAGTCGTACCAGACGACCCGTCCCTGTGCGCGCGCGGCTTCGAGCTCTTGCGACGATGCGTGGGCAAAACGCACGTGGGGGCCTTGGGGAGCACCACAGCCAGCGGCGGCCGATGCGAGGGCGAGCAGCACGAGCAACGCGCGCATCGCGCCACGATAACACAGCGTGCGAAACGATCGGGGTCACTCCACATGGCCATAACCTCGTGTAACGACACGGAACTGGCGGGTGGATGTGGATTTCGCTTCAGACCACTGAAAACCAGAGTGATTCGCCACTCCGTGACGAATCCCACATCCTGCCGCAGGACCGGAGCGATTTCGGTGGGTTGAGTGGGTGTGGAGTGACCCCTCATCGGGCGAAGGACGGGCGCGTCGCGCTGAGCCCCCGCTCGGCATGTCGCGCAAGGCGCTCGGTGCGGCATTCGGTCGACTGGGATCGTCGCGTCGCATCCGAGCGCCTGATGGCGAGAGCGATCGCCCCTGCCCGGAATGTCGACGAGGGTTGGGCAACTGAGATCAATCGATCGCGGCGAGCGAGAGCACGAGCGCGGGAAGCGTGTTTGTCACGACCCGCACGCGGTAGTGATGTGCGCCCGCGGCGTCCCTCACGATGAGCCCGTGGTTCGCGAGACCCGAGCCACCTTCGACGTACGACTCCCACGTACACGACGCGTACGATGTCGGCACGGAGGCGAGCGAAGTGTACGTGCCCGGCAGCTCGCAGAACGTGCTCGCGGAGCCCGACGACTCGAGGTCCACG
>CAYSCF010000506.1:0-4276 GCA_964429305.1 uncultured Sandaracinaceae bacterium | reverse complement strand
CGGCAGATCGGCCATGCGCTGGTCGAAATAGACCAGCCTGGTCTCAGGATTGAAGCGCACCGCCGCCCGTCCGTCGTTATGCTCCTGCAGCGGTTCGTAGGCGGCGGCCAGCACGCTCTGGTTGTCGGCGATGACCCGCGCATGCGCTTCGAGGACGCGCGTGCCACGCGGAACGCGCGCGAGGATCTTCTTCACCGCCGAGAGCGTCTCGGGGACGTCCATGGTGAGCCGGCGTGCGTACGCGGCCACGTCGAGCCGCTCGTCGATGGGCGCGCCGATCCCGCCGTGGGTCGTGCGTGACCGGGGCTTCGACGTCGCCTTCTTCGGCGCGGGCCGCGCTGCCGGCTTCTTCGTCTTCGGGCTCGAGCGTTTCTTCGGCTTGGCCATCGGTGTTCCTCGCGGGCGAGGCTCGGTCACGGACTCGGGCCATGTCAACGGCGTCGGGCGCGTGTAGGCTGCGCCCGTGCGCCGCGCCTCGTCGATCCTCCTCGTGCTCGCCTCGAGCTGCTCCTACTTCGAGGATCCCCCACCGCCGCCGCCACCGCCGACGCCCACCCCTGTCGCGCCCATCGCCGCCGCGCGCCGCGTGGCGACACGCGCCGCGTTCGATCTCGTCAGCGGTCCCTCCGGAACGTTCCTCGCGTGGGGCGTTCCTTCGAACGACGGAGCCGGCGTGCGCATCCTGGAGCTGGGCCCCGGCGGCTCGGCGCGCGGAGCAGAGGCCGAGATCGCGACGGGCAGCGCGGCCGCATCCGGCGCGACCGATCAAGCGCCGAATCAGATCGTCGAGCTCGCGATGGCGTCGAGCGGCGCGCATCTCGGCGTCGCGTGGGTCGTCATCGCGAACGGCAGCTTCCACACCGAAGCGGCCTTTGCCGCGACCGCGCCCGCGTTCGCGCCCGCGCGCGATCTCGGCGAGATGGAGCTCGGCGTCTCGGGACGCGGCAACCTCGTGGTCGCGCCGCTCGCGGGCGGAGCGATCTACGTCGCACACCGCATCACGCGCGGCCCCTGTCACGACACGAGCGTCGGCGCGACCGAGTGCGTCCGCTTCGCACGCACGCGACTGCCGGACGGAGATCCGGCGCGTGGCGACGGCGCCTCCGAGATCGCGGCGCCGTGTGCACCGCTCTTGCCGGGCGCGATCGCGGGCGGAGGCGCAGCGTCGCCCTGGTACTACGGCGTCTGTCACGACGAGACCGCGCCGACGACGACGATGTTCGTGATCAATCCGGATCCCGCGAGCCAGTACGCGGCGGCCAACGACGTCCTCGTAGGCTGCACGCCGAGCGGCCTCGCACGAGCCGAGACGGGCGTCGTGCTGCGCGCGCGATGCGGGGACGACGAAGCGATCGCGCACCTCGATCCGATGGGCCACGTCACGCGCGAGCTTCGGCACGCGGCGCTCAGCACGCGCTGCGAGGACGGGCGGCCGGTGCTCGAGGCGCGCGAGGGCGATGCGGTGATCACGCGTCGGCTCACCGAGAGCGAGAGCCGTCTCGAAGCGTGGCTGCCCGCCGGCGTCGCGCCCGATGGATCGCGCGCGGTGTGGACGGGCGAGGCGTTGCTGATCGCGACACCGATCGGCGCCGAGGGCGCGCGCGAGGTCAGCCTGCGTCGCTACGAGTGCCAGGGCCCGCATCTCGCGCCCACGCATCCGCTCTGAGCGTCAGGTTCATCCCGGAGTGCCCGGCGAAGCCGGGACAATCGTGTCGGGTCCGCGTCGCGGACCACTGCGGTCGTGATCACGCCGTCCCGCGCGCGACGATCACGGAGAGCATGCGACCGCTCCGCTCGCCGTCGCGTCGGTGCGAGTGGAAGCGCTCCGCTTCGTTCAGTGTGCAGCCACCGACGTCGTCGACGTTCGAGGCTTCGAGGCCCGCGCGCTGGAGCTGGATGCGGATGGCCCGCGCGAGATCCACGTGCGGCTTGGCACCGCCGGTCTGGATGACGGAGGGATCGCTCGCACCGGCGATCCGATCCGCCACGTCCTGCCCGACCTCGAATCGATCGACGCGGATGTGCGGGCCGATGACCGCGATCAGCCGCGCACGCGTCTCTCGATCGGGCGCGAGCACCTCGAGCGCGCTCGGGACCACGCCCGCGACGACACCTCGCCAGCCCGCGTGAATCGCCGCCACCGCGCCGGTGGTGGGATCCGCGACGAGGATCGGCACGCAATCGGCGGTACGAACCCCGACCGCGATGCCTTTCTCACGCGCGACGAGCGCGTCGTGCCCGGTGCCCGGTGGCTCCGATCGTCGATCCCGGCCGACGGCGTCCGCGTCGAGCACGCTCGCGCCGTGCACCTGGGTCGCGAGACGAAGCGCCGAGCGCTCGTGGCCGATCGTCGCTGCGAGAATCTGGTGGTTCTCCTCGACCGCGCGCGGATCGTCACCGACCGACCAGCCGAGGTTCATCGACGCGTACGGCCCGACGCTGACGCCGCCGAGCCGAGTGGAGAAGCCGTGCGCGATGCCTGCCGCGTCGAGCAACTTGGAGCGCAGAACCGGAGCATCCGTCACGAGAAGCCTCAGGGATAGGGGTCGAAGCGCTCCGCGCTCTGTCGATGGGCGTTCATGCGCGCGAGCTCGATCATCGTGTACGAGTCGGCGCTCGAGTCGGGGATCTCGCGACGGATGAAGGAGATCACCGCCTCGCGCGCAGGTGCGCCCTCCTCGCCGTCCGCGAGCTCGTCCCAGACCTCGAAGATGGCGCGGCGTCTGTCCGCGCTCGATCTGGACTGGTCGTCCCAGATCGTTCTGAGCTGCGAGCGAACGCCCGTCAGCGAATGGGTGTGCTGCTGCGTGCGCGCCTGCGCCTCGAGCCGATCGATCGTGCTCTCCGCGTGCTCCATGAACCACTCGCGCTCTGCGGCGTACGGGTCCTGCCCCGCGCCGCCCATGACCATGTCGGTGAGATCGAACCGGCCCGAGCCACTGCCCCAGTCCATGTCGACGCCGGGGTGATCGCTGAAGCTCACGCTGCCGTCGGGATGGATGATCGCCTCGAAGCCGGTGCCTTGCCAGTGCAGCGTCCCGTCCGTGTGCGGCGTGAGATGGAACGTGCGCTGCGTGATGTACGTCTTGGCCGCGGCGGCCGCGCCCAGATACTCCTGCGTCTGCGCGACGGCCTCTTCCGCGGTCGGGATGTGCTCGTCGGGCCCGGCCGGATGCAGCGTCGCGGGCGGGCCCGGCATCGACGGACCGTGATCGTCGTGAAGCGCGTCGGCCGCGGCCACGCGCGTGGGATCGAGCAGCTGGTGCATCTGCTCGGGCGGAACGACGACCGTGTCGTGATGCGCCTGCTCGTGCACGTCGTCGGTCGGCATCGCGACGAGCGGCGTCGTCGTCGCCAGCTCCGGCGTCGAGGGCTGCACGATCGCGCCCGTCGTTGCGGGCTCGTCCGTGTGTCGGGGGCGCACCGTCGAGGCGACGGTCGGCGTGTCGGGCGGTGTGACGACGAGCGCGGGCGGTGGCGCGGGCGGCGGTGCGTCCTCGATCTCGATGTCGATCTCGTCGGCTTGCCGGATCGCGAGCTCGTGCGTCGTCGGCGCCATCACCAGCAGAACGGCGACGATGGCGTGGCCGACGAGCGAAGCGCCCGCCGAGAGACCCAACTTGTTCCGTTCGGAGACCACGCGCCGCTTCTCGCCTTCTATCTTACGGGCGGAAGCCTACGAAGCTTGGCCTCCGACGCGGTCTGTAACCGCCCCGGGCGGCCGCGGCCAGTAGGCGACACACCCCGGGTTTGCGCCACCCTGGCGCTCGGCCTAATAGGTCGGCCCACCATGGCCCTTCGTTTTCCTTCGCTCGAGTGGACCCTCGCATTTCGCGACGCCGTCAACGCCAACGCGGGGTACCGCACGGCGGGCAAGGACTGGACGCATGGCAAGGTCGCTTACGTGATCAAGGCCGATGCACGGCTCGGGACCGACAAGGACATGGCCATGGTGCTCGATCTGCACCAGGGGCAGTGCCGCGGCGCGGAGTACGTCGACGGCGAGACGGCCAAGGCCGCCGATTTCGTGATCGTCGCCGACTACCCCAAGTGGCGCGAGGTGCTCGGCGGCCAGGTCGATCCGACCAAGGCGATGATGCAGAACAAGCTCAAGCTCGAGCTTGCCGCGCTGCGGAGGCTTCCGAAGAAGACACTCGGTGGTGCGTATGCGGAGTTTCTCGACGAGCATCGCATCGTGCCGCTCGAGCCGACGCGCAAAGGTTCGGCGTACGCGCTGAGGTTCGCGGCGACGCACGATCTCCATCACGTCGTGACG
>CAYSCF010000505.1:0-4277 GCA_964429305.1 uncultured Sandaracinaceae bacterium | reverse complement strand
GACACAGCTACTCGAGGCCGTGCTTGTGCAGCTTCTCGTGCAGGGTCGCGCGCCCGATCGCGAGGCGACGCGCCGCTTCGGTGCGGTTCTGGCCGGCCTCCCGCAGCGTCTGCACGAGGATGCCGCGCTCGTACGCGTCGATGCGCTCCTTGAGGCCGAGCGCCGGCGCTTCGCTCATCGCAGGGCCCGGCAAGAGCTCGGGATCGATCGCGGCCTCGCTCGAGAGCGCGACGACGCTCTCCACGGCGTTCTCCAGCTCGCGCACGTTGCCCGGCCAGCGATGCGCGCATAGACGCGGCAGCACGCTCGCCGGAATGGTCAGCGGGCCGGTGCCGAAGCGCGAGATCGCGCGCGCGAGGAAGTGCTCGAAGAGCAGCGTGATGTCCTCGGGACGCTCGCGGAGTGGCGGCACCGCGAGCTGTACGACCTTCAAGCGATACAGAAGGTCCTCGCGAAAGGCGCCCTGGGTGACGAGCTCGGTGAGGTTGCGGTGGGTCGCGGCCAGGATGCGAACGTCGATCGGCACGGCGCGCTCTTCGCCGACCGGCCGCACCTCGCCTTCTTGCAGGACGCGCAGGAGCTTCGCTTGCGTGCGCGCGTCGAGCTCGCCGATCTCGTCGAGCAACAACGTCCCGCCGTTGGCCTCGCGAAAGAGACCGACACGCGCGCGATGCGCGCCGGTGAAGGCGCCCTTCGCGTGACCGAAGAGCTCGGCCTCCGCGAGATCGGCGGTGATCGCCGCACAGTTGAAGCGCACGAACGGCTTGGACGCACGCGCGCTCGATCGCACGATCGCCTCCGCCACGCGCTCCTTGCCGGTGCCGCTCTCGCCCGTGATGAGCACGGTGACGTCGCGCGGGCCGACGCGCTGGACGAGCAGTGCGAGCTTGCTCATCGAAGGCGACTCGAAGACCAGACTGCGCCCGAGGTTGCGCTCGGCCTCGGCGCGCTCCTTGCCGACGCTCAGCTCGGCCACGCGCTTGGCGCGCTCGATCGCCTGCCGCAGCGTGTCGGGATCGAAGGGCTTCTTGAAGTAGTCGAACGCGCCGAGCTTCATCGCCTCGACCGCGTGGCGCTCGCTGCCCTGCGCGGTGAGCATCACGACGAGCGGCTTGGGACCCGCGCGCTCGGCGAGCTTGGCGAGCAGCCCCATCCCGTCGAGGCGCGGCATGCGCAGATCGGTGATGACGAGCGCGGGCGAGAGCTCTTCGATGCGCTCGAGACCGACGACGCCGTCCTCGGCCTCGTGCACCTCGAGGCCTGCGTCCTCGAGGTACGCGCGGAGCGTGTAGCGAACCGACGCATCGTCGTCGACGACGAGGGCGATCAAGCCGCGACTCCGGTCACTGGAAGCGTCTTGGGCAGCGTCAACCGCGCGACCGCGCCGCCGCCTTCGCGTGTCTCGAGCACGAGATCGCCGCCGTGCTGGCGGACGAGACCGCGCGAGAGCGGCAGCCCGATGCCGTTGCCCTTCGGCTTGGTCGTCGCGCCGACCGTGAAGAGCCGCGTCGCGACGTTCGGATCGATCCCCGCGCCGCGATCCAGCACTTCCACGCGCAGCGATCCGTCCGTCTCGCGCACGACCTCGACGCGCACCTCGCCGCCCTCGCGGCTCACGTCGATCGCGTTCTGCACGAGGTTCACGATCACCGCTCGCAGCTTGCGCGGATCACAGCGCTGCGCGCCATCGTCTCCTGCCACCACGAGCCGCACGCCGCGCTCTTCGGCGACCCCCTCGTGCATCTCCACGACCTCGCGCGCCAGCGCGATCACGTCGACCTCGCGCGCCTCGATCGGCACGAGCGGGCGCGAGTACGCGAGGAACTCGTCGAGCACCGCCTGCATGCGATCGACCTCGCGCCGCAGCACGCCCACTCGCTCCGCCGTCTGGCCGGTCACGTCGCGCTGCACGAGCGCGGCGAGGCCCTTCACGCTCGCGAGCGGGTTCTTCAGCTCGTGCGCGATCTCCGCGGAGAGCGCGGTCGCGGTGCGGTTCTGCTCGGCGTGCATCTCGAGCGCGCGCTCGCGATCCTCGACCTGCTGCTCGACCAGGTCGTCGAGCGTGCCGCGCACGAAGTGCCCGAGCTTCATGCCCGCGCCGACCATCACCGTGTAGAACGTCGCGGCGATCCACGGGCCGTAGCCGCCCTGCCCCGCGCCCACGAAGAGGCCCTCGAAGAGCGTGTGTCGGAGGCTCGGCACGACGCCGCTCACCTGGAACCACGCGAGCAGCCAGATCGTCGGGACGACGAGCAGCGCGAGCAGGGGCGCCGAGAGGGTGCGCGGCGAGACGATGGCGATCATCGCGACGAAGAGCACCTGCGCCGGGACGATCGGGCTCGCGATACCACCAGCGCCGAGCACGACGAAGATCTGTCCGACGGCCATGACGCCCACGTTCAGGACGAGCCGCGCATCGGTCGCTTCGCGCTCGACGCGGCGCAGCTCGATCACCGACACGACGGCGATCATGCCGATGCCGATCGCGAAGAACGCGATGCGCATCGGGTTGGGATCGAGGAACGCGAGCGCGCTCGCCATCGTGGCCACGAACGCCACGCCGACCACGCGCGCGCGGATCAGCGTGCGGAGCACTCGCGCACGGACGAGGCTCTCGAACTGAGCGCGACGCGCTTCGGCGGCCATGGACATGCGGACCAGCAAACCGCGGGCCGGGGCGCGGCGCAACGTTTGCGCGGGGGAACGCAGATCTCTCGCGTGCGCGTACGCGCGCGCGCGCGGCGGATTCCCGGACGACGGCGTCCGGAAATCCGGACGGTTCTCCGGAGCATGCGTCCCGAAGCGTTCGGAAATCCGGCGGGCACGGGCGTTGCGACGGCGCGCTCATGCAGCGGCCCATGATCCTCGCGATTCTGCTCTCCGGTGTGCTCGTCTTCGCGCTCTACGCGCGGATCTCGGCGCAGCGCGCGTCGGAGGCGGGGCCCTCCGGCGGCTCGGGCGTGATCGAGGGAACGAGCTACGACCTCGGATCGCGGATCGCTGGGCGGATCAGGACGATTTCCGTGCGCGAGGGCCAACAGATCCATGCAGGAGATCTCGTCGCCGAGCTCGACTGCGCGGAGCCTCAGGCGCACCTCGACGAGGCCAACGCGCGCCTCTCGGTCGCGCAGGCCCAGGTCGATGCGGCGCGAGCGCAGGTGGAGGTCGCCCGTCGCTCGGGAGGCGCAGCCCGTGCGCTGACCGGCGCAGCCGATGCGCAGGCCGCCGTGCTGACCACGCACGAGGCGACGGCACAGCGCGAGCTCGAGCGTGTCGGTGCGCTCGGCGAGTACGCGACCTCGCAGCGGCGCGACACCGCACAGGATCAGGTCGATGCGCTTCGTCACCAGCAAGAGGCTGCCGAAGCGCAGCGACGCGCCTCGCGTGCGCAGGCGTCGATCTCGGCGGCGCAGGGTGATGCCGCGAGCGCGTCCGTGGAGGCCGCGGAGCGAACGCTGGCCGCGCTCAACGCCGTGCGCGCGCTCGCGCAGATCTCCGTCGACGAGTGCCGCGTCGTCGCCTCGCACGACGGCACCGTGGACGAGGTGCTCTACGAGGTCGGCGAGGTCGTCGCGCCCGGCGCCTCGCTCGTGCGCGTGATCGATCTGACGGATCTCACCGCGACCTTCTATCTGCCGAACGCCGAGCTCTCGGCCGCGACGCTCGGTGGCGCCGCTCACATCGTCGCCGACGCGTGGCCCGGTCGCACGTTCGACGGAACGATCGACACGGTCGCGAACGAGGCGGAGTTCACACCGCGCACGGTGCAGACGCGCACGGATCGGGATCGCCTCGTCTATCCGATCGAGATCCGCGTCCCGAACCCCGAGCGCCTGCTGCGCCCGGGCATGCCCGTGCAGGTCACGTTGGTGCCGCAGTGAGCGACGTCGCGAGCGAGGCTCCCGCGCTCGTGGCCGATGCGCTGGTGCGACGTTTCGGGAAGAACGAGGCCGTGAAGGGCATCTCGTTCACGATCCCGCGCGGCGAGCTCTACGGGCTCGTCGGCCCGGACGGTGCCGGCAAGACGACGACGCTGCGCATGCTCGCCGGCCTCGTGCGTCCCACGTCGGGAACCGTCCGCGTGCTCGGGATGGATCCGTTCGGCCGCGGCAGCGAGAAGGTGCGCGACGCGCTCGGACTGGTTCCCCAGGACCACAGCCTCTACGGCGATCTCTCGATCGAAGAGAACCTCGACTTCTTCCGCAGCCTCTACGGACTGTCCGCGAAGGACTACGCGACGCGGCGCGATCGCCTGCTCGAGATCACGCGCCTCGGAC
>CAYSCF010000504.1:0-4310 GCA_964429305.1 uncultured Sandaracinaceae bacterium | reverse complement strand
CGCCCATTGTGGAAGCGAACGCCTTCGCGCAGACGAAACGTGTACACGAGACCGTCTTCCGACACCGTCGGCAGCTCGCGCGCGATGCGCGGCACGAAGTGCACGTCCGGGTCGTAGTCGATCAGCCCTTCGAACAAGAGCTTGATGCCCATCCCCGAGAGCTGGTCGTAGTCGACCTGCGGATCGAGCCCGTGAACGTCGGACTCGTGCCAGAAGTGGAACGTGCCGCCGTGATGAGGCGTCGTGGCGCCCGCGCCGCTCCACAGCGGCGCGCTCGGAACGGGCGGCATCCAGACGAAGAGGGCGAGCGCGCCGGCGCCGAGCAAGGCGAGCGCGACACCGCCGACGCGTCTCTCGCCCTTGGCGAGCGATCCACCACCCGTCTCCTTGGGATCGAGCGCGTCGCGGAGGCCTTCGCCGACGAGGTTGAAGCCGAACGTCGTGATCGCGATGACGATGCCTGGATAGAGCACGAGGCCCGGCGCCAGCGCGATCAGCTCCTCTCCGTCGCGCAGCATGCACGCCCACGTCGAGGTCGGAGGCTGCACGCCGACACCGAGGAACGACATCGCCGACTCGGCGAGGATCATCTGCGCGACGAGCGAGGTGCCGAGCACGATCGCGGGCCCGAGCACGTTCGGCAGCACGTGACGCAGCACGATGCGACGCTCGCTCATGCCGAGGGCGCGTGCGGCGTGCACGAAGTCGAGCTCGCGCACCTGCAGCGTCTTGGTCCGCGTCACGCGCGCCAGTGACGTCCACGAGAGACCGCCGAGCAAGAGCGCGAGGCTCCAGAGCTCGGGCCGATCGACCACGCGGTTGAGCGCGATCGCGAGCAAGAGAAACGGCACCGATTGGACGACGTCGGCGGCCTGGATGGCCACCGCATCCACGCGTCCTCGCCGGTAGCCCGCGAGGATGCCGATGGTCAGGCCGAGCGCGACTGCGAGCAGGGTCGCCGAGATCGCAATCGTGAGCGAGATGCGGCCGCCGTAGAGCAAGCGCGTGAGCTCGTCGCGCCCGATCGCGTCGGTTCCCAGCCAGTGCGCGGCGCTCGGCCCCAGCGGCGTTCCATCGGGCCGGATGCCGCCCTCGAACTGATGATCCGGATCGTAGGGTGCTGCGAGAGGGCCGAGCGCCGCGACCATCAGCACGATCGTCACGAGCACCGCTCCGACCATCGCGCCGCCGTTCCGCCGGAAGCGTGCGAGCGCCCGCGGATCCATCACGACGAGAGTGCGCGGGCGTCGCGCCCGAGGACGGGAGGGGCCGTAGGGGCGAGCCGATCCATCGGTCACATCCCGAACGGCGTGCTCGCGCCGGCGGCGCACACGAGCACGTTGCCTTGCGTCACGCCGTGGCAGGACCAGCCCGTCGGGCACTCGCTGCTGCTGGCGCAGCTGATCGTGCAGACCGGGCCGTCGCCCTGGACACCGGCGACGCAGAGCCCGTGCTGGCACTCGTTGTCGGAGTGACAGGCCTCGCCGAAGCGGCGCTCCCCGCGGCCGCCACACGCGGCCAAGAGAACGAACGCGAGAACGGCGCAGCGCATGGGCCCGATGCTGACTGCCGCTCCGGAGAGCCGCAAGCGCGATCCTCGGCGGGATCCGGCGATCGGGATCAGACGCGATTCATGGCTCGATTCGACGCCGCGACGGACCCGTCCGCGAACCGTCGCGCACCGAAATCGCCCCATCTTTGACTGAAAGAGAGGGGGTATGCGCATTTTCTTTGACAGTGATCTATTCAATAGAACATATTCGCTCGCGTTCAGGAGACCGGATCGCACGAGCAGATCCTCTCCGAGCGAACCCGAGATGCGGAGTACGGGGTGGTCGACCAAGGCGAGCGAGGCGAAGGAGGGCTCAGCGAGGACAAGCTCGCTGCCTTCGAGCGCGCGCACCCCAAGGGCGCGACCGTCCAACAGATCATCGAAGCGTTCGGCACGACGCTGACCGAGGCGACGTTCCGCAAGTACGTGCAGCTCGGTCTCTTGCCGCGCAGCGTGCGCGTGGGCCGCAAGGGCAAGAGCCGCGGCTCGCAGGGCCTCTATCCCCCGACGGTCGTCCGTCGGCTCGACGCCATCCGGCGTCTGATGGGGCAGGGCTACACCATCGATCAGATCCAGCGTGAGTTCCTCTTCGTGCGCGGCGAGCTCGAAGAGCTCTCACGCACGTTGGACCGCCTCTACGCGGGTCTCGAGCGGGCGCTCGAGACGCGCGGGGGCGACGAGCTGGCGGAGCGGAAGCTCGCCGAGGCGCGCGAGGCCGGAGCGGACCTCATGCGGCGTCTCGACGAGATCGAGCAGCGGATGTCGATGCGGGCGCGAATGCAGCGCGCGCACGTGTGATGGGTGACGTGCAGCTCGGAGGGCGAACCGAGCGGCACGTCGTGAACGAAGAGAAGTGGGAGGCGACCATGGGCGACGGAACGGAAGCGATCGAAGTTCGAGAAGAGAGTGTGTCTGCGGCCACGGAGGGCTCGCTCGCGTTGGCGCTCGAGAGCGCGAACGACGGGATGCCGGATGGCGAGACGGGAGACGGACGACGCAAGCGTCGGGATCGCGCGCGGGCGCACACGATCTCGATCCGTCGTCTGAGCAAGACCGAGCTCGCGCGCGGCAAGATGCTCTACCCCGAGACCGATTACTGGAAGCCGAAGACGCGGTCGGAGTGCGTCGACATGGAGCGGCCGTGCCCGTTCGTGTCGTGCAAGTACCACCTCTACGTCGACGTCCACCCGGTGCGCGGATCGATCAAGGTGAACTTCACGGACCTCGAGGTCTGGGAGATGACCGAGACGTGCGCGCTCGACATCGCGGACCGCGGCGGCATCACGCTCGAAGAGGTCGGCGAGATCATGAACCTCACGCGCGAGCGTGTGCGTCAGGTCGAGACCGCGGGCCTCGGCAAGCTCGCCGCGCTGACCGACGTCGCGCGTCTGAAGGACTACGTCTTCTGAGAAGGACGCCGAGCGCGCTCAACGCAGCGTGCTCGGGTCGTCCGGGTCGGGCTTCTTCTCGGCGGTGGGCGCGTCCTTCGCGCCCGCGTGCTCGAGCTGCGCCACCGACTTCTTGATCTCGTCCGCGAGCTTTCCCAGCTCGGCGCCGACCTTCGACGCGAACGGCTTCGCCGCCGCCCCGATCTCGTTCGCCGTCCGTTCCGTCTCGCTCGCTACGCGCTCCATCGCGCGCTCGGCGTCGGTCGCGGCCTTTCGCACCGCGGGATCGATGCGCTTCGCGATGAGGTCGGCCGCGCTGCGCAGATGCGCCAGCGCCGCGGTCAGCTCGTCCTTGGGGCTCTTGTCGTCGTCACTCATGCGGCCATCATACGCCCGAGAGTTGCGCGGGAACCCAGGAACCCAAGAGAGTCTTCTCTTGGACTCCTTTGGGTTCCGGATCTCCTGGGTTCCCGCGTAATTCGAACGACGGGGCGCAGGTCGAATCAAGGACAGAACGGGCGCCAGATGAGCACTTCGTTGTTGCCCTCGCGACACTCGGCCACCGACGTGCCCGTCATCGGGTCGGCCGGGTCGTCGAGCAGCGCGTAGTAGTCGACCACCGGCAGCTGGAGCGTCGTCGAGAACGTGACGGTCTCGACGCCGCCCTCGGGCAGGATGATGCCTGTCGTCATCGCCTCACCGATGCGCACGCCGCCCGTCTCGGGCCGCCCGCGATAGAAGCCGATCGTGATGCCCGGCCCGACGCGCTCGAGGCCGTAGTTCCCCACGTCGATCCGGAACGTAGCCTGGTTCGTCCCATCGCACGTGTAGCTGCCGCGACCGCCCCACAGATCCGGCGACACGAGCACGTCCGCGCCCTCGCGCAGGTTCTGTCGATACGCGTTCAGCACTTCCCAGCTGTTCTGCTCGGGGCTCGGGATGTGCCCCGTCTCGGACACGTTGCTGATGTGATAGGCGTGCTGGTTCCAGATGCCGCGCGCGCCGACCCAGCGACCCAGGCGATCCCCGTAGATGTTGATCCCCTCGCGCGTCGTCCGATCGTGCGGCCGCCGCAGGAAGCTCGCCTCGTTGTTCGCGGCGAAGATGATCTCGGCCTGGCCGTCCTGATCGACGTCGGAGACGACCGGGTTCTCGGTGCGCGTTCGTGACGAGTTGAGGATCTCGACGAGCGCGAAGCCGGTCAGACCGTCGTACACGCGGAAGGTGAACTGATCGTTGTAGATGACCTCGGCGCGGCCATCGCCGTTGAAGTCGAAGACGCTCGAGCCCGTCGTCGCCGACGAGCCGTCTTCCGTGTTCGCCTGCCAGATGATCCCGGCGTTGGAGCAGTACGGGAACGGCGTCTGCGG
>CAYSCF010000503.1:0-4320 GCA_964429305.1 uncultured Sandaracinaceae bacterium | reverse complement strand
TCGAAGTCGTCCAAATGCTCCAGCCGATGATCCAAGACATCCGAAAGCACGACCGCAACGCGGCCGAACAGCTCAGCGACGCATCGAGCTCGACGGCCGCGAACATCTGCGAAGGCAACGGCCATCACGGCAACGAGCGCCGTCACAAGTACCGGATTGCGCTCGGCGAAGCGCGCGAAACGGTCGGACGGATCCAGATGGCGGAGGCGCGCGGCATCGCGAAGCGGCCCGAAGGCATCGACGCCAAGCTGAACCACATCATCGGCGTGCTCGTGAAGCTCACACGCTGAACGGAAAGGCCGGCGGGTTCAACGCCGCCGGCCGCTCACCAAACCTCACAAGCGATGGCGACGCGGCAGTCCGCTGCTGTCCGACCTCACGCGCAACGCGTTACCGAGCGGGCAGCGCGGTGGGGTCCCCGTCGCGCAGCGATGGGGCCGTGCGACTGCACTGATCTCCCGCGGCAGCGGCCAGCACCGATCGACGGAAGAGGAAGGGGGGCCCGAAGGCGGGGAAACCAGGGGTTTCCCCGCCTTCGGGCCGCGCGGCCTGAGCGCTCCCGAACGGCAGTTCGAAAGAGAAGCTCGAGATCGCCGCGCGACGCACCCGTAAGAGAGCGAGAGGCGAGAGGCGAGAGCGCGAGCGAGAGGAAAGGGCCGAGCGCAGCGGCCCTACATCATCATCGCAGTAGGCCTCATCCCGATGTCCACGCGCCGCTCCGCGGTATCGAAGTACACCGTCCGCTCCGAGTCCACGAACCCGCTCGCCGTCGCACGCACCTGCCCGTAGCGAACGCGCGTGAGCACCTGGATCCGGTAGCGGCCGTCGCCGCCGCTCGTCGCGGTGAACACGTCACCGACGTCGGACGTGAAGCGCACCGTCGCCCCGGCGACGGGCGTGACCGAAACACCAGACTCGAGTGTCTGCGTGATGCGGCCCGAGAGCGAGAACGTGTCGCCCACCGTCCCCGGCACGCACGAGGCGAGAAGGGCGAAGAGCGGAACCGCGAGCCATGCGCGCTGTCTCTGCACGAGATGAATCATACCCAAGCGGCGCCGCGGACGACAGTCCCCGTTCTCGACTCGGGGTACGCTCCGCCCGCCGTGAGCACGCCCCTGTTCCGCATCGACGATCGCGCCCGCCCCACGCCCTCGCTCGCGCGGTTCGCGCTCGGGCCCATCTCGCTCGTGATCGCGTTCGCGCTCTTCTATGGTGGCTACGCGCCGCAGCTCGTCGTGATGTGCATCGTCGGGCTCGGGCTCATCGCCTTCCAGTGGGCGAGCGTGCTCGCCAACGCGTCGCGGGATGCCTACGACCGCGCGGCCGTCACGCTCATGAGCAAGGGCGAGGCGAAGGCCCTGCGGGCGCGCCTCCACGCAGCGACGTTCTTTCGATGGTTCGCCCCGCCTGCCGAGCTCGCCGCTCGTCGAGGCGCGGTCGCCGCATCGCTCGGCGAGAGCGAGGAAGCGGCCAAGCAATGGAAGAACGCGGTCACGGCGTATCCGCGTGGTGTCGTTCCTCGCTCGGTGGCGGTCGGCTTCGCGGGCGCTGCGTTCGCGGCCGGCTGGGATCGCGACGCGATGCGCGCGTATCGCGCTCTCTACGAGGGCGATCCCGAGCTCCCGAAGGTTCGTGTCCGCCTCGCGCACGCGCTGGCCGAGCTCGGCGAAGATCAGGAAGAGGCCGAGTCGCTCCTCGCCGCCGCGGAGAAGGGCGCGCCCGACGACGAGATCGCCGTGGCGCGCGCCGCGCTGAAGAACGCCGGCAAGAAGAAGGTCACGCGCGCGAAAAACGGCTGACGCGAGCGAAGTTCTCGTCGCGATCGAGCCAGCCGTCGGGCGCGAGAATGCGCGTGGCTTCCCGGTCGTGGCCCCACCAGGTGCGCTGACGACGGGCGTAGATCTTCGTCGCGCGCGCGATCTCGATCGCGAGCGCGCTTTGCTCGAGCGTGCCTGCGAGGAACGCAGCGGCCTGTCGATAGCCGACGGACTCCATCGCGCGCACGTCGGGCCCCCAGCGGTCGAGCAGCGCGCGCGTCTCCGCGACGAGCCCGCGCTCCAGCATCGCGCGCGTGCGTACGTCCATCCGCGCTGCCATCTCGTCCTTCGGGCGATCGACGATCAGCACGAGCGCATCGTGGCGCGGCGCGCCCAGCGCATGTCGCGCGCGGAGCTCGCCGATCGGCTCGCCCGTCTGTGCGTGCACCTCGAGCGCGCGGACGACGCGCAGCCGATCGTTGGGATGGATCGCCTTCGCTGCCTTCGGATCGATGGCGCTCAAGCGCGCATGCAGCGCCGGCGCGCCGATCCGGTCGGCCTCCGCTTCCAGCGCGCCCCGCACTTCGGGGTCGGGCTGCGGCAGCGCCACGAGCCCGCGCAGCAGCGCGCGCAGCCAGAGGCCGGTGCCGCCGACGACGATCGGAACGCGCCCACGCCAGGCAACGTCCGCGATCGCCGCGTCGGCCAGCGTCGCGTAGCGCGCGGCATCGATCGCATCGTCGGGATCGACCACGTCGATCAGGTGATGCGCGATCCCGCCGAGCTCGGCCTGCGTGGGCTTGGCCGATCCGATGTCGAATCCGCGATAGACCTGGACGCTGTCGGCGCCGATCAGCTCTCCGTCGAGCCGCCGTGCGATCTCGAGCGCGAGATCCGTCTTGCCCGCTGCGGTCGGACCGCTGACGACGACGACGCGCGCGCTCACCGCCCGACCTTGCGCGCGAGCTCGGAGAAGCCGATCTCGAACAGGATCGGCCGACCGTGCGGGCAGTGGCTCGCGAAGTCGTCGACCTCGTCGAGCGTCCGCAAGAGCTCCGTCTGCTCTTGCGGCGAGAGCGCATCGCCCGCGCGGATCGCGCCGTGACACGCCATCGTCGCGAGCGCCGTGTCGATCGCGTCGCCGAACGCGCGCGAGCCCGTCTTCCCGAGCTCGGCGAGCACGTCGCGCAAGAGACGCTCGGCCGAGGCACGTCGCGCGATGGCAGGCACGCCGCGCACGGCAACCGTCGTCTCGCCGATCACCGCGACGTCGAGGCCCAGCTCCGCGAGCGTCGCGCGCTCCGCCTCGGCGAGCGCCACCTCGCTGGCGAGCAGCTCCACACGCTCGGGCAGGAGCAGCTGCTGCACGGAGACGGCGCGCGCATCGTACGCGGCGCGCAGTCGATGGAAGCGCACGCGCTCGTCGGCCGCGTGCTGGTCGATCACGACGAGGCCCTGCTCGCCCTCGCACACGAGGTAGCAGCGCTTGGACTGCCCCAGGACACGCATCGAGCCGAAGCGGCCACGCGGATCGATCTCGACGGAGGGCGCATCGCGCGCGATCTCGACCGGCGGCGGCGGCGGCGCGTCGTACGGCGTGCTCGCCATCACACCCGCGCCCGAGAGCCGATTCGCCCAGAAGTCCGCACCGCGGAAGCCGTCGCTGGGGGCGCTCGGCGTCGCAGCTCGGAACGGCGACGTCCCGAGCGCGCCCGCGAGCGCGCGCGTCACCGCCTCGAGCACGCGGCGCGCATCGTCGAAGCGAACCTCGGCCTTCTGCGGGTGCACGTTCACGTCGACGCGGCCCGGATCGAGATCGATCCACACGACGCCCGTCGGATAGCGACCCGGCGGAATCACGGAGCCATAGGCGAACGCCACCGCCCGTGCGATCGCGCGATCACGAACCGGCCGTCGGTTCACGTAGAGATGCAGACCGTTCGCGCCGCTCCGTGCGCGCTCCGGTGGTCCGAGCATCGCGTGCACGCGCACGTCGTCACGCTCGGCGACGAGCTCGCTCAGTCGCTCGTCGGGGAAGAGCATCCGCGCGCGCTGACCGAGATCCTGCGCGGGCACGAGATCCCGCACGCGCCGTCCATCGCGCGTGAGCACGAGATGCAGCGCGGGATCGGAGAGCGCCGCGCGCGTGACGACGTCGGCGACGTGCGTCGACTCGGTCGCGAGCCCCTTCAGGAACTTCCGGCGCGCGGGCACGTTGTAGAAGAGATCGAGCGCGCTCACCGTCGTGCCCGCCGCGCGCGCGGTCTCCTGCACGCCCTTCTCGCCGCCGCCATCGATCCGGATCTCCGTCGCGGCGATCGCATCCTTCGTGCGCGTCACGAGCGAGAAGCGCGAGACGCTGGCGATCGACGGGAGCGCTTCGCCGCGGAACCCGAGCGTGCCGATGCGCTCGAGATCCTCGCGCGAGCGCACCTTGCTCGTCGCGTGTCGCTGCACTGCGAGGCGCGCGTCCTCGGGGCTCATCCCGCTGCCGTCGTCGGCCACGCGCAAGAGGCCGATGCCGCCGCCTTCCACGTCCACCTGGATGCGCTTGGCGCCCGCG
>CAYSCF010000502.1:0-4396 GCA_964429305.1 uncultured Sandaracinaceae bacterium | reverse complement strand
CGCTCCCGACACCGGCAACGACACGGGATGCAGCAGCGCGGCGCAGTGCAGCGACGGCATCGGGTGCAACGGCATCGAGCGCTGCGAGAGCGGCCTCTGCGTCGCCGGAACCGCGGTGACGTGCGACGACGGCCTCGCATGCACGACCGACTCGTGCGTCGAGCCCGGCATGTGCCAGTACACGTCCACGTGCGCGGGCGGCGCATCGTGCGGGCCGACCGGTTGTGCGAGCTCGTGCTCGGACTCGCCGTGTCGCTTGCTCTCGCCGCAGTGCGGATGTCCGACGGGGCAGGCGTGTTATCCGACCGGCAACACGCGTGCGTGCTCCGCGTCCGGCTCCGGCAACGCGGGCGCCACGTGCACGACGAACGCGAACTGCTCGGCGACGAACATGTGCTTGAACGTCTCGACCGGGACGACGGCAGCGTCGGTGTGCACGCACATGTGCACGACGGACTCCGAGTGCGGCGGCGGGCTCTGCATCCTGCAGCTCGATGACGGTACGGGCATGGCCGTGACGTCGTTCTCGCTCTGCACGCACACGTGCAATCCCGTCACCGGAACGGGCTGTCCGACGGGCACCGAGTGCGATCTCTTCCAGGAGTCGACGGGCGCGATGCGTCCGTTCACCGACTGCACCGCGCCGATCGGCACCGGTGGCAACAACGCGGTGTGCACCGGTGACCAGGACTGTCGCGCGGGCTACCTCTGCATCGACCCCGCGGGCGGCACCGCGACGCGTTGTCATCGCTGGTGCTCGCCGCCCTCGTCGACCGTCTGTCCCGCCGGGCAGACCTGTTACGACTTCACCGATCCGATCGTGGTCAACGGCGTCGACTACGGCGTGTGCGCCTGAGGAGTGGAGATGGCGGCCTGCAAGAGATGTGGTGAAGAAGCGGACGAGCTGTTCGCGGTCAAGGTCTCTGGCAAGACCAAGAAGGTCTGCGACGACTGCAAGTCGCGCCTCGAAGAAGAGGCCGAGATCGGCGCCGAGAGCGAGAAGGCCGTCCGCGGCATGATGGAGTACAAGGGCTCGCGTTAGACGCGCGCCATCGGCTGGACCGTGCGCTGTCGCTCGACGAACGCGCGCACCGCCGGGGCGACCTGATCGAGATGCGTGAGGTGCAGGTTGTGACCTGCGCCCGCGATGGTGCGGACCTCGGCGCCGAGCGTCGGGTCCACGAGCGGCTCCGTGCTCCCGTGGACGATCAGCACCGGGACGCCGCGCGCGCGCAGCGATCGGTAGGCGTCCGATGTCGCGGCTCGAGCCTCTCGGGTCGTCGCATCCGCGAGCGCGCCAGCGATGCGCGAGGCGACCCCCGCCCTGCCGAGCGCGGCGCTCGCGCTCTCGATCGCCTCTCGCGCGAGCGTGGGCCCGGCGGGAACGAAGCGTGTCGCGAACGCTTCGGGCGTGGACTGTTTCGCCAGCACGTTCGCGACCAGCGGCCGCAGCTGCATCGTCCACGACGCAGGCCGCATCATGAACGACGGCGCGATCAGGACGAGCGCGCGGATCCTCTCGGGGTGAGCCGCTGCCGCACGCACGGCCAGCGCCGCGCCGAGCGAGTGCCCGATGACGATGCGATGCGGGCCGAGCACCGACGCGAGCCAGGCCGCATCGATACGACCCGGCGCGGAGCGGCCGAGGCCTGGTAGGTCGACTCGGGCGACCGACGTGCCGAGACGGCGCGCGAGCGGCGCCATCGCCTCGCCGTCGAACGGGATCCCGTGCAGCGCCACGATCTCGTCGGCGGCTGGATCACCGACGACGAAGCTTCCGCGCAGGAAGTGTCCGGCGTCGGCGGACGGCGCCTGCATGAAGCGCGTCGAGACCAGATACTCGCACCAGTGCGCGAGCGCGCGATCGAGCGGTGGATGCGCGAGCTTCACCGCCGCAGCGTGCGCATCGCCCTCGCGCGTGTCGTAGCGATCGGTCGAGAGGAACCCGACGCTCTCGCGATGCAGCCCGGTCCATCGGCTCGGCAGCGCCGACACGAAGCCGATCGGAAGCGTCGTGGTCGGTGCGGTGACGCCGAGGATGCGCGCGAAGCGCGCCGCGAGCTCGGGCAGCGGCGGGCTCGCGGGATCGAAGACGACGAGATCCTTGCCCGCGCTCGCAGCACGATCCGGAACGCTCGCGAGATAGTCCGCGAGATAGTCGACGGTGACGAGGGGCAGGAACGTCTCCGCCGATCCGGCGAGCGCCGGCATCGCGCCCGCGAACAAGCGCTGCACCGTCTCGCCGATGCCGACGACCTGCGTGGTCTCGCCCGTCCGCGAGTCGCCGATCACGCCGCTCGGATGCACCGCGGTCCACGGCATCGCGTGCGCTCCCGCGAGCTGTCGGAAGAGACGATAAGACTCGAACTTCGAGCCCTCGTACGCGCCCGACGCGTAGCGCTTCTCGAGCGTCGCATCGTCGAGCGCGGCGAGATCGATCGTGGTCATGCGGTAGCCGCCGAGGAAGACGAACCGATCGATGCGCGGCTGCTGCGCCGCCCACGCCATCACGTGACGCGTGCCACCGACGTTCGCGCGCCGCGCCTCGTCGCGCGAGAGACCGAACGCGAAGCGCGCCGCGAGGTGGTGCACGACGCGCACGTTCGGCAGCGCCTCGGTCAGCCCCAGCCCTTCGCGCTCCACGTCACCGTCCACCACCACGAGCCGGCTCGCGTCGCCGCCGATGCGATCCACGAACGCGCGCAGCTCGGCCTCACGCTTCGCCGCGCCGCGCACCAGCGCCGCCGTCGTCTGCCTACGTCGCGTGAGCGCCGCCAGCAGCCAGCGACCGATCAAGCCCGTCGCGCCCGTCACGAGAACCTCTGCCTCACTCGCGTTCTTCGTCATGGACGTCACGATGCGGCGGAGCGAGCATGAGCGGAACTGCATTCATGTCATGCGAGCCATGAGCACCATCGATACGAGCGCACTCAACCTGAACCTGCTGCCGGCGCTCGCTGCGCTGCTCGAGACCCGCAACGTGAGCGCCGCGGCGCGCAAGACGCACGTCTCGCAGTCGGCGATGAGCCACACGCTGGGCAAGCTCCGCGCGTTGCTCGGTGATCCGCTGCTCGTCCCGTCGGGGCGCGCGCTCGTGCTCACGCCGCGCGCGAGCCGCCTCGCCGAGACGCTCCCGGCCGCGCTCGATCGGCTCGTGGAGACGCTGGCGCCCGCGCCGCCCTTCGATCCGGAGACGACGCGACGCACCTTCCGCCTCGTCACGCTCGACTACTTCGAGATCGCGATGATCGGTGACTTCCTCGCGTACTTCCGCGAGCACGCACCGAACGGCGCGGTCTGGGTGGATCGCATCTCGGAGCGCGCGATGCCCGCGCTCGTGAACGGCGAGATCGATCTCGCCCTCGTCGGCGAGGCGACCATTCCGCGCTCGCCCGCGCTGAGCCGCGTCGAGCTCTATCGCGACCCGTTCGTCGTGATGATGCGGCGCGGACATCCCGCCGCGAAGGGGCGCACGCTCTCGCTGGCGAAGTACCTCGCCTATCCGCACGTCGTGGTCACCGTGGAGGGGCGCGCCGACGGGGCCGTCGATCGCGCGCTCGAGGCGCACGGAAAGACGCGGAGCGTGGTGCTGCGCGTGCCGCACTTCGCGACCGCGCCACTCGCGGTGCGCGACTCGGATGCGCTGTGCACGATCGCGAGCAGCGTCGGCGAGCGTGCGCGCGAGCTCTACGGCCTGGAGCTGCGCACGCCGCCGATCACGCTGCCGAGCGCGGCGGTGATAGCGACGTGGTCGAAGCGCGTGGACGATGACGAAGGCGGCCGGTGGTTCCGTCGCATCTTCCTCGAAGGCCTCGCCGCGAGCGCGGCGGTGCGCTCGCGCATTCGCCAGACGCAGAAGTGAGAGGCTGAAGGAACGGGGGCTCGGGTGCCCGAAGGGCCCCCGCCGCGAATCACGACAGTGATTCGCAGAAGTGAGTCAGCCCGAGGCCTTCTCTTCTTCGGCCGGCGCCGTCGTGGCTTCGCCCGGGCCCGCCGCGCCGTCCGTCTTCATGTGGCAGTTCTTGTACTTCTTGCCCGAGCCACACCAGCACGGATCGTTGCGGCCGACCTTCGGCTTGTCGCGCTTGACGGTCTCGACCTTCGGGAGCGGCGCGGGCGCGGACGGACGCTGCAGCGCCTGCATCGGCGCTTGAGCGTTCTGGATCGGAGACGCCGCGCCCGGCTGCGACTGCCGCGCCTGCGACGGCGGCACCGAGGCTCGCATCGCCTGCTGCGCCGCCTGCTGCTGCCGCGCCATGCCCTGCAGCGCTGCGAGCTGCGCGGGCGACAGACGCGGGCCCGCAGGAGCCACCGGCGTACCTGGCACCGGCTGCACCGCGCCCGTGGGCAGCTCACCCTGCGGCGCGCGCATGCGCGCCTGGTTCGCCTCGACCTC
>CAYSCF010000501.1:0-4406 GCA_964429305.1 uncultured Sandaracinaceae bacterium | reverse complement strand
CGCGTCTCGCCGCGCGCTCGCTCCCGGTCTCGACCCGATCGATGGACGTCGTCACTTCGATCCTCCCGGCGGAGCACTTCGGCGCGGCGACGCTGCGCGCGAAGACGGGCACGTGTCAGGACGAGCATCACGCGCACGCGTGGTGGGTCGGCTGGGTCGAGGACGGAACCGATCGCACGAGCTTCGCGGCGCTGCTCGTCGCCGATGATCCTTCACGCATGGACGCGCTCGTCGAGACCCGCAAGCCGTGGGTCCGCGCGATCCTCCACGATCAGGGCGTGACTCCCGCGAGCGATCCCGAGACGCCCTGAGCACGCGGCCGAAACGCATCGTCCGTCCATCGTAGTCCCGCGATACTCAGTGGGGCCCTGTCTTCAGACGTCGTAGCGCGCGCCAAAGAACGCGCGCAGACCCCAGAGCTTGCCCGGCGCGCCGGTCGGACCCCAGCGGTTGTCGAGATCGAAGATCATCTCGGCGCCTCCAAAAACCGGTGCATCGAGCAACTCGTCGCTCCGCACGCTCAGCGCGAGCGCCGTCTGCCCAAGATCGACCCATGGCAGCGTCGTTGCGTAGCCCGCGCCGCTCGGAAGAGCCCACGCAAGGAACGAGACACCCACGTCGACGACGTCGAGGAGCCGCAACGCGACCCTTGCGTCGAGCTGGAACATGACATCGACGTTGCCGCGGGCGAGCGGCTGGGGCCCACCGGTCGACGAGAGCGGAAAGAAGATCGGCAACGTCAGGAGCGCGCTCACCCACAGCCACGGGATCGCGAAGCGGTAGTCGATCGTGGGCCAGATCGAGATCGCTTGATCCACCCAGAGCTGCGCATTGCGGAAGCTCGACTCCCACGCGACCAGACGGATCTGAGCGCCGGTGGCCTGGTCGGTCGCCGTCGGGAGGCCGACGCCCCCACCGATGAGGAGGCGATGTTCACGGGCGCCGAGCGGCACGTTGGCGAGCCCTTCGAGCGCGATGTCGCCGAGCTCAGCCTGATCTTGGGTCAGCTCGTAGGGTCGAGTCGTGTGGATCACCTCGTAGGACACCGGGATCGTCGCGCGCAGAAGCAACGTGCCGGTATCTACGTCCAAGGTGAGCAGGTTCGACCAGGGCGTGTAGGAGGTGACTTGCGTCGAGGGAGAGACCAGACCGTCAATCGCGTCAGTCCCGGTGTGGAACACCGTGTCCCACCTCGCGCTGAGGCGAGCCTGATGCAGCGGTGGCATGGTCACGGCCTGTGGGCCCTGCGCCGAGACCGACGAGGCGAACACGAGCACGAGCACGAGGCTGAGCGTTCGGATCATCCCGCGTCCGCCGGCGCCTCGATCGGGCAACACCATTGCGTCATCGAGGCGCTCCATCCACCCGCTGGCACGCAACGACCGTTGGGGTCCGGAGCTGCTTCCGTGAAGCAGTCACAGCAGCCGGACGGCAGGCCGTATTGCGCCGCGCGGCACGTGGCACCGGGAACCGCGAGACTGCAATCGCAACAGTTCGCTGGGTACGTCAGCCCGGTCGCAGACACGCAAGGCTCGTCGACGGGCCTAGGTCCCGGATGCACCTGGGTGATCCGGTCTGGCGAGACCATGTCGCAGAAGCAACCGGTCGGTCCCGAGCTCACGATCGGCTGGGCGATGCATCTCCCGACCGCCATCGCGCCATGGGCGCCGCTGCAAGGGCACACCCCGTAGTCGATCGCGCCCCAATCAGGGATGTTCGTGGGCTCGTAGACGGATTGTGCGTAACACTCGCTGCGTTCCACGCACCTACCACGCATCCCGCAGGACGTGACTCCCATGCTGGGAAATCGACAGACTTGGCTCGATCCGCACTCGGCAGAGGTAGCGCAAGTGCCGTTCTCGCATCCGGCGACCAGGAGTGTCGCGAGCGCGAAGGCCGCCCTCACGGCGGCACGAAGGTGAGGGAGTCGATGCGGACGAACATGAGCTGAGCGTCGGTCAGCGGGTCCTGGCGCGGGAGGCCGGCGGTCAAGGCGATCTCCTCCGGCCCGATGTACTGCACGAAGCTCGTCCAATACTGCCCTGCGGGCGAATCGATCTGCGCGCGCGCGCCGTCGGTGAGGCGGTAGACGCCAATGCGATCCGACTGCTCGAGGAGCGCGGCGTAGCCGAAGCCGACGCGGATGTCGGTGGGCTCCGGGTTGTCGCTCGGCGGGACGGTGGCGAGAAGCCGCTCGACCAGCGCACTCGGGTCGGTCGTGTGAGGAGCCGTCCAGAGCTCGGAGTGGACGCCGCCGTCGTCGAGCAGGGCGAACCGTCCCCAGACCATGTCGTGACCGTCGGAGTCGAGACCGTAGTTCACGCCGTGACTGAAAAGAGGAGTGAGCGGCCCGCCTGGAAGCTGCACTTCGATGTTCGTCGGGGTGACGCACTCGACGAAGACCGCATCGCCGACCACGTCCGCGATCTCGCAGCCACCCCCGGTGTTGGGCGTGATGGCGGCGATGGTGCCGTCCAGCTCGGCCGCCAGCACGACCTGGAACGACATCCAAGCCGCCGCACGTGGACCGTCGACGCGAATTTCCTGCTCCCATCCGCCCGTAAAGGCCGCGCGCAGATCGCCGACCAGCGTCGGGGGGGCGCCGAGCGCGCCGCGGTAGAGGTAGTTCGCGATCCCGTCCGGGGCGACCGTGTGAGAGAGATCGAAGGCGAACTCACGGGCCGACACGTCAAAGTCGGATTGGAAGCAACTCTCCGTGATCCCGGCACTCACCGCCGCTGTGCGGAAGCCAGCGAGGGCCTGCCCGGAGTCATCGATGATCCACTCCTCGCGATGCACGTCGTCGTCGGAGAAGATCGCCATGAGGCCCCGACTACCGTCGTGGACTCCGTGACCGGACTCGACGCGAAACGGGTTCTGTCCCGCGACCGGAGGGGGGGCGACGATCCGTCTGCACCCCGACCGATCGTCACATGGCTCGAGGGTCCATGCGCGCGCCGCCACATAGGCGGGGCTCGCCATCGCGAGCTCGCATCCGGAGGGCACACCGGAGAGCGGCATCCACAAGAGACCCGCGTCGAGATCGGCATCGTGTCCAGCGTCACGACCGCCGTCGCGTCCGCCGTCTCGTCCCGCATCGGCCCCCGAGTCTGCCCCAGCGTCGATCCCGACATCGGGAGAGCCGGGACCGGCGCAGCCTAGCGCGAGGATCGCCAGCAGCGGCGCCCATCGTCTAGAAGCAGTCATCGAGGTCGTGCTCCGGCCGGCGCCGAGGGACTGCGAGCGGGTAGCCCACCACCGTCCAGCCCAACCCGCGCGGCTGCACCGCGACGCTCACGCCCTCGATGCTCGCGACGGGCGCCGCAATCATCGCGCCCGCGCCTCGCGTCTCCGCGATCACCTGGACGCTCAGATCATGGTGGCGCCCGGTGAGAACGCGGAAGCGCATCGCGACGTGCTCGGCTCTCGACGCGCTCGACGCGACGAGCACCGTGTCCCCGTTCGACATCGTGACCATCGCATAGCGATCGTAGCGCGAAGCCCACGGGAACGTCCCCACCACGCGCGAGACTCCGGTGCGGAGGTCGACGGACAAGAGCCGCACGTGCTCACGTGGGTCGCCGTCACCGCACTCGCCTCGATGCCGCCGCCGTTCGGTCGGCACTCGGTCCAGCACGAGCGCGGCGTCCGCGATGAGTCGATGCGTTGCCGCGAGGACCACGCCCGGCCGCTCACCCGTGACGTACACGGAGCTCTCGAGTCCCGTGCGTAGGTCCGTGACGTCGAGGTTCTGGCGCTCGTAGAGATCACCTCCGAACGTGATCACGCGCGCAGCGTTGCCCAGCAGGATCGTGCCGCGCCCCGTCGCGTTGAGCGTGCCGGTCGCGCTGAAGGCTGCCGCCGCTGCAGTGAGGACCTGCGGGGAAGGCTTGGGCAGCATGGGTGCGAGCTCCTCCACGAGCCCCAGCGTGTTGCCCACCGTCGTGACACGCGCGACGATCTGACCGAACGTCGTACCGACCATCCGGACCGCATCAGGGTCCAACGTGTCGCGCAGCTCGCTCGGCGTGATCCAGGTGACGGTGGACTGGAGATACGACTTGCTCAGCGCCAAGCTCAGCTGCGGTGCCGCTGGCACCTCGAGGCGATCCGAGCGGAGCACGGTGGCGTCGGGACCGCACGGACCATCGGCCAGGCAGGTGTTCCCGATGTAGATCGAGGGGAAGCTCCCATCACAGAACAAACACACCGGCTGCTGTGCAGTCCACGGCGCCAGCCCCAGACCCGCAGCCACGTGCGGATTGGGCCCTTGCACGGTGCCGCCGGCAATGGCGCCCGACCAGTAGTTGGCCGCAAGACGCTGACATGGGACGCCCGATGCGGCGCTCGCCGAGCATTGGTCGCTGCCCCTCACTTGCGTCCAGATTACACCGCGCGCGGTCGGT
>CAYSCF010000500.1:0-4427 GCA_964429305.1 uncultured Sandaracinaceae bacterium | reverse complement strand
GAGAGCGAGAGCGAGAGCGAGAGCGAGAGCGAGAGCGAGAGCGAGAGCGAGAGGGGCTCGTCTCGTCATCGCCGCCGGTTCGATGCAAGGCGGCCGATGCAAGGCGGTCGGTGCGATGCAAGGCGGGGCAGGGGCCCCGCCGCGCCAGCGCCAGCGCCAGGGGAGTGGGCCCCGATCCGGCTCCGCCGGTCGGGGCGAGGGTCGCTCAGACCCTCGCAGGGATCAAAGCCCGTTCGTGACGACCAGCGTGTACATCGCGCAGGTCGCAGTCACGGTCGTGTCGCGGCGGATGCGCACGAAGTAGTCGCCACCGTTGTCGCTGCAGAGGTTGACCGGGCCGGACGGCGCCGCGGAGCACGGGCACTCGCTCGTCTGGTCCGTCGTCATCTGGTTCGTTCCGAACTCGTACACCGTCATGTTCTCGCCGGCGCCGGCCTCGGAACAGCTCACGCCCGCGGTGCACGCGCCGCGCAGCACTTCCATCTGGTACTGGTTGGCCGGGTTCACCGTGAGCTGCACGTGAACGTGGAACGTGTCGCAGCTCGTGTCGGGCACGTCGACCGCGTGGAACTGGTACCAGACCTCGCGCGTGGGCAGCGCGTTGCCCATCGCCATCAGCGTCTGCGCGCCGCCGCTCGCCTGATCGAACACCTGCCCCATGTTGATGGGCGATGCGCAGGTGGTCCCGTCGGTCGCCGCGGGCCGCACGGTGCACTCGCAACCAGGCACGGTGAGATCGACGTCCGCGGTCCCCGCGGGGCAACCGCACACTCCGCCGGCCATGCAGATGCCGTGCGCGGGATTCATCGCGCACAACGCCGTCGGATCGCCGTCGTCGATCAACATGTTGCAGTTGTCGTCGCGGTTGTTGCACGTCTCGTGGGCGAGCGGGCTGCGCGTCGGGTCGGTCTCGTCGCAGTCGAGCGACGCGGGTGAGCCGTCGCCGTCGATGTCGACGTTGCCCGGGACGCAGCGGAGCGAGGTGCACACGTCTCCCGGCGTCGGGCACGTTCCATCGCCGCGGCACATCGGGTACGCGACGCACGCGTTGCTCACGCAGTGCGTGAAGCCCACGCAGTTCATCGTGCCGCAGACGGTGCTCGCATCGTTCGGATGCCACGCGTCGGGCGCGTCACTGCCGCCACTTCCGCCATCGTGCGGGCCGGTGTCGGGCCGTGGGCCCGTGTCGGCGTCACGCCCGCCCATGTCGGGACCCGCATCGTGCGACGTATGTCCGCCGTCGACGTCGTTGGGGTCGAAGCCCTGTGCGCATCCGACGAGGGACACGCCGAGGGCGAGAACGAACGAGCTCGCGGATCGACGCGTCACGTGACCAAAGTACCACGGGTCCGCACACGCGCGGAAGTACGTCACTGGCGTGTGTGCGTCAGGTCCCAGCGCGGCGCGTCACGTCGCGGTGCAGATGCCGGTTCCGGCCGGCGAGTAGGCCTGCGCCTGACAGTGCTCGAGATCGGCGCAGCCCTGGTGCGGCGCGACCGACGACAGAAAGCAGATCGCGACGCACGTGCGTGACGCGAGCCCCGTGCACACGTGGCCCGGCAGACAGTCGGACGCCCCGGAGCACGTGCCGCCCGCCGGGACGGAGCCAGCGGTGAGGCACTCGGTGTTCCCGCTGCCGTCCACGATGTAGCAGCCCTCGCGCGTCGCACAGGCGTGCTCTGGGTGCGCGAGATCGCAGCTGACCGGCGGCAAGCATCGCCCCCAGCTCGTCGTCGTCCCGTCGACGAGCGCTCCGTCACCACGACATCGCTCGTCGGCCGTGCAGTCCATGCGCGTACCGCAGCACGGCCGACCGCAGGTGCCTAGCCCCGCCGCGCCGAAGCACGCCAGGCCCGCACCGCAATCGGCGTCGTACGCGCACGCGGCGCCGTCCGTGCCCTGGCCGCCGTCCGGGCTCGCACGCACGACGCACGTCGGGATCCCGGACACGAAGCGACAGAGCGTGTCGCTGCTGCAGCTGCTGGTGAGCGCGCGAGGATCGCATGCTCCGCCGCAGCTCGGGCTCGATCCGTCGACTGCGGCGCTGTCCGGCGCTGCGATGGGAGCGTCGCCCGGAGCGTCGCTCGAGATCGTGGAGTCGGACACCGTTCCGTCGCGCGGCGAAGCCGCGTCGAGCGGGGGCGCTGCTCCGGAACAGCCCAGCACGCAGAGCGACAGAACCCCCAGCCAGAGCGCACGTGACGCGGGCCGATCGCCAGGGGATCTCACGTGCTCAGCGGCAGAGGCCGTAGGTCGGGCCGAAGGCCACGCAGGTGGTGCCGCTCGTCGGGCAGTCGGCGTTGCCCATCGCCTGGCGGCAGAAACGGAAGCATGTGCCGTGCGGCGTGCCCGCGTCGACACCCGCCATCGTCGTGACGTAGCAGCCGAGCCCGGTTGCGCAGGCAGTCGAGTCGCAGTTGCCACCCTCGGCGGTCGTGCCGCTCGGGAGGCAGTCCGTCGTCCCGTCGCTCATCGTCAAGTTGCACTGGTCGGTCCCAGTGCATCCCGCGTTCGGCAGAGGCGTGCAGGCCGTGAGTCGATGACACGTACCGATGTGGTTGGGCAGCGCGGCCCCGCTCGAGTCATTGATCCCGTTGCAGACCGAGCCCGGATCGCAGTCGGTGGCGGAGCAGCAGACGCGCTCGCACGTCGTGCTGTCTTGCGTCGGTCCCACGCACGCGTACCCACGCTCGCACCCGTTGCTGCTGGCACATGCGCCCGACGTCGCCGTGCCGGCGGGCGCGCATGCCGTCGCCGTGTCGCCGAGGTAACAGCCCTGCCGCGTGGCGCCGTCCGGAGGGCAAGCGCTCGTCGCGAGCAGGTCACATCCACCGCCGAAGCCGCAGAAGCCCGGCGTCGTGCCCATGTCGACGGCCGGCACGTTCATGTCCGGCTGGCCCATGGGATTCGTGTCGACCGGCGTCGTGCCCGTGTCGGTCGTCGGATGAAACGCGTCCACGAGGTGAGGCGGCGGATTGCCGGGGCAGCCCGCGAGCGCGAGGACGAAGAAGGCCGAGATTCCCGAGCACGTGAAGTTGCGCATCCCCATCCTCCGAACGGTTCTCAACGAAAGAGACATCTGAGCACGGAACGGGCCACGTGCGCCATTCCCCGCGTGAGCGGGGATCGAGCACGCCGCGGCTGCGACATCTCTGTCGCGCGTCAGTTGATCGCGCGAGGCGCGCGCTCTTCCTCGCCACCCTCGGTCTTGCCCGCTTCCGTCTGCTTGCTGTCCCGGCGCACGAGGGCTGCGGCGACGAAGTGCGAGAAGAGCGGGTGCGCCGCGTGCGGCTTGCTCTTGAACTCGGGATGGAACTGGCAGCCGATGAAGTACGGGTGCTTGGTGCGCGGCAGCTCGATCATCTCGACGAGGCCGAGCTCGGGCGAGACGCCGCTCATCACGAGGCCGGCGTCTTCCAGCCGCTGCTTGTAGACGTTGTTGAACTCGTAGCGATGACGATGACGCTCGCTGATCTCGGTCGAGGCGTAGACCTCGGCGGCGAGCGAGCCCGGCTTCATCGTGCAGCGATACGCGCCGAGGCGCATCGTGCCGCCCTTGCTCTTCACGCCGCGCTGGTCGGGCATCAGATCGATGACCGGCTCGCTCGCGTTCGGATCGAACTCGGTGCTGTTCGCACCGGTGATGCCGCACACGTTGCGCGCGAACTCGACGACCGCCATCTGCAGGCCGAGGCAGATCCCGAAGAACGGGATGCCGCGCTCGCGCGCGAACTGGATCGCGCGGATCTTTCCTTCGCTGCCGCGGCCGCCGAAGCCACCGGGCACCAGGATCGCGTCGAGGCCGCCGAGCTCGCGCTCGACCACCGTCGGATCGCCCTCGAGCGTCTCGCTGTCGAGATAGCGGACGTCGATCTTCACTTCGTTCGCGAGGCCGCCGTGCGAGAGCGCCTCGTGCAGCGACTTGTACGAGTCGCGCAGGTGCACGTACTTGCCCACGAGCGCGATCGAGACCTTGCCCTTGGGCGGGTTCTTCAGGATGTCGACGGTGCGCTGCCACTGCGAGAGATCCGGCGGGCGCGACCAGATGTTGAGCCGCTCGGTGACCTGCTCGTCGGCCTTCTCCGCGTGGAGCGCGAGCGGCAGCTCGTAGATCACGCTGACGTCGGGGCACGCGATGACCGCGTTGACCGGCACGTTGCAGAAGTGCGCGATCTTCTCTTTGACGGAGCGCGGCAGCGGCTTCTCGGTGCGGCAGAGCAGGATGTCGGGCTGGATGCCGAGGCCCATCATCTCCTTGACCGAGTGCTGCGTCGGCTTCGTCTTGAGCTCGCCTGCCGCCGCGATGTGCGGGACGAGCGTCACGTGGATCGAGACGGAGTTCTGCGGCCCGAGCTCGTGGCGCAGCTGGCGCACGGCTTCCAGGAACGGAAGCGACTCGATGTCGCCGACGGTGCCGCCGATCTCAA
>CAYSCF010000499.1:0-4428 GCA_964429305.1 uncultured Sandaracinaceae bacterium | reverse complement strand
TCGACCGTCAGCGGATGAGCCCCAGTTTCTCGGGGTTCCGAACGGTGTAGATCGCCGTGATGTGCTCGCCGTCGGTGTCGACCGCGAGCACTTGGTCGAGCTTGCCGTCGAGCCAGAGCACGATCGCGGGCGCGCCGTTGATCTCGCGCATCTCGATGTCGGGCCTGGCGCCGCCGACGCCCTTCTTCACGAGGCCGAGCCAGAGCCGCGCGACGTGGTTGCGGCCGCGCACGACCTTGAGCGCGGCCTGTGCGCGTCCGCCGCCGTCGCTCTGCGAGACGACGTCCTCGGCGAGGATCGCCTCGAGCCCCGAGAGATCGCCCGTCGTGACGGTCGCCATGAACTGCGCGAGCATGCGCTGGTGATCCTCGGCGCGCGTGGAGAAGCGCGGCCGGCCCTCGCGCACGTGGTCCTTCGCGCGCGAGAGCAGCTTGCGGACGGCGGGCTCGTCGCGCTCGAGCACGCTCGCGATCTCCGCGTGCGTGTAGTCGAACACTTCGTGCAGCAAGAACGCGGCGCGCTCGAGCGGCGAGAGCGACTCGAGCAAGAGCAAGAGCGCGAAGCTCAGGCTCGACGCACGCTCTTCCGAGGCGCTCGGCACGGGCTCGGGCAGCCACGGGCCCACGTAGGTCTCGCGCTTCACGCGGCTCGAGCGCAGCACGTCGAGGCAGAGCCGCACGACGACGCTCGTGAGATACGCGCGTCGCGATCGCATCTCGGCATCGGGCACGTCACGAACACGCAGCCATGCGTCCTGCAGGACGTCCTCGGCCTCCGACGCGCTGCCGAGCATCCGATACGCCACGCCGAAGAGGTAGCTGCGATCGGGCTCGAGCGGATCGGTGACCGGGCTCGTCATGCGAGCGTGCTCGTGAGCTGCGGGACGGCCTTGCGCGGCCCGCCGAAGAACGGTCGCCAGCGATAGTCCGTGCCGCTCGCCTGCCAGCGCATCGAAGCGATGGTGTAGCGCACGACCTGCTCCTTGATCCACGCGGCGAGCCGGCCGGTGAGCACCATGCCGTACGCGTCGATGACGCCCTCGCGGCGACCGAGGCTGACGCAGAAGCCGTTCGGCACGAACGCGAACGGCGCCACCTCGCATCCGTTCGCGCTCGCCCACGCGGCGTCGGCGGCGTGCGCGCCCGAGGGCATCGCGCTCTGGCAGCCGCGGATCATCGGGTCGCCCGCGAGCGTTCCTTCCGGCGCCGCGAGATCTCCGGCGAGGAAGACGTTCGCGTGATCGCGCGCCCGCATCGCCGCGTCGGCGAGGATGCGGCCTTGGGCGTCGCGCGCGCCGGTCAGGAACGCGGGCGCAACGGAAGCGAAGCCGAGCGTGTCGATGGCGAGATCGAACGGGATCGCGCGCGCGCCGGCGTGCAGCACGTGCGGATCGACGCGATCGACGCCGGTGCCCAGCACGAGCTCGACGCCGAGATCCCGCAACACGCTCTCGACGTGGGCCCGAGCGCGCGGCGTGAGCGATGGCGTCAGCGCACGAGAGACGAGGGTGACGCGCTTGTCCGGAAAGCTCTCCGCAATCTCGGACGCTACCTCGACACCGGTCAGGCCCGCGCCCATCACGACGATGCGCTCGGCCACGCGGAGCATCGCGTGCGCGGCGTGGGTCGCGCTGGGCTCGAGCGCGATCGCATGCTCGGCGGCGCCGGGCGTGGTGCGCGAGATCTTCGAGCCGGTCGCGACGATGCAGCGATCGAACGGGAGCGTCCGCCCATCGTCGAGGCGTAGCTGCCCTTCATCGAGCGCGACGACGCGCCCGCGCACGAGCGTGATGCCCAGCCCCTGCGCCAGCGTCTCGACCGAGCGCGAGACGTCCCGGCCCGTCACGAGCGCCTCGTGCAGGCGCACCCGCTCCACCAGCCTCAGTTCCGGATCGACCAACGTGACCGCTCCGGGCCCGGCCCGACGCGCCAGACGCAGCGCCGCGAGCACGCCCGCATAACCCGATCCCACGACGACGAAGCGCTTTTCCATGACTTCCTCCACCGTTCTGTGGGGAAGACGAGGCAGCCCCCGAGCGCGTGACATCGCTCGGACGTTTTTCAGGGTGTCGGCGTCAGGCCGACCGTCTGGTGCTCGCACGCGGGCTGATAGCCGCCGGTGCACGCCTGCGTGTAGTACTGGCGCGCGCGATCGAGCGAGGGCGCCGTGCTGAGCGCGCCGGTCTCGTAGAGCCGCGCCATGTTGAAGCAGCCGCGCATCTCGCCGCCGGTGCACGCGCGCAGATAGAGATCGCTCGCGCGGCGCATCGCCACCGCGGGCACGCCCGAGCCGGTCTCGTAGAGCGAGCCGAGGTTCGAGCACGCGAGCATGTTGCCGCCGTTGCACGCGCGCTCGAACAACGGCACCGCGCGCGCCGCATCGTGTGGGACACCCGCACCGCGCGTGTAGAGCGTTCCGAGGCTCGAGCAGCCGGCGAGGATGCCGCCGTCGCACGCACGCTGGTAGAGCGTCGCCGCGCGCGCCGCATCCTCGGGCACCGAGCGCGCGTGCTCGAGCATGTAGCCGAGCGCGTTGCAGCCGCGCAGATCGCCTCCGTCGCAAGCCTGCGTGAAGAGCGTGACCGCGTGCGCGTCATCGACCGTCACGCCGGTGCCGGACCGATACAAGAGGCCAAGGCGCGTGCAGCCATAGAGCTCGTGCGCGTCGCACGCCGCCGTGTAGAGCCGCTGCGCGCGGCGCACGTCGCGCTCGATGCCGCGCCCTTCCTCGAGCAGCACGCCGAGGTTCGCGCAGCCGAGCTGATCGCCGCCGTCGCACGCCTGCTGGTGGAGCTGCCGCGCGTGCGCCGCGTCCGCCGTGACGCCGTGCCCGACCTCGTAGAGAAGACCGAGCATCGTGCAGCCGAGCAGCTCTTCTTGATCGCATGCGGTCTGGTACAGACGCACCGCGTCCGCGTAGCTCTGGGGCCTTCCGCGACCGTCCTCGGCCATGCGCCCGAGGTTCACGCAGCCGAGCTGATCGAAGTGCGAGCACGCGCGGCTGAACATCTCGACCGCGTGCGCGACGCTCGGCTCGACGCCGCGCCCTTCTTCGTAGAGCAAGCCCATGCTCACGCAGCCGCCGCCGTCGCCGCCGTCGCAGCCGCGCGTGTAGAGCGTGATCGCACCCGGCATGTCCTGCGGGACGCCCTCGGCGCCGATCTCGTGCAGATGCCCGAGGTTCGAGCAGCCGATGGGCTCGCCGTGCTCGCACGCGTTCGTGTAGTAGGCCGCCGCGCGCTCGGTATCGCCCGCCGCTTCGTCGAGCAGGCCGAGCTCGTTGCAAGCGCCCGCGTGATCGCCGGCGTCGCACGCTCGCGTGAGGAAGCGTCGCGCACGCGTCGCATCGGCTCGCACTCCGGCACCGCCGTCGCGCAAGAGCGCGCCGAGGCGCTCGCAGCCATCGAGCTCGTCGTGCTCGCAGCCCCGCTCGTACATGCGCGCCGCGCGCGCGAGGTCCTGCGTGATGCCGCGTCCCTCCGCGAGCATGTCGCCGAACATCGGGCACGAAGGCGGATCGAACGAGGTGCCGCGGCCCTGACACGCGCGTCCGAGGAACGTCGCGGCGTCGCGGCGCTCGGCGTCGCCATCGCTGGGCGCGAGGAGCTCGCCGAGGCGCGTGCACGCTTCCCAGAAGCTCTCCGTGCAGCCGCGCTCGAGCCAGCGGCGTGCGGTCACGAAGTCCTCGCTGTCGCCTGCGAGCTCGCGCTGGTAGAGGCGCGCCACCTGGAAGCACGCCTCGCCGTCGTGCGCTTCGCACGCGGTCTGCAGGAACACGCGCGCCTGCACGCGGTCCATCGTCACGGCCGAGTTGCCCGTCAGGTACATCACGCCGATGCGTCGGCACGACTCGACCTGATGGCCCGAGCAGCCGCGCCGATAGAGGTCGGCTGCTCGAGAGAGATCGGCGGTGACGCCCTCGCCCGTTTCGTACGCGACGCCCGCTCGCGCACACGCGTCGAGATGCGCCGGCCCGCACTGCTCGGCGAGCGCCTCGGGCGTCGCCGCCGCGGCGCCACGCCGTTGCGCGAGACCTGCCGTGGGAAAGAGAAGCACGAGACCGAGAACCAACCAACCCCCGCGAACCGCCATCCCGCGAGGGTAGACGATCGGGGCGGCGATGCTCCGTTTCGAAATGAGGACTCTCAGCCTCCGGGCCGAGCTCAGTCCTCGATCGCGCTCTTCACGTACAGGATCCGCATGCAGTGCATGCAAGCCATGATCTCGGTCGCCTTCGCCATCTGCATGAAGCGCTGAGGCGCGATCGAGATGCGGCAGGCCGTGCACGTCCCGTTGGCTGCCTCGGCCACCGGATTGGAGATCTTCGTGCGGAGGCGGTCGTAGACGCGCAGGTGCGCCTTGTCGATCTTGGCCGCCACTTCGCTGCGGCCGACGAGCGTCTTCTCGCGCTCGATCCGCAGCTCGCCCA
>CAYSCF010000498.1:0-4449 GCA_964429305.1 uncultured Sandaracinaceae bacterium | reverse complement strand
CCGAACATGGGCGTCGCCCTGCTGGATCTTGAACGTCATCGAGACCTTCGCGTTGGACTGAGACAAGATTCATCCCTCCGAGGGGGTCAGAGAAGCAGACCCCACTGGCGCAATGACAACGCGCCCAGGCGTGGGTTCCCGTTCGAACAGCGAACTACAGATTTTCGACCGAAGGCACGCTCACAGGTTTTCGACGGACCGCACGCTTACAGGTTCTCGACCGACTTGAGCATCTCGGGGATGAAGTGCTCACGAACACGGATCAGCGACGCGCGGCGGCCACGGCGGCGCACCTGGAGCATCTCGCCGTCGGGACGAACGAGGTCGCCCGTGACGAGATCGTCTTCGAAGTCGTAGGTCGTGTACTCTTGCGCCGAAGCCACAGAAGCCCCACCCAAAACGAGACCGAACGCGATTCCGAGCAGCCACTTATTCGACATGTCGACCTCCGAGTCACGGCTCCGAAGAGCGGACGGCACTGTACAGATGTTGGTTTCGCCAGGTCAACGGGGGCGGTGACCTGGCGCTCGATTATTGTGCGGCCGGAGCGGGCGCGGCGCCCGAGCCATCGGCCGGCGCAGGAGCTGCTCCATCGGACGGGGGCGGCGTCGACGACGTGTCCGTCTGCGGCTGCTGTTGCTGCATCGCCTGGATCTGCGCCTGCATCTCGGCGAGCTCGTGGACGAGACAGATGTTCTGATCGATCTGCTGGATACGGCCCATGGCGCAGGTCGTCACGCGGCGACGACGCGTGCGCGATCCGCCGGCGGGCGTCGGGCAGGTGGGCGTGCAGTGATGCGTCACGGCATCGACCGCCGGGGCGAACACCGCGTCGCTTCCGGCGTGCTGTACGAACTGCTGATAGAAGGCCTGCGCCTGGTGCAGCGTGGCTTCGGCACCGTCCTTGTAGTCCTGGTACAGCAGACCGAGGTTGAAGTACGCCTCGGGACGGTTCGCATCGATCGCGATCGCCGCGCGGTACGCCGCTTCGGCCGCATCCGGATCCTGCAGACCGCGCTTGGCGGCGCCCAGGCCGATGAACGCATCGTAGCTCTGCGGACGCAGCTGCGTCGCATGCGTGAACGCGCCGGCCGCGTCGTCGTAGCCGCGGAAGCCGAGCGTGATCTCGCCGAAGTTCATGTACGCCTCGTACATGTTCGGATCGAGCTGGAACGCGCGCTCGAACTTCGCGAGGGCAGCGATGATGTTGCCCTGCTGCATGTTGATGAGACCCCACGTGTTGTAGATGGGGGCGTAGTTGCCGTTGATCAGCTGCGCCTGGCGGCACACGACCTCGGCGAGATCGAGCATCTGGCTGCCGGTCGCCTGGCGCGCCGTCTGATGGTGATGCGAGTCGTCGTCGTCGTCGCCATCACCGCCGCTGCCCGCGGGAACGCCACCCTGCACCGTCGCCACGCCGCCGTTCGCTCGGACGGCCTGGTCGTAATAGAGGAGCGCCATCTGGTTGAAAGCGGCGAGGTAGCCGGAGTCGATGGCGAGCGCGCGGCGCAGGTTGTTCAGCGCATCCGCGGCCGACGCAGGCGTGCGGCGCTGGATGATCGCGAGGTTGACGTAACCCTCGGTGCAGCGCGTGTCGTCGTGAACGGCACGCGTGAACTCCTGCGTCGCCTGATCGACGTGGCCCTGACGGTACTGCTCGACTCCCATCGCGACGCGCGCGCCGCAGAAGTGGTCGTTCATCCCCAGCACGCGCTGATAGAGGTCGTGCGCCTGCGAGGCGTTGCCGCACTGCTCGTTGGTGAGGCCCATCATGTAGACGGCCTCCGTGAAGTTGCCGCCCTGCGTGCTGTTCGCTTCTTCGAACAGATGGATGACGTTCTGACACTCGGCCGGCGTCCAGCCGTCGGGCAACGCCGCGTTGTACGCTGCGATGCCCTCCGCCCAGTCGTTCTGCGCTTCCGCCGTGATGGCCGTACCCGACGCGGTGACGATGGCATCGCTGCCGCTCGTCCCGTCGCCGCCGCCGCCCGTGCTCGAGCCGCCGCCGCCGCAACCGCCTGCGAGCATGGCGCCCGCGAGGCTTCCCGCGATGATGAGCTGATGACGCATGATGTTCTCCATGCTCCTTTTCAGTGTCCGCTCGGCGCGGGGGTGGCAGCAGGCGTCGCGTCTCCGCCGCCGGTGACCGCGCTGTCGCCCGAGTCGGTGTCCGCATCCTCTTCGTGCGCGAGCTCGATCGCCGTGAGCGGTGCCGTCTGGTCCTGGATGAAGCTCGGCGTGCCGCGAAGCTCGGCGGCGAGCGGGTAGCGTGCGGCGTCGAGCTGGTTGAGCTCGGTCTCGCACTGCGCGGAGTACTCGTTGAACCAGCGGACGCGCGTCGCGAGCGTGAGGCAGAACGAGAAGCGCTCGGTGGCCTGACGGATCGGCGAGTGCTGACACGTGTCTTCGGTCGACTGCTCCGTGCACTGGATGTCGTCCGCCGTGTCCCAGTGGTTGTCGGGGCCCGGCGAGCTGCCGTTCAGCACGCGCTCGAGCGTGTCCGTGTAGATGCCGTAGAGCTCGTCGTCGTTCTCGATCTCTTCCGGGACCGGTGCCGAGCGAACGTCGTCGACGATCGTTCGGTACATCTCACCGACGCGAGCCGCACTGGCGATCTCCCACTGCGGGATCTCGAGCGGCGCGATCAAGTTGTACGAGGTCTCCGCCGTGTGGAGCGCCTCGAACTTGTGCTGCATCCACGGGAACAGGTCCGCCTGCGTCCAGTGCATGACCGACGAGAGCGTCCGCTGACCGCTGAAGCGCGGGAAGTGAATCGCGCGGAACGCCTGGTACTGGTACTCCGCAAGATAGAAGTAGGCCTCGCTGGTGGCCTCCTTCGCACGCGCCAGCCAGAGCGCGTGATCGTCGTCCGACCCTTCGGCATGCGCGATCGCGCCCGGTGCGTCGTGGCTCCACGCCGAGACGGCGGCGCGGAAGAACGGCTCGGCGTGCTCCTCGTCGTCCGACTCCCACTTCGCGCGACCCATCTGGACGTTCGCGCGGATGACCTCGTGCGGCAGCGCGCTGCGGCCGTAGTCGTGGAGGAAGTCGTGATAGTGGGTGAAGACGTGCAGCCAGTCGTGCCGGCGCTCGTAGATCGAGCCCAGCGAGAAGATGACCTGCGACGTCTCGCGAGCACGCGTGCGGCGGTAGTTGCGCTCGTAGAGCTGCGCGTCGGCGATCGCTTGATCCTCTTGACCCAATCCGAGGCGGAAGAAGACGGCGTTCTCGAGCGCGACGTACGCGATCGCGCAAGTGCCTGCCGTGCGCTGCTCGTCGGTGCACGAGCTGCCGTCCTCGCCGGCGTAGTCGCGCGCGAAGCGCTCGTACCAGTCGGCGGCCTGCGAGTAGATCGCGAGCGCGTGGTAGTTCGCGCCGACGAGGTAGATCGCGCGACGCGCGAGCTCGCTGGTGCCGAAGTTGTTGATGAGCGCCTGGCGCACCTGGATGGCGCGGCCGAGCAGGCGGGCCGACTCGTAGTTGATGGCCGCGTTCCAGAGCATCTGATCGCGCTGACCGCACTCCGCGTGCTCGCGTGCGATGGACACGTAGAGCTGCGCGGCGTCGCGGTAGTTGTGATCGTGCTGCAGCGACTCGGCCTGCAGGCGCAGGACGCCGCAGCGCAGGTTGTCGAGGACCTCGCAGAGATCCGCGTGCGTGTCGTGCGCTTCCTGCGTGTTGCAGTAGAGCGCTGCGAGCGGCTCGATGTTCGTGCTGATCTCGTTCACGCACTGCGAGTTCTGATCGCGCGCGTAGATGGTGTTCAGCGAGTCGAGATAGAGGTTCGCCGCGAACTCGCCCAGCTCGCTCGTCGCGTGGTTGAACGCGATGTCGCGGAACAGGACCGCGGCCTCTTCGTAGTGGTTCGACTCGTAGTAGATGCGGGCGCGGCGGTACTTGACCGTCGGCAGCTCGTCGCTGTCCGAGACGTAGCAGACGAATCGCGTGAACGCGCCGAGCATGCCCTGCTCGACCGGCGTCAGGTCACGCGCCGGCGGCGGACCAGCGGGGGCCGCAGGCTCGGCCGCCGCAGCTCCGCGTCGGCCTCGACCACCTCGACCACCTCGACCACCGCGAGCTCCGGCTGCATCGCTCGCCGCTTGGGCGTGCGTGCGCGTGTCGCGCTCGGTCGCAGCGTACTGCTGCTGGTACAAGCTGTTGTAACAGAGGACGGCGGCGTAGGCGGCGTCGGAGGTGAACTCACCCTGCGGGTTGAGCTCGACCACGCGATCGAATGCCGGACCGCACTCGGCCCAGTTCTCCATGCGCCAGAGGAGCTCGGCGTAGAAGTACTGGACGCGATAGAGCGTCGGCCAGTCGCGCCGATCGATGTCGGGGAACTGGAGCTGCTCCATGTCGGGGAAGCGCTCTGTGAGCAGCCGGTACAGCTGGCCGGCGAGGTTCATCGTGTTGCGATCGTTGGTACCAGGCTGCTGGTCCGTGCCGATC
>CAYSCF010000497.1:0-4452 GCA_964429305.1 uncultured Sandaracinaceae bacterium | reverse complement strand
GTCGATGCGTCCGGCCTGGGCCGCGCCCTCGGCCTGGATGCGTGCCGCCACGGACGCGCCCTCGGCCTCGCCCTGACGCTGCGCCAGCTGGACCCGTGCCTCTGCGGTCAGGGTCTCGGCTTGTACGCGCTCACGCTCTGCCACCGCGGTGTCGCGCATGATCGTCTGCACGGCGCGTTGCTCGTTCGCCGAGTCGAGCGCGTCGGGGAAGTCGAGGTTCGAGAGGCTCACCTCGTACACGTGGATGATCGATCCCTCTTGGGCCTCGATGTCTTGCGTGAATCGCTCACGGATGTCCGCGAGCAGCTCCTGCTGGAGGCCGTTGAGCTCGTTGGCTCGATGGGGCGAAATGATCTCGCGCACGACGCTCGCGAGCGCTGGGCGGATGTAGGTGTCGAAGAGCTGTTGGCTCGAGATGGTGTGCGCCTCCGAAGGGGTGAGCGTCGACAGGAGGTCGATCACCGATTGGTTCTCGCAGTTGGCCGAGAACCGTACGTAGATGTCGATGCCGAACTCGACGCCGTCTTGGGTGGTGATGGTGAGCGGGTCGTGCAGCGTGTCGGTGGCGCAGTCCACCAAGATCATCTGATCGTAGGGGCCGAGCTGGTACGTGCCCGGCGTGAGCACGGGTCCGGTGAAGCCCTCGCCACCGGCCAGATCGATCGGGCCTCTGCGAGAGAAGCGCCGACCGAAGTGGGCCGCCGGCACGTCCTGCCACGAGCCGCAGCCGACGATGTTGAGGGCCATGAGGATGACGAACGACCCCAGGATTCCATGCGGTATCGAGTTCTTCATACGCGCGTGCCGAGCAGGGTTCGTGCCTACGTGCGACGCTTCGAATTCCGCGCATCGCGCTGCGCGCTGTCCCGTCGCGCAACGCCCGACGCAACCCGCCGTGATGTTTTGACCCGCACGCGGCTCGTGAGAACGCAGTCGTGCGGAATCGGCCCTCGAACGTCGACTTCGGCGCGCCTTTGCTCGCAACGCGGCGCCCGCTCGACCGACACGGTCGTCATGCTGCTCACGACCAAGATGGCCGCCCAGTTCCACTTCGAGGAGCTCGAGCTCTTCGTGATCGAGTCGCAGGCGTGCTGGTACTTGGACGGCGTCGAGATCCTTCGCCGACCTCGTGCGCTCTGGGCTCGCGCTTGATCACTCAGTCCGCGCCGTCGCGCGCCGGGACCATCACCATCTCTCTCGATCCCTTCGCGCGCTCGAACCAATCCGCCGGCACGTGCAGCCCCACCTGCTCGAAGCGCACCCGCCGCACACCGAACGAGGCCGTGGCGCGGCCGAGGACCGTGTCGTTCACGACGGCGCTGAACGTGATCGGCTGCTTCTCGGTCCGGATCACCGGGTCGCTGCCGATCGATCGAACGGCGTGCGCCGTGAACGTGCGCTGCTTGGTGTCCTCCGCGGTCACGCTGAAGAGGCCGACCGTCTTGGTGCGGTCGACCGTGCGAACGACGATGAGCGGGCACCTCTCGGCGTCCGCGCAGTAGAGGAACAGCTTCGTCATCTCGTCGGAGACGGCGATCGGCGATCGCACTGACGCTTCGGGCGGGTAGACCCCACCGAGGACTCGGACGTCTATAGTCCGCGAATGCGGACGCGTTGGCTCTCGGGGATGTTGGCGATGGCCTTGGTCGCATGCGGCGGCCGGTCCGAGCCGCCGTCGCGCTCCAGCACGAGCGGTGACGAGGAGCGGCACGGCCAGATCGTCCTGACTGACTCGCACGATGGCGCCGACGTCGCGTACGGGCAGCGTGTCCAAGAGCAAAGCGCGACCACGACCGCGACGGGCTCGGCGGCCGCCGCGACGACCGAGTCCCCGCCTCCGGCTCCGCCGCAGAGCGTCCAGCCGAGCGCTGAGCCGGCGATGGATCAGACGATGAGCCTCTCGGTCGAGTCGACCATGTCATCCGGCGGCAGCGTGATCATGCAGCCGAACATGGGTGCATCCATCGTCCGCGAGCGCTCCCCGCTCGATCTCATGGGCTACGCGATCGCGCCGAGCGTGCCGACGCGCGTCCTGCTCGGCACGCTGGAGCTTCCGCCGGGGGACAGCTTCGTCCCGGCCGTATCGTCGTGTCAGGACACGCTCATCTACGTGGCGAGCGGGACGCTCGATGCGAGCGGGACCGGCATCGCGAGCGTGGACGCGCCCGCGACGCTCTACGTCGGTGATGCCGTTCGATTCGGCCCCGAGGGCGACGGGCTGATCGTGAACACGAGCAGCGAGCCCGTGCGCACGATCGTCGCGCTCGCACGATCGGAAGAGGGCGGGCCCGCGCGCGTGGCGCTCGAGGAGCGCGGCGACCGCGTTCTGTGTCCGGTTCGCGGCACGAGCGATCCCCTCTCGCAGCCGCAGCGCGTGGCCTCGTTCGCGACGAGCCCGCCGCTCCTCGTGATGGATGGAACGCTCGAGGTGCGGATCCTCCTCGATGCCGACGGATCCGGCGCGCAGCACGCGGGCCTGGCCGTGCTGACGGGAGCGGCCGGCTTCGCGGTGCCAGAGCACGTGCACGACGAGGCGGCCGAGATCCTCTACTTCGAGGAAGGTCGCGGCACGATGCACGTCGGCGATCACGAGGTCGCCGTCGCACCGGGCGTCAGCGTCTACGTCCCCGAAGGAACACCGCACTCGTTCGAGCCGAGCGGAGCGAGCACGATGCGGGCCCTCCAGTTCTACGCGCCGAGCGGCCCCGAGCAGCGCTTCCGAGGGATGACGGGCTCGTGATCGGCCGCCGAAGGGCGGTTTCTCCGGCGCGTGGTAGAGACGGCCGCTTCTCATGCGGTTCGTCGATGAAGTCACGGTCGAGGTTCGCGGTGGCGATGGCGGTAACGGCGCCGTCGCGTTCCGTCGCGAGAAGTACGTGCCGCTCGGCGGGCCCGCGGGCGGCGACGGAGGCGACGGCGCGGACGTGATCTTCCGCGCCGACGAGCGCATCGCCACGCTCCTCGATTTCCGATTCAAGAAGCGCATCCTCGCCGGCAGCGGCGAGCCGGGCCGCGGCAAGGACCAGTACGGCAAGGCCTCGCCCGATCTCTACGTGCGCGTGCCGGTCGGCACGCAGATCTTCGATGCGAGAGACGGGACGCTCATCGCCGATCTCGTGAACGCCGGCGACCAGAAGGTCGTGGCCGAGGGCGGCAAGGGCGGTCGGGGCAACATCCACTTCGCCACGCCGGAAGATCGCGCGCCGCGTCGCGCGGAGCCGGGCGCGCCCGGCGAGGTCCACCACCTGCGGCTCGAGCTGAAGCTGCTCGCGGACGTGGGCCTGCTCGGCTATCCGAACGTCGGCAAGAGCACGCTCGTCGCGAAGGTCTCGCGCGCGCGACCGAAGATCGCCGACTACCCGTTCACGACGCTGGTGCCGAGCCTCGGTGTCGTCTCGCTCGGCGAGGACGAGCACGAGCGAGGCGAGCGCGCGTTCGTGATGGCCGACATCCCCGGCATCATCGAGGGCGCGGCCGACGGCGCGGGCCTGGGCCACCGATTCCTCAAGCACGTCGAGCGCACGCGCGTGCTCGTGCACATCGTCACGCTCGACCCGGATCCCGATCGTGCGCCGCTCAAGGACTACGACGTCCTGATGCGCGAGCTCGAGCGCTTCGATCCCGAGCTCGCGAAGCGACCGATGATCGTGGCCGTGAGCAAGCTGGATCTGCCCGACGTGCGCGCGCGCGTCGCCACCATCAAGCGCGGCATGAAGAAGCGAGGCGTCGACGTGGTGCAGCCGTTCTCGGCCGCGACCGGCGAGGGCATCCACGAGCTGCTGATCGCGATCGAGCGCGTGCTCCGCGACCATCCGAACAAGCCCACACCGCGCGCGGTCCCGCTGACGCGTGGAGGCGTGGAACGTCCCGAGTCGGACGAGGAGGGCGAGCTCGAGGTGGAGTACGTCGAATGACCTCGCTGCCGGGCGCGGTTCGCGACGCCTACGAGCTCGAGGATGCGGAGGTCACGCCGATCGAGGTCGGCCTCATCAACCAGACGTTCGACGTCGTCCGGCCGCGCGCGCCTCGCTTGGTCGTCCAGCGCCTGCACGCGATCTTCGGCGGTGAGGTCTGCCTCGATCTCGAGGCGATCTCCGCGCACGTCGCGGCTGCCGGGCTCGCGACACCACGTCTCGTGCGAACGCGCGCGGCAGAGCCCTTCCTGCGGGTCGACGACGGCGTGTGGCGCGCCATCACGTACGTCCCGGGCCGCACGCTGACGTCGGTCGACGACCCGCGCGTCGCATTCGAGGCGGCGCTGCTCGCCTCGCGCTTCCATCGCGCCGTCTCCGATCTGGATCACGCGTTCCACTTCACGCGCGCGGGCGTTCACGACACGGCGGCGCATCTGGCGAAGCTCGAGCGTTGGCTCCGGGAAGGGCGATCGCATCCAGAGCACGAGGACAACGCTCGTGTCGCGGAGGCGATCCTCGCACACGCCCGCACGATCGA
>CAYSCF010000496.1:0-4461 GCA_964429305.1 uncultured Sandaracinaceae bacterium | reverse complement strand
CCCGCGCCGCGCTCCACGCGCGCGGGGGGTTCCGCATCGTGGACGCCGCGCATCGCGATCCGCCGACCACGACCGAGCAGGTGCTGCATCCCGATCGGTACTTCGCGCACGAGGACGGCGTCGCGATCACGATCCCCGCGCTGCCCGAGCTGGACTCCCTCGGCTACGTCGCCCACGACGAGGACACCCTCGGCGAGCTCGAGCTCAGCGTCTGGCTCGCGCTCGGCTCGAGCCACGATCGCGATGCAGAGGCGGGCACGGGCTGGGGTGGCGATCGCCTGCGCGTCTATCGCGACACGAACGGCGCGACGACGAGCGTCTGGTGGACACGCTGGGACGACGAGGCCGAAGCGATCGAAGCAGAGGCCGCCGCAACCCGCGTCGCATCGACGCTCGCGAACGTGCACGTGCATCGCGTCGGCAGCGCCCTCGAGATCTTGATCGGCGCGCCCGACTCCGCCGTCGCCGGCATCGATGCCGCGTTCGACGCGTTCGCTCAGCCGCCGAGCACTTCGTCCACGGACAAGTGATCGGCCGCGTAGCGACCGTAGTGTGCGAGGCGGATCGTCATCTGCTCGTCGACGACGAAGTCCGCGGGCATGCGCAGCACCTTGCTGTCCGTGCGTCCCGCGTCGATCGTCGCGCGCTGTCGCCAGGGGCCGAGGCCGACGCGCGCGTTGCGCGGATCCATCATCCCGAGCACCGAGTCGTGCGTCGCGCCCCACGCGATGTGCGCCGCGTCGTCCGCGTCGGCGAGGATCGGAAACGGCGGCTCTTGCCGCGCGACGGTCTCGCGGATCGCGTCCATCGGCGAGCCGAACACGCCGACCACCTTCACGCCCGCACGCGCGAGCTCGGTGTAGCGCTCGATGAGCACGTGGACGTGTACGTTGCAGAACGGACAGCCCGCGAAGCGGAAGAACACGACGAGCGTGCGCCCTCCCAGCGGCTCCTTCGCCAGATCGAACGTGCGCCCCGTGTGCGCCGGCAGCACCAGCGCGGGGGCCGCGTCACCGACCTTCAACGTAACGCTCATCGGCGGATGCTATCGCGCGCGTCGTTCGACGCGTCACTCGCTCTCGACGCAACCCGCGTCCGTCTGCCGAGTCCGCGCCGCCATCCATTCGCGGGCGAGGCGATCGAGCTCCGCGTCGATCACGGACCGCTGGAGCCTTGCGCGCACGTCGTACCGCGGGCCCCCGTGACTCCGCGCGATCTCGTCGTCGACGGCCTGCTCCGACACGGGCGACGTGAGCTCGATACCGACGCGGTGCACGAGCAGATCGTCGTGTACGTCGGCGCGGCCCGCGTCGGTGTCGAGCCCCGGTGGAGCTGCTCCGCCATGGCGGATCACGATGTGCCTGATCTCTTCACTCACCTCCGCTTCGGTGACCTCGATGTGGCGCTCGTCCGCGATCCGTCGCGCGACGGCGCGGCGGATCAAGAGCTGCCGGATGGCTTCCGTGTCGGTTGGCTGATCGAACAGGGCGCGCCGCGCCTCGATCATCGCGCGCGTGATCACGGTGCAGCCCAGCGCGTCGGCGACGGCAACGTGCGACGTCGCGGTCGACGTCGGCGCGCCACCGCAGCCGATGACGACACACGCCAGCCAGGCCCACCGCATCGACCCGCCTAGGTCCTGTCGATCCACGAATTCCCCGTGTTCGCCGTGAGATGCGCTTGACGCTCTCGGACCGGAACGCTAGGACCGTCGGCCTTTCCGTCCCCTGGAGCCGCGCATGTCATCCGTCGTCACCGAGATTGATCCCGTCACCATCGAAGTCAAGGTCGAGCTTCCGTGGGAGCGCGTTCGCAAGGGGCTCGACGACACGTTCGGCAAGCTCCAGCGCACCGCGCGCGTGAAGGGCTTCCGTCCGGGCAAGGCGCCGCGCAACGTCATCCAGCAGCTCTTCGCGAAGGACGTCCGCCAAGAGGTCGCCTCGAACCTGATCCAGGAAGGCCTCATCGAGGCGGTCAAGGAGCACGAGCTCCCGATCGTGAGCAACGCGCAGCTGGAGAAGGAGCCGACGGTCGCGGAAGGCCAGCCGCTTTCGTTCTCGGCCAAGTTCGAGGTGCGCCCCAAGATCGAGACGCTGCACACGGATCTCACGCTCACGCGCGGCAACGCGGACGTCGCCGAGAGCGCGATCGACGAAGAGATCGAGAAGCTCCGGCAGCAGAACGCCACCGTCGAGCCGCTCGAGACCGCGCGCCCGTCGAAGAAGGGCGACGTCGTCACCGTCGACTTCGAGGTCACGATCGACGGCAAGAAGGACGAAGGCAAGAAGAGCGAAGGCGTCACGGTCGAGGTCGGCGACGAGAACGTGATGAAGGAGATCGACGCCGCGCTCGTGGGCGTGTCGATCGGCGACACGAAGGCCGTCACGGTCGCGCGCCCGGACACGGACGAGAACAAGGACCTCGCGGGCAAGGTCGTCGTGTTCGACGTGACCGTGCGCGACGTGCGCGAGAAGAAGGTGCCGGCGCTCGACGACGAGTTCGCCAAGGACCTCGGCGAGCACGAGACGCTCGCGGCGCTCAAGAAGGCGACGCGCGAGAAGCTCGAGAAGGCCGCGAAGGACCGCAGCGAGTCCACGCTGCGCCAGCAGGCCGTCGACGAGCTCGTGAAGCTCAACCCGGTGCCGGTGCCGCCCTCGCTGCTCGATCAGCAGCTGCGCGCGATGGCGCAGGAGTTCGTCGAGTTCCTCCGCATGATCGGCCAGCAGCCGAACCTGAACGAGGCGATGGTCGGCGAGATGCGTGGCCGCGCGGAGCAGAAGGTCCGCGCCGTGCTCCTGCTCGGCGAGCTGAGCCGCAAGGAGAAGATCGAGGTCACGCCGGCCGACGTCGACGCGCGTCTCAAGGAGATCTCCGAGAAGACCGGCAAGCACCTCGCCAAGGTGAAGGTCGACTACCAGGGCGAGAAGCGCGAGCAGCTCGAGAGCTCGATCCTCGAGCAGAAGCTCGTCGATCACTTGCTCTCGAAGGCCAAGATCAGCGACGAAGTGCCTGGAGCCGTGAAGCTCGCATCCGATAAGGCAGAAGCGGCCTCCTCTTCCGGCGAGTCGACCGAGCCGAAGAAAGAAGCCAAGAAGAAGGCTCCCAAGAAGAGCGCCGCGAAAGACGAGAAGGAAGAAGGATGAACTACGACGATCGCGCGAAGGCCACTTTCGTTCCCCACGTCCTCGAGACCACCCATCGTGGTGAGCGCTCGTGGGATCTCGGAAGCCGTCTGCTCCGCGATCGCATCGTCTACCTCGGCACCGAGGTCAACGACGACGTCGCCAACATCCTCGTCGCGCAGTTCCTCATCCTCGAGGGTGAAGATCCCGACAAGGAGATCACGATGTACATCAACAGCCCCGGTGGCTCGGTCACCGCGGGGCTCGCGATCTACGACACGATGCAGTACGTGCGCTGCCCGGTCAGCACCGTCTGCCTCGGCCAGGCCGCGTCGATGGGCGCCGTGCTGCTCGCGGGCGGCAGTGTCGGCAAGCGCCGCGCGCTGCCGAACAGCCGCGTGATGATCCACCAGCCGCTCGGCGGCGCGCGCGGCAACGCGAGCGACATCGAGATCCAGGCGCGCGAGATCCTCGCGCTCCGCGGCAAGCTCAACGAGATCCTGGCCAAGCACACCGGCGTGCCGGTGGACAAGCTGCGCGTCGACACGGAGCGCGATCGCTTCCTGTCCGCCGTCGAAGCCAAAGAATACGGGCTCATCGACGAGGTCATCGTCCCCCGCAAGTGAAGCGCGGCGGCCGAGCCTAGCCGCACGTTTCATTGCGACCCGCCCCCCGGGGCACTAGAATCCGTTTTGCAGCGGCAGGCCAAGCTTTGCCGCGAACCGTGCGTATTTCGGTTTTGGTAGGCTTCGGGCGAGAGGCAACGGCAGATGGCAGTCGACCGACGGCGTGATGACGGACACGGCAACCTTCAGTGCTCCTTCTGCGGCAAGTCGCAGAAAGAAGTGAAGAAGCTGATCGCCGGACCGACCGTCTACATCTGCGACGAGTGCATCGCGCTCTGCAACGAGATCATCGCGGAGGAGGTCGACCGCGAGGATGCGTTCCAGAACGGCGCGCCGCTCCCCAAGCCGAGCGAGATCAAGGCCGTCCTCGACGAGTACGTGATCGGACAGGAGCGCGCGAAGAAGAACCTCGCGGTCGCCGTCTACAATCACTACAAGCGTATCGACTCGCGCGTGGACGCCGACGGCGTCGAGCTGCAGAAGTCGAACATCCTGCTCATCGGCCCGACGGGCACGGGCAAGACGCTGCTGGCCCAGACGCTGGCGCGCATCCTCAACGTGCCGTTCGCGATCGCGGACGCGACGACGCTGACGGAGGCCGGCTACGTCGGCGAGGACGTCGAGAACATCATCGTCCAGCTGCTCCAGAACGCCGACCACGACGTCGAGCGGGCGCAGCGCGGCATCGTGTACATCGACGAGATCGACAAGAT
>CAYSCF010000495.1:0-4462 GCA_964429305.1 uncultured Sandaracinaceae bacterium | reverse complement strand
CTTCCACTGCGTCGATGCAGGCGGCACGCACGTCTGCCTCGCGGGGGATCCGCCGGCGGCGGCGAGCAACTGCGGATGCACGGCCGTGGGGCTTCGATCTTCGCCTGCGGCGGGCCTGGGGATCCTTGCTTTGCTGGGGATCCTCGTGTCCCGTCGGCGCGCTCGCTTGGTCTGATCAGACTCACGTAGGCGAAGACGAACAGCAGGAGAACGCCCGACGCGCAGTCGGTTACCATCGCCCCGATGCAGACCATCGGGGATCTTCGGGCGGATGCGGACGCGCGGCTCATGGCAGGCGACGCGCCGGGTGCGCTCTACGAATATGCGGCGATCGTCCAGCTCCAGCCGGTGAACCTCGACGCGCGGCTTCGCGTGGCCGATGCGCTCCTCGCCGTGGGCGACGTGCAGCGCGCAGCCGTCGTGTACACCGCGCTCGCGCGCTATGCGTCGAACGCCGGGTATCCGCTGCGCGCGCTCGTGGCCCTGAAGATCCTCACCGCGCTGGAGCCTCAGCTCGCCGCGCTGCTCGCGCCGATCGCCGAGCTCTACGGCAGCGAGAGCAAGAAGCTCGGTCGCGGTGTTCGCCTCGCGCCCGGCGATCCCGCGCAGCTGCTGCCGCCCACGCTCGATCTCTCGAAGGCCGTCACACTCGAGCAGCTCGCGCCGCACGCGGAGCGCGTCGCGGCCGACATCGAAGGAGCGCAATACCCCGAGCGACTGCCGCCCATTCCACTCTTCTCGGAGCTGAGCTCGTCCGCGTTCGGCGCGGTCCTCGGCGCGCTCAAGCTCCGTCGCGCGCGCCCGGGCGAGACGATCCTCGCCGAGGGTGAGCCCGGTCAGTCGTTCTTCGTGGTCGCGCGCGGTGAAGTGAAGGTCACCAAGCATCTGGCGACCGGCGGAGACGTCGAGCTCGCGACGCTGCACGAAGGCGCGATCTTCGGAGAGATGGCGCTCGTGTCGGCCGCGCCGCGAAGCGCGACCGTCACCGCGCACACGGACTCCGACTTGCTCGAGTTCGATCGCGACGCACTGACGGCGGCTGCGCGCGAGGTCGGCACGCTCGCGGCGGCGCTCGACAAGTTCGCGCGCGAGCGACTGCTCCACAACCTGCTCGCGACGTGCCCGCTCTTTCGTCCGCTCGACAAGAAGCAGCGGCTCGATCTCGTTCGCCGGTTCACCGCGCACGACGTCGCGGCGGGCGTGCAGATCATCCGCGAGGGCGAGGCGGGACGAGGCCTGTTCATCCTGCTCGCAGGTGAGGTCGACGTGACGAAGATCGACGCCGACTCGAAGGTGTTGCTCGCCTCGCTCAAGCCCGGCGACGTGTTCGGCGAGATCTCGCTGCTCGAGGACAGCCCCGCGACGGCCAGCGTCACGGCAGCGCGCGCGAGCACCGTCCTCTTCCTCGCGCGCGACGTGTTCACCCGTCTCGTCGAGGCGTTCCCCGACATCCGCGACTACGTGAGCCAGCTCGGCGAAGAACGTCTCATGGACACGCGCCTGCTGCTGGAGGCCGGAACCGACGAGGAAGAGATCGATCTGAGCGACATCTTGGTCTGAGCGCCCAAGATTGGAGCGGCGCCCGGAACAAACGTCCACGCTGGTGCGTATGGCCGAACGATGCCCACCCGTTCGGTTGTGTAGCGAACGGGCACGGGTGCCGGGATACTCTCATTGGACGTCGCTCCGACCTGCTCTCCGCATGCGGACGCCGTCACCACGGAGGCCTCATGTCGCGCCGCGTCGGAATCGCCATTCTGCTCTTCGTCGGCCTGGGGCTGGCGGGCACCTCGGTGGCGGTGCGAACCGGGGGATGCCCCTTCGGAGCCTGTGATGCCGATCGCAGGACGGACTTCGGCGATGGCGCCGTCGATCCCGAGACCGGGGCGATGGTGATCGATCTCGCCGACGATGCGTCCGCGGACGAGCGCGAGACGGTCGGACGCGAGCTCGCCGATGCGATCGCGCCCTACCCTTGGCGCACGGGTACTGCGGCGCTCGGCGATCCGATGGAGGCCGACGCGCAGCTGTATCGCGTGGACGTTCCGCGCAGCGAGATGGCGGACGTGCTGCTCGCGCTGGGCGCCGACTCCGAGGTGGAGACCGTCGAGGTCGAGCGCCGCTGGGCCGTGCCGGAGCGCACCGATGCGGGTGCGATCGCGCGGCCCGATCCGTTCGCCATCGCCCCACGCGACGGCGGCGATCGGTTCATTCCGAACGATCCGTACTACGCCAACCAGTGGCACCTCGATCAGATCGGTATGCCGGGCGCGTGGCCTCGAGGCCGTGGCGAAGGCGCCGTGGTGGCGGTGATCGACACCGGCGTCGCATATCGCAACGGCGGCCGCTTCGCGCAGGCGCCCGACCTGGCGCAGACGAGGTTCGTCGATGGCTGGGACTTCGTCGACAACGACGCCTTTCCCGACGACGAGCACGGGCATGGCACCCACGTCGCGGGCACGATCGCGCAGAGCACCGACAACGGTGTCGGTGTGGCCGGTGTCGCGCCGGGTGCGGCGATCATGCCTCTGCGCGTGCTCGATGCGAGCGGAGCCGGTGGCTGGGCCGCGATCGCCTCGGCGATTCGTTGGGCGGCCGATCACGGGGCCGACGTCATCAACATGTCGCTCGGTGGCGGGATGCGATCGCGCACCGTCGAGCGGGCGATCGACTACGCGCACGACCACGGCGTCGTGATCGTCGCGGCAGCCGGCAACTCGTCGAACAGCGCGGTGGAGTATCCCGCGCGCCATGATCACGTGATCGCGGTCGGCGCGACGCGCTTCGATCGCGAGCTCTCCTTCTATTCCTGCTACGGCGAGGGCCTCGACGTGGTCGCGCCGGGCGGGGACACGCGTGTCGACCAGAACGGAGATGGCCTGCCGGACGGCGTGCTGCAGAACACGATCGTCGGGCGTGACGTGCGCCGCTTCGACTATCTCGCGTGGCAGGGCACCTCGATGGCTGCGCCGCACGTGGCGGGTGTCGCCGCGCTGATTCACGCGTCGGGCGTGACCGATCCGGACGCGGTCGAGCGCGTGCTGCGCGACACGGCCGAGCCGGTGGGCGACGTGCAGCATTTCGGCTCGGGCCTGGTGCGCGCCGATGGCGCCCTCACCCGCACGGAGGACGAAGAGGGGGGCCTGCGCGGCCTCGCGGCGCTCGCGCTCGGTGCGCTGGTGCTCGGGGGCCTGCGCCGGCGCGGAAAGCTCGGCGTGAACGCGGCCCTCACCTCGTCGATCGCATTCGCCGTGGCAGGTGGCCTCGCCATCCTACCGTTCTCGGCGGTCGGTCTCGGCGGGCTCGAGCCGTGGCTGGCGGGTGGCGTGCCGGGTGCGCTGGCGCACCTCGGCTCGTTCGCGCACGTGGGTGTGCTGACGGCGACGGTCGCGCTGACCGCGCTCATCCCGCTCGGCGGCGTGCTCTTCTTCCTGCAGAACAAGCGGATGCTGCCCCTCATCGTTGGCGTGAGCCTCGGCTTCGCGGCGTACCTGCTGGTCGAAGCCGTCGTCCCGTCGGCACGGCTCGCTCTGCCCTTGGTCGTCGCGGGCCCGTGGCTGCTCGCGCATGCGGGCGCAGCGACCTGGCTCGCGCGTCAGGCGGCCATCAAGAACGGCTGATCAGACGCGGCTCAGTCGGCCGCGGCCGGGGGCGGCAGATGCGTCATCGGCTCGGTGGGCATCAGCTCGCCCAGCGTGCGCGTCATGAGGTCGCGCTGCTCGGGGCGAAGGCCGCGTCCATCCTCGCCGGAGACCTCGCGGGCGACGGCGAGATAGTGGAGCGCCTCGGGGCGGTGGCCGAGGCGGTACTCGGTCATGCCGCGCACGTAGAAGTATCGCGCGCGCTCGTCGCGATCGAGGTTGGGCGCGTTCGGCTCGAGGTCCGCGAGCCACGAGAGCGCGTTCTCGTAGCGCGCCTGCTCGTAGGACTGCTCGGCGCGGCGTAGCTCGGCGGAGGCCGCGCCGCACGCACCGAGCGCCAGAGCGAGGAGAACGACGGCGAGTCGCGAACGAGGGCCGACCATGGCGCAGAGCATAGCCGAGGCTCCGCGAGATCGAGCCGCGGAAAAGCGCGGCGCAGCGCGCAAAAAGCGAACGCCGCGCTCGGCGAAGAGCGCGGCGTTCCAAGGTTCAGACGCCGGGGCCCCAGCGAGGGGCGAAGGAAAGACCGCACGATGAAAGGAACATGCGGGGCCCGCGCGACGTCTTCGAGAGAGGCGAACAGACCGAGAGCGACAAAGCCGAGCGAAGAACGTAAGATCGAAGCAAGACCAAGAGCCGGACGAAGAACCGGACCCGAGCGAAGAAGAGCGAAAGCAAGGAAGCCAAGCGGACGACGGTGAGGTTGGCCTGGACAGCGTGGCCTCGCCGAAGATCGTGGAAGCTGCGGCGTCATCGACGCAGCAGCGCGGCTGTTTGCCGTGGGCTAGAAGCTCAGCGAGACGAAGAAGGCTGAAGCAAGA
>CAYSCF010000494.1:0-4470 GCA_964429305.1 uncultured Sandaracinaceae bacterium | reverse complement strand
ATCGGTCTCGCCTTCGTTGCGCGTGAGCTGAATGAGGCGCAGGTGGACTTCGTCGTCCACGGCGAGATCGGAGGCGCTCGGATGCTCTCCGATCATCAGCGTCACGATCTCGGCTTCGACAACGGCTTCACGGGCATGCTCATGCCCGGCATCCGTCTGGCCGACTTCTTCGACATCGAGCTGAACGTCGGCGCGCTCTGGTTCCCGACGACCGACGTCCCGACGACGCAGGGCCTCGGACGATTGTTCCTCGCGGGCGGCGGCATTCGCTTCGAGCCACTGCTCGGCGACGTCGCGCGGTTGATGATCTCCGGTCACGCGAACTACGCGTACACGGGCGACCTCAATCGCCTGGCGATCGACGCGGGCATCGCGCTCGAGTTCCAGGCGGGCAACGACGTCGGCATCGGACCGTACGCGCGTTACACGCACACGTTCGCGTCGGGCCCGAGCGACGGACAGGACGCGATGATGATCTCGTACGGTCTCTCGCTCTCGGTCGGCACGTCGCGCCCGCATCATCAGATCGACTCCGATCACGACGGGTTCTTCGACGAGAACGATCTCTGTCCCGACGTTCCCGCCGGCGATGCGCCTGATCCGGGTCGCCCCGGTTGTCCGCTCCCCGACGGCGATCACGACGGCGTCTACGATCGCGACGACGTCTGTCCGACGGAGCCGCAGGGAGCGAATCCGGATCCGCAGCGCGCGGGCTGTCCGCTGCTCGACTCCGATCACGACGGCATCGACGATCGCGACGACCTCTGTCCGACGGAGCCGCGCGGCGATCATCCCGATCCGGCGCGTCTCGGCTGCCCGCTGCCCGACAGCGACGCGGACGGCGTGTACGACCCGGACGACGCGTGCCCGACGACGCCTGCAGGCCCGACGCCCGATCCGGAGCGCGCAGGCTGCCCCGACGGTGACGACGACGGCGACGGCGTGCTCAACCACGCAGACCAGTGCCGCACCGAGCACGCGGGCTTCCACCCGGATCCGGCGCGCCCCGGCTGTCCGCTGCCCGATCAGGATCACGACATGATCCCCGACGCGACGGACGCTTGTCCGACGGAGCCGGGCGCACCGAGCAGCAATCCGCGACGCAACGGCTGTCCGGGCCTCGTCGTCATGCACCTCGACTCGATCTCCATCGAGCAGCCCGTCTTCTTCGCGACGGGTCGCGAGACCATCCTTCCGCGCAGCCGTGGCGTGCTCACGGCGCTCGCAGAAGCGCTGCGCCTCACTCCCGAGATTCGTCGCATCTCGATCGAGGGCCACACCGACGACGTCGGCGACGACGCCCACAACATGGAGCTCTCCGAGCGCAGAGCGCAGAGCGTGATGCAATGGCTCGTCGACCACGGCATCGAGGCCTCGCGCCTCGTCGCGCGCGGATTCGGTGAGACGCGGCCCATCGCGGCCGGAACCTCGCGCGGAGCACGCGAAGAGAATCGACGCGTGGAGTTCCGCGTGACGGATCCCGCTCCGACCGATGCCCAGCCGAACGTCGAAGGAGGTGCGCGATGAGCCGCGCTACGTGGATGACTGGCTTGATGTGCCTGGTCGCGGTCGGCTGTGGAGATCGACCGATCTTCGGGCCGATCCCCGATGCGAACCGAACCGATGCCTTCGTGGCCGATGCGGACACGCACGACGCCGCGACCGATGCGGGTCGCGACGGCGGGCACGATGCCGACATCGGTGACACCGGGCCCTTCGATGCGAACGTCGGCCCCGACACGGGTCTCGACGCGGGCAACGATGGCGGCATCGTCATCGTGCCCGACACCGGAGTCGATGGCGGTCACGACGGGGGCATCGACGGCGGAACGGATGCAGGCCACGACGGCGGCATCGACGGCGGAACGGACGCAGGCCACGACGGCGGCATCGACGGTGGAACGGATGCGGGCACGGACGGCGGAAACGATGGCGGCTCCGACGCTGGGCACCTCGGGCCGGCACCGGTCGTCATCGGCACGGACGGCGACCTCGCCAGCGCGGCGGGCTACCTCGTGCTCGCCGAGAGCGGCATCACGAACGTCCTCGGCTCGATGATCAACGGCAACGTCGGGCTCAGCCCCGCGGCCGCGAGCAACATCACGGGCCTCGGGCTCATCCTCGACTCGAGCGGCGTCTTCTCGTCGTCCCCGTCGGTCGTCGCACCGTTCCACGTGTATGCGGCGGACTACGTGACGCCGACACACGCGAACCTCATCAGCGCGGTCGGCAGCATGCAGGCGGCCTATCTCGATGCGGCAGGCCGCACGGGCGGCGTGAACGATCTGCTCGGCGGCACCCTCGCAGGCACGCTCGCACCGGGGCTCTATCACTGGGCGAGCAGCGTCAACATTCCGCTCGGCCTCATCCTCAGCGGCGGCGCGAACGACGTCTGGATCTTCCAGGTCGACGACGGCTTGGTCCTCGGCACCAACGCGAGCATCACGCTCATCGGCGGCGCGCAGGCGTCCAACGTGTTCTGGCAGGTCGCCGGTCAGGTCACGACGGGCACGAGCTCGCAGTTCGAGGGCATCATCCTCTGCGCCACGAGCATCACCATGCAGACGGGCGCGTCGCTCCACGGACGCGCGCTGGCGCAGACGCTGGTCGCGCTCGACAACAACGGCATCACCGCGCCCTGATCTGCTCCGCGCTTGCACGCCATTCGTCCTCGTGGGATCGAGGACGAATGGCGCTGATCGGAGCGTTGCTCTACTTCGACCGCAGCGCGCGCGGCGCGCTCGAGCTCTTCGGCGAGACGATGACGCGCCTCGGATACGCTGCGTCTGCGGAGCCATCCGAGCTCGAAGTGCGGACGGCAGGCGGCAAGCTCGGTAGCTGCATCCGCGTGGACGGGCTCGACGCGTCGCTGGCCTTCGCGCTCGCGCGCCGGCTGGCGAATGGCATCAAGAAGCCCGTTCGGACGCTGACCGTCACGGTCGTGGAGAGCGGCAAGTCGGAAGAGGACTTCGACTGCATCGTCGACGACCAAGAGCTCGACGTGAAGGGCGGGCGCCGGCGCGGAGCATGGGCCGACGACATGACCGCGGAGTACGGCAGCGACTGGGGTCAGCTCTGCGACGCCAAGCCGCACGCGCTCGTCGACTCCTTGCTCACGATGGGCGCCGCGGAACTGCTCGGCGAGGATGTCGAGCTGCGCTTCGCGCCACGCGCGCACCTGCGGAGCCCCGCCGCGATCGGTACGCCCCGGCTCGACGAGATCGCCAAGCGCGTTCGCGTCGCCGAGCGCGCGCAGATGACGATGGTGGCCGGACGCCATTGCGTGCGCGTCACCGACACGGGGTCCACCGTCACTTCATTCATCGACGGCAAGGACGTCGAGACGCTGCGCGCTGCACTGGGCGCGCTGCTCGAGTGATCTCAGAAGAACGACGAGAGCAGGATGCGTGCGGCCTGGATCAGCAGGATGGCGGCCCACGGCGACCAGTCGAGCGGGCCCGGGATGCGACGCGTCCACGGCCGCACGAGCGCGAGCACGGGCTCGGTCGTTTCGTAGAGCATGCGGACGATCGTGCGAGATCGATCGGCGCCGAGCCAGCTCGCGACGATGCGCCCGACGATGAGCAGCTCGAGCATGCCGAGGATCGAGGACAGAACGTAGAGCACGGCGGCGATCACGCGATCAGAGTAGCGCGTCCGAAGGAGTTGCGAGGAACGCGAGACCTGCATAGCGTGTAGCGATGCGCCTCTCGATCTCGTGCCTCGCCGTGCTCGTCGTCGCCCTCACGGGCTGTCCCTCGCAGCCAGAGCAGCCGCGCTTCGACGCCGGACCAGGAGCCCACGACTCCGGAACGGATGCGGCTTCGGCGGCGGACACCGGACGAGACGCCTCGCACGATGCAGCGAGCGCGCCCGACGCCGTCTCCACGAGCGATTCAGGCCCGGATGCTCCGTCGGATCTCGATGCGAACGTCGTCGATGCGAACGTCGTCGACGCGAACGTCGTCGATGCGAACGTCGTCGATGCGAACGTCGTCGATGCGAACGTCGTCGATGCGAATCGTCCCGACGGGGGAAACGCGTGCGTGAACGCTGGCGGCCACTGCGTCGCCCTCGTCCCCAGCGCGTGTCCGGCCCCTGGCCACGTCGGCGACGCGACGATGTACAGCTGTGGGCCGGGGCTCGGAACCGAGTGCTGTCTTCCGCCGGCCGCCTCGACGATGCCCGCGTGCATGCACGTCGGCACGCCGCAGGAGGGCTGGTACCAGCCGGATGGGACGTTGATCTGCGTGATCGGCTGCGCCGGGCTCACGGCGATGTGTCAGCGCGTCGGCACGACGTCGGCGGGTTGGTACACGACGACGGGCCATGGCTGTCCGCCGCACGCGACCGAGATCGTGCACGACGACACCTGCACGTGATCACGTCTTCGTCGCTCGCGGCACCGCCGCGACGCCGAGCGCGATCCATCCGCCCATGAGCGAGAGTCCACCGAGCGGTGTGATCGCG
>CAYSCF010000493.1:0-4482 GCA_964429305.1 uncultured Sandaracinaceae bacterium | reverse complement strand
GCGCCACCCTCACGATCGGCACGTCGTCCGCGAACACGGTCGTCGCGCGCGTTCGCAGCGTGATCGTGTCGCCGGGCGTCACGAGCTCGGCGATGTCGGCCACGCGGGTGCGGAACGTGGCGAGCATCGTGTCGTCGCCCGATCGCAGCGTGAGCACGAGCCGATCGTTGTCGCGCCGCTCGCCGACCACCTGCGCCTCGATCTGGCCGACGCCGCCCATCGCGCGATCGACGGCCGGCCGCCCGAAGTAACCGCCGGCCGCGCCACCTGCGAGACCGAGCGGCAGCACGATGAGCCACGCTTTCATGCCTGGCTCTTCGGCGGATCGGGCCGCGAGCTTGAGCCGATTCAGAACACGACGACGCGCGCGAAGTAGATGCCGTTCGTGTCGTTCCAGACGACCACGTGGTCTACGTCGACGGTCACGATGCGCGCGAGATCGCCTGCGGCCTGGGACGGATCCATGCCGTCCTCCGTGAACGAGAGGTACGTGATGACGCCGGTCGGGACGCGGCCGAGGTCGTGGTGGAGGTCGAGCTGCACGTGGGCGCCGTAAGGCAGCCAGTGCACGTCGGTGCCCATCCACGGCGAGCTCTCCCACGACGTGTTGCCGGGGATCGTCATCGCGAGCGGGATGCCGCCGTCGAGCATGCTGCCGTCCGGCGTGGTGAAGTACATGACCACGTTGCCGGGGCCCGGCTTGCTGCACGAGCCGAGCAGAGCGGCACACGTGGCCAGAGCGAGAGAGAGCGCGACGCGTCGGATCATGGCGGTCGCGGGTTCTCCCTCGCGTCCCGTTCGAGCGCAACCGCGAGCCCCTCGGCCGTGTAGTCGCGGGCCGTCACGTCGACGCGCACGCCCGCTTTCCGTGCGGCCTCGGTCGTCACGGGGCCGATCGAGGCGACGCGCAGACGCGCGAGCTCGTGCGCGCCGTTTTCGCCCAGCACCGCGAGCACTTCGCGGACGGTCGAGGGCGCCGTGAACGTGACGACGTCGACCGCGCCCTCGCGGATCAGCGACGCGATGCGTGCCTGCGCGTGCGCATCGGGCGCAACGTTTCGATACGCGGTCACGACGTCGACCTGCGCGCCGGCCGCACGCAGCGCGTCGGGGAGCGCGTCGCGCGCGACCTCGGCGCGCGGCAAGAGGATGCGACGACCGTGGAGATCTCCGGTGGCGATCAGCGCGGCGGCCGCGACCTCTCCGCGGAACTCGGCGGGGACGAGATCGGCGCGCACGCCGTGGTCGCGCAGCGCCGCGGCGGTCGCAGGCCCGATCGCGAGCACACGAGCGCGGCCGAACGCGCGCGCATCGAGGCTCGCTGCTTGCAGCGCTGCGAAGAGCGCCCGCACGCCGTTGGCGCTCGTCAGCGCGATCCAGTCGTAGTCGCCGAGCGCACGCACGGCCCGATCGAGAGGCGCGCGATCGACGGGCGGCGCGATGACGATCGCGGGCGCGCAGATCGGCTCGGCCCCGCGGTCGCGCAGCATGGTGACGAGCGTTCCCTCGCTGCCTTCGGGTCGCGTCACGAGAACGCGCGCGCCGAAGAGCGGCTTGGTGTCGAACCAGCGGAGCTGGCGACGCAGGCTCACGACCTCGCCGACGATGGTGAGCGCCGGCGTTCCCGCGTTCGCTGCCGCGGCGCGATCGGCGATCGTCGCGACGGTTCCTTCGATCACGCGCTGCGACGGGAGCGAGCCGCGGACGATCACGGCGGCGGGCGTGCTCGGCGCGCGACCGTGCTCCACGAGCAGCGCCATCAATGCCTCGAGGTGCCGCGCGCCCATGAAGATCACGAGCGTGTCGGTCGCCGTCGCGAGCTTGCTCCAGTCGTGGCTCGAGCGATCCTTCTCGGGCGACTCGGTCGCCGTCAGGTACGCGACGCTGCTCCCGTGATCGCGATGCGTGAGCGAGAGCCCCGCGTAGGCGGCCGCCGCCGAGGGCGAGCTCACGCCCGGGACGACCTCGAACTCGATGCCGGCCGCCGCGAGCGCCTCGGCCTCTTCCGAGCCCCGGCCGAAGAGATAGGGATCGCCGCCCTTGAGGCGCACGACCGTCTTTCCGGCGCGCGCGGCCTCGATCATCTTCGCGGTGATCGCGCTCTGTCGCTCGCTGACGCGGCCTGCCCGCTTGCCGACGAACACCTTCTCGGCGCCCGATGGGGCGAGATCGAGCAGATCCGGGTGAGCGAGCGCGTCGTAGAGGACGACATCGGCCTCGCCGAGCCGCCGCGCGCCCCGCTGCGTGATCAGCTCGGGATCGCCCGGCCCGGCGCCCACCAAGTACACGCGACCGCTCACCGGGGCACTCTACGACGAAGCGTTCGACCCTGCCCAAGGACGGGCATGCGTGCGTGGTCCGTGGTAGCGCGTCCGATCGCCATGTATCTCCGATTCGTACCTTTTGTCTGCGCATCGCTCCTCGGCACCGCCGCGTGCAGTGGGAACAGCACGTCCACGACGGAGACCCCGCCCGCCAGCGGCGCTCCGACGGCGAGCGGCACGCCCGAGGCCTCCGGCGTGCCGCCGCGCACCGGCACGACCGCGACGACCGAAGACGGCGAGACGATCGTGTTCGCGGGCTCGCATCCCACGTCGACGACCGCGCCCGGCGAGCGCCCGATCGATCGCGAGCACCTGATCATGACGCCCAACGTGCCCGATCCCGACGCGAGCTGGTCGCTCGACGACGCGCTCGAGGGCCTGCCGATCGACGGCGATCTGATCGTGGAGATACAGACCGATCTCGGCGTGATGTTCTGCGAGCTCTATCCCGATCGCGCGCCGCACGCGGTCGCCGCGTTCGTCGGCCTCGCGCGAGGACGGCGCGGCTGGTGGGATGCGCGCGCGGGCCAGTGGGTCCACCGCCCGTACTACCGCGGCTCCGTCTTCTTCCGCGTCATCCCCGAGTACATCATCCAGGGCGGCGACTACCTCGGCGATGGCACGGGCCGCGTCGGCTTCACGGTGCCGCTCGAGCAGAGCGAGACGCTCTCGCACGACCGCATCGGCCGGCTCGCGATGGCGACGTTCGACAACGATCCCAACAGCGGCGGCGGGCAGTTCTACATCACGGACGGGCCGCACCAGGAGCTCGACGGGACCGCGACCATCTTCGGTCAGTGCTCGCCCGACTACGTCGTATCGCAGGTCGCGCGCGTGGTGCAGACGGGCGCGCCGGAGAATCGTCCGCTCACGCCCGTGCACGTCGTCGCGGCGATCGTGCGTCGCGTGGTCGGCGGCGTCGCCGAGGCGCACCCGACGGTCCCCGGCCAGCCCGAGGGTGAGCCCGCCGTCGGCGCGGCCGCGAGCCCGGGCCCGGGTGTCGAGCGCGGCCGCATCATGCCGCCGGGCGCCGCGGGCGATCGCGCGGCACAAGACCGCATCCGCCTCGGCCTGCCGGCCGTTCCGCCGCCGACGCCGCCGCTGCGCCACCCGTAGCCGGCGCACCAGTCGCGCGCGACGCGTCACTCCGTGATGTGGACCCAAGTCCCCGGCGTGCGCGCCGAGGCGATGATGCCGTGCCAGCCCGGCGGCAGGCCCGGCGTGGTCCACTCGAAGAGCCAGCGCGCGTCGGCCGGTGCGAGGTTCACGCAGCCGTGGCTGCGCACGCGGCCGAAGCCGTCGTGCCAGAAGGCGGCGTGCAGCGCGTAGCTGCCCTCGAAGTACATCGTCCACGGCACGTCCTCGATCGAGTACGCCTCGGTCGGAGAGTCCGGATCGTCCATCGTCGTCGAGACGTGCTTGCTCTGGATGCGGTAGGTGCCCGTCGGCGTCGCGAAGCCCTCACGGCCGGTCGAGACCAGCGTCGCGAAGACCGCGCGGTCGCCCTCGTAGGCCACGAGCGTCTGCTCGGAGAGGTCGACGTGGATCCAGCGATCCGCCTCCGGGATCTGCGTCGGGCGCGTGATCGGCTCGACGATCCGCATCGCAGTCTCGCGCACGATCGTTCCGTCGCGCGCGACGCGGTACACGCCGCCGCCGCGGCGCTCGATGCGCTCGTCGGTCAGGCGCATCGGACGGTGGTACTCGGCCTCGCCGTGCTCGCGCAGGATGCCGGTGCTCGATTCTCGCGTGAGCGAGGAGGCGCCGCGGCGGTACACGAAGCCGACCGGTGGCTGCCATGCGCCTTCCAGCACGACGCCGCGCATGGACGGAGGCTCGGCCGGCGTCATGGCGTCGGCGGGCACGTACGCGCCGCGGATCGTGCGCAGGAAGTGTCGACCATCGTCGTCGACCTCGGCATCGAGGCTCACGTAGAAGCCCTGCTGCAGCCGCTGGCGGAAGAAGTCCGGCAGCGCGACCGGCGTGTCGAGCAACGGAGGTGCGCTCGCCGCATCGCCCGCGACCTCCACGGCACCAGGAGGCGCCTCGAGATCCGGCGCCGCTTCCTCGATCTCCTCACCGCTCGCCGCGGGCTGCACCGCGCGCGCGGCCGCGAGCGCTGCACGCTCTCGTAGCGTCGACAGGAGCGTGCTCGCCG
>CAYSCF010000492.1:0-4516 GCA_964429305.1 uncultured Sandaracinaceae bacterium | reverse complement strand
GAGTCGAACCACGACACTCCGGTCGACCGGAGTGGTCCGCGTAGCGGACCCGACACAATTGTGTCGGCCCGGCCTCGCCGGGCACTCCGGGCGAGACCAGAAGCCGGCGGCCTGCCATTAGCCCATTCCCCAGAGAACGATGGGATGCCCGGGGATCGAACCCGGCGCTGCCGGCTTAAGAGGCCGGTGCACCTCCTTTGGTGCTGGCACCCCGAACAGAAACGGAAGTCGGAGGTCTCGATCCTCATCGCGATTTCTCACGACGCACCGGGTAGCGGCCGGGCCCGGCGCCTACGCCGGTTCAGCTTCCAGAGATAAGGTGCGGAGCAGCTCGCCGAGGGCGAGCTCGGCGAGCGCTCACGCGGTGGTGAAGTCGACAGGAGTGCTCGTCCCGGAGGACCCGGACGGAAGCGGGCGCAGCCCGCGGACGGCAGGGGCCGGAGCGGACGAGCCGATGAATTCACTCGTCCTGCTTCAGGAGGAAATCGTTGTCGATGACCTTGAACGAGAGCCGCGCGCCGAGCGTCTCCGAGCGGCGCGTGACGAGCGGACGAACGACGATGCCTTCCTTGCGGTTCTTGGTGCCCTCGTAGCGACCGGCGGTGCGCGTCAGCCAGTGCGCGAGCGAGTGATCGAACGCCGCGGCCTCTTGCCCCTCGACGATCGCTTCGCACGGCACCGTCTTCAGCGAACGCTCGGCGCAGAAGGCCGCGAGCTCGCGGTGGTCGAGGTAGCGCTGCGCTCGCGCGTCGTACGCGTCGAACACGTGCCACTCGACTGCCGGCAGGCCCAGTCGGTTCTTCTGGATGCCCGGACCGCAGAGCTCGCCCTGCACGGCCATCTGCCGCGGAATCACTTCCGCGAGCCGATGCCGCTCGGCGATGCACCACGGGGCCGAGTCGCCTCGAGCGAGCGTCCAGTTGCGCGAGCACGCGCTGAGCACGCCGTCCGCATCGACGTAGAACGTCGTCGAAGTACCGTCGAGCTTCGTCGTGATCGCGAACGGCACGCCGCGCATCTCGTCGAGCACGCCGAGCGCCGACTGGAGACGAATCTCGTCGGTCTTCGGAATGCCTTCCGGGAACGGGGCCGCCACGTCGCCGCCGACCGGAACGATCGGCTCGAACTTCACGACGCCGAGGCGCTCGCGAACGTCGGTCCCGACGTCCGGGACTTCACCCTCGAGGATCGAGGTGGGAAGCGCGAGGCCCTGCGAGAGCACGCCGCGCAGACGCATCGTCTTCACGCGGAAGCCGCGCGCGCGCAGGAACTCGGCCCAGGGCGCCGTCGACGGGAGCAGACAGTCGATCTCGAAGAAGACGCAGAGGTCTCCCTCGCGGAAGTCCGTCTTGTTCACGACGACGTCCCAGCCCATCACGCGCGCCTTCGCGATGCGATCGGCATCGACGATCGGATCGATCCGATCGATCCGCTGAATCGAGACGAGCTTGCGTTCCATGGGCCACCGACTTTCGTGAAGGGAAGAGATAGGTCGCCAGCCCTCGCGCGGATCGCGAACGATCCGCGCGAGAGCGAGCAAGTGCCTCGACGATCACCGAGTCAGATCGTGATGGCGTCGATCACGGAGGCCCAACGACCGCTGCCGAGGCCGCCCGAGACGAAGGCCGAGATCACGTCGAACACCTTGTCGGAGAAACCTCCGACGTTGAGGATGTCCTGGCGACCCTTGGCCTGCGTGTGGGCGTGCGGGGTGAGATCGATGCAGACCAGCTTGGCGCCCGGGTTGCGAGCGGCGAGCCGGTTCCACTCGGCCATCGTGGCCGTGTGCGTGCCCACGCGGCCAGCGTCGATCCACGACTCGTTGTCCGAGACGTAGATGACGAGGTCCGCCTCGACACGCTGCGCGTTGAGCTGCGCGAGCGCCGACGACGTGTTCGTGCCGCCACCGCCCACGGCCGCCAGCACGCGTGCGTTGGTCATCACCGAGTCGCGCCGCTCGACGTGCACCGGCCGCGGTGCCGTGTCGAAGCAGAGCACCTCGGCGCTCGCGTTGCGACGAAGCATCGTCGCTGCGAACAGCGACGCGACGTCGACGCAACGCACTGCCGTGGTCGCGCCCTTGCGATGACCGGTGATCGGCGAGCTCATCGAGCCCGACACGTCGACGAGCACCCACACCTTCTTGCCTTCGAGCGAAGGCACGTTGTGGGTCGCGTGCTCCATCGCATCGTGGAGCGCCTCGGCGATCGCTGCCGGGACGCCCGTGCCGCGCGTCGCGAGGTACGCGACGAGCAGCTGATACGGGAACACGCGCGCCTTCGCGATCGCCTTCGGATCACGCAGGCGTGCCGCGACGAGCTCGGTCATGCCGGGCACGTCGAACACGCCGTGACGCGCGAACGTGTTGAGGTTCATGCGCGTCGTCTGCCACGAGGCGTGCTGCGCGATCTGAGCCCACTGGGCCGGGCCCAGCGAGAGAGACGTGAGCAGCTGGAAGGGCACGTCGGGCAGCTCGCCCGAAGAGTCCTTCTTGAACGACTCGAAGTGCGTGACGAGCGTCGGGAGATCCGCGGCGACGTGATCCTTGCCGATCAAGTAGCCGAAGAGCGCACGACGCGTGGGCGAGCTGGGCTTGGGGTGCACCATCTTCACGACGTCGGCGAGCGATGGCGCGTCACCAACCGACGACCGGAAGAGCTGATCGTCCGACTGCTTCTCGAGCCAGCCGAGGATCTTCTTCTTCGGCCGCGTGCCGAGCGACTTCCGGCCGACCTGGCCCGAGCGCATGACCTGCACGAAGGTGCGGAGCATCTTCGCGTTGTCGATGACACGATCGAACGTGAGGGCGAAGAGCGCCGGGTCGCGCACCGAGAGGATCGCGACGAGCACGGCAGGCATGTCCTTCATGAGGCCCTGCTCGCGCGCGTAGATCGCGACCTTCGCGAGGAACTTCGGATCGACCTTCGATGCGAGCGCCACGATGTCCGTGAGCTGCGTCTCGGCCGATGCGTAGAACGTCGCGTTCAGGCAACCGGTCACGGCGAGCTGCGCGAGCGCGTGCTCGGGACCGAAGGCGTAGGCATTGCCGCCTGCCTCGTTGACCGTATCGGTCTTGGGCAGGAGCTTGCCGAAGATGGACTGGAACAGATTCTTGTTTGCCATGATGAGCACCTCTTTCGAGTGAGAGAATCGTCGCCGGGGGGAGTCGAACCCGCCCTGGGTCGGTTGAGAACCGAGCGTCCTCCCGGAAGACGACGGCGACAGGAACACGAACGTCGCGGTGGCGAGTCGAACGCCACTCATCCGATTGAAAATCGAACGTCCTCACCGGAAGACGACCGCGACAGGAACGAAGGAGGGCGGACGAATCGAACGCCAGAGCCGGAGCTCCCATGTGTTTTCGAGACACCGTCGGTCCCAGACCAATTCACCCTCCGAGCGAGAGACGCAGACGAGAGACGAAGACGAACAGCACGGCACCTCGGAATCGAACCGAGTCGACGCGAGGGTTGGAAGCTCGCCGGCTGCCTCAGCCTGTGCCGTAGAAAAGAGTCTCGCGCGGTCTCGGCCAGGAGGGGCGCGCGAGCTCTCGGTGAAGGACGCCGCGTAGGGGAATCGAACCCCTCTCGACCCGTCGACAGCGGGTCAGCGTCGCCAGACGCACGACGCGGCAAGTTGGAGCGAGCGTCGCGGAAACGACGCTCGCTCCGATCAGGAGGTGACGAGCCAGTCCTTCCAGGCCTCGGGGATGCCGCGGCCGAGATGGACCTGCAGGTTGGCGATCGGCAGCTCACGCGGCCGATACGGCTGCTTGCGCAGCGGCATCCGCGCCTCGGCCGGCGTACGCGCACCCTTGCGCGCGTTGCAGCCGATGCACGCGGTCACGATGTTCTCCCAGTGCGTGCGACCACCCTGGGCGCGCGGCACGACGTGATCGAACGTCAGCTCGCGCGTCGGCGCGTTGCGGCCGCAGTACTGGCAGGCGTTGCCATCGCGCGAGAGCACGTTCACGCGCGAGAACTTCACGCCCTTCCGCCGCGGACGCAGCGCAGAGAGCATCCGCACGACGGCCGGCATCGGGATCGTGAGCGACGGCGAGCGAAGCAGCGTGTCGTACGACACGAGCACCTCGATCTTGTCGTCGAAGAGCATCGTGACGGCGCGCTGCCACGTCACGATGCGATGAGGAACATACGACTGAGTCAGCACCAACGTCGTGTCCATGGAGCACCGATCCTTCATCTGCATCTCTGACGCAGCGATTTTGCCGGGGACAGGAGTCGAACCTGCACGCTCATTGCAACGGTTTCTGAGACCGTCGTGTCTGCCGTTCCACCACCCCGGCGGGTTGAGACCGACCGAAGTGGTCCGCGAAGCGGACCCGACACATCATTGTGTCGGCCCGGCAGAGCCGGGCACTCCGGTCGAGACAAGAAACCAGTCGGCACGACAGGATTCGAACCTGCGTCGTCTCCGCCCCGAACGGAGTGCCTGAAGCCACTAGCAGGCTGCTGAAAAAGTGGAGTTGCGAGCCGGACAGCCATGCTCCGCTCGC
>CAYSCF010000491.1:0-4572 GCA_964429305.1 uncultured Sandaracinaceae bacterium | reverse complement strand
GCGCGGGCGGCGGACCGATCGGCTCGATCTCGCGCAGCGTGCGCGGCGTGCTGCGCACCGGCCGGCCGCCCGTGACGCGGATCCAGCCGCCACCTTCGTCCTCGACCCAGCTGCGCAGCGCGGTCTGCTGCACGTCGGAGTAGTCGCCGAGCTCGATCTCGTCCGAGATCACCAGCGCGAAGCGATCGTATCCGTCGGTCGTGGTGGGCGCGCTCTGCGGCGTGCGCACCTCGACCTCCATACCGGCGTCGCGCAGCGTCGCGACGAGCGCGGGCTCGCTGTCTCCGGCATCGTGGAAGATGAGCACGCGCGGCTTGGGAAGGACCTCGACGAGCGCGCGCCAGCGATCGTTGACGCTCACGACGTCGCCCGGCGCGGAGACGGCGACCTCGAGCTCGTAGATCCCCGGATCGGTCGGGAAGCGCACCGAGAGGCGCGCGTTCGAGTCGCCCGCGAGCGCGTGGTGATCGGCCGTCGCGACGCTGGCGCCGTTCAAGAACGCTTCGAGGTGCGCGTCGGTCTCGCGGCTCGCGAAGAGCGTGGGCGAGACGTCGACCGTCTCTTCGGCGTGCACGAGACGCGGCGCATCGAGCGAGACGAGCGAGACGAGATCGATCGGCGGCCGATCGCCGATCGGCAGCACCGACACCTCGATGCCGTCGTCGTGCGCCGCGGAGATCGCCGAGGCGAGCGAGCCGTCCTCGTCGCGCCCGTCGGTCGCCACGACGACGCGCCGTACGTGATCGCGTGGCAGCGTCGCGGTCGCCGCGCCGAGCGCGCTCGCGACGGACGGCTCCGGCTCGCCCGGTGCGGGCGCAGGCGTGTGCGAGAAGGTGACGTCGGGCCGCGTCGCTTCGAGCTGCGTCATCGATGCGCGCAGTGCATCGCGCTCCTGACGCGAGATGCCATCGCTCGCATCGATCGCGGTCGCGACGGCCAGCGCGTGGGTCGGCCAGCCGATGCGCAGATCCGCGATCGCGAGCACGACCAGCGCAACCGCGAGCGCGCGCGTCGCGGTGGCGATCATCCGACGTCGCGGCGAGAGCAGGAACTTGCTGCGGATCGCGAGCAGCACGACCAGCGGCACGGCGATCAAGCCGTAGAGCGCGAGCACGAAGCCGACGGTGATCGTGGGCATCCGCTTACTCGAGCCTTCCACGATGCAAGAGGGCCCACTCGAGCAGCATGAAGAGCAAGAGCCCGATCGCGACCATCACGGCCAGCGGCGGCAGCTCGCTCTCGGTGAGGAACGTTCCGCCGGTCGCGCCCGCGCCGAGCGGGCCGGCGAGATCGGTCCCGCCGTACGCGATCGCGCGGCCGCCGACGTGATAGAGACCTGCGCGCGCGACCGTCGGGATCAGCCCGGCGGGCGCATCGATCGGCTCGCCGTCGGGACCGCGCAGCTCCTGACCGGCCTCGGCGAGCAGCGATCCACCGAGGCGGCGCGCGAGCGGCGTGGGCTCGGCGCGATCGGTCACCCACGCGAGCGCGTGGTGCACGAGCAACGGGAACGACTCACCGCGCACGAGATCGGTGGCGCTCGTCGCGAAGCCGAACACGACCAGGCGCGAGCGCCCCGCAAGCGACAGAGCCTCGCGCGCGACCGCGATCGCACGATCGCCGCTGCGCAGCAGCACGTCGTCGCCCGAGGCCTCGACGATCGCCCGCGCCGAATCGAGGTGCACCGTGTCGAAGCGCAGGCCCGAGATCACCGGATGGCTCCCGAGCACACCGGTGATGCGCGGGTTGCGGAGCGTCGCGCCGAGCGCGACCGGCCCGCGATCGATCGGATCGAAGACCACGATCGCCGCGTGATCGACGCCCGCCGGAAGGGCCGCGTGATCGAGAACGACCGCGTGATAGTGCGAGAGCGAGGCCGTGGTCTGCGTCGCGAGGCCCGACGTGCCGATGCGGTCGACCTCGAGGCCGGGGTGCGCGGTGAGCGCCGCCTCCACGAACGGGTCGCCGTCGGTCACGAAGAGCACGCGCGTCGCTTCGAGCGCGTCGACGACGGCGTACGCATGATCGTCGACGTCGAGCGCATCGCTCGAGCCCGCGATGCCGATGGAGGTGAGCTCGGCGGACAGCTCCGCGCGCGCGCTCGAGAAGCCCTCGGCCGAGAGCACGCGCTCCTCGTGGCCGCCGAGCTGGATCGTCTCGTCGAGCAGTGGGACGTCGCCGTCGCGGACCACCACGTGCGCGTGGCCCTCGCGCGCGGCGTAGTTGCGCACCGCGATACGCGCCGTGTACTCGCCGACCGCGGTCGGGACGCGCCGCGCCGAGAACGACGCGATGCCGATGGTGTCGGCGCTCGTGCCGATGGGGAGCACCACCTGCGTCGTACGCGTCGCGTGGCGCACCGGATGATCGGTGAGCACGACGATCTGACCGATCGGCGCCGCACCACCGGAGCGTGCGACCACGATCTCATCGGCGAGCGCGAGCGCGGCGTCGAGATCGCTCGGGCCATCGTCGGTGTCGAGCGATGCGAGCGGCGCCTCGAGATCGCTCGCGGCGTCGGTCACGGGCAGGAGCACGCTCGCGCGCATGCCAGCGCGCACGATCGCGAGCTCACCCGTGATCGTCGTGCGCTCGGCCCAGCGACGCACTTCGGCCACCGCATGATCGATGCGGCGGCCGCCCGATTCTTCGCGCGCGCCCATCGTGCGACCGACGTCGAGCACGATCACGGTCGTGCCGCGCACGCCCGCACCGAACCGTGGATCGCCGGCGAGGAACACGATCGCCGCTGCGACCAGCATCGAGAGCAGGAGCGCGATCAGCGGAATGCGGAACGAGGCGAGCCACTTCGGCCGGCTGTTCTCGAGCGCCTTGAGCCAGAACTCGACGTTCGAGACGACCTGCGCGCGCGGCGTGCGACGCAGCAGATAGAGGAGGAGCACCGCGAGCAGCGCGCCCGCGATCCCCACCGCCACCAGCCACGCCGGCATCGCCGCGAAGCTCATGACTGCACGCCGCTCGCGCACGGCACGCTGCTCGCGATCGTCATGCCGCCTTCTTCTTCTCGGTGCCGGCGAAGGCCTTCTTCAGCATCGCTTCGCCGCTCGCCTCGACCTCGATGTCGACGAAGCGTCCGCCCGCGCGTCGGCACGCGTCGCGGCAATCGCCGAGGTGGCGATCGACGACCTTTACGTAAGCCTGGATCAGATCCTTGTTCATCCGAAGGCGCACAGTCTGGCCCGTCTCGGCGTCGAAGAGCTCGAGCTCGCCCTCGAGCTTCGGATGCCGATCCTCTTCGCAAGACAGATGCACCACGCGCAGCTCGTGCCCGAGCGCGCCGAGCGTTCGGAACGCTTCCGGGAATCCGTCCGGCTTCATCAGATCACTGACGACGACGACCAGGCCGCGCTTGGGCCAGCGCTCGGCGAGCGTGCGCACGGCCTGCGGAAAATGCGTGGGCCCACCGGCCGTGCACTCGCTCAGGAAGCGATCGACCTCGGGGAGATCACCCGCGGCGCGCAGCGGTCGGCTCGCGCGCTCGAGATCGTCGCCGAACGGGATCACGATCGATCGATCGAAGCGCTTCATCCCGACGTACGCGAACGCAGCGCCGATCTTCTTGGCCGCCTCCAACTTCGAGGGCTTGCCGCGGGCCATCGACCCCGAGAGATCGAGCATCACGTAGATGCGCGCGTCACGCTCTTCCTCGAACTGACGCAGCACGAGGTTGCCGCCCTGCGCGAACTTCTTCCAGTCGATGCGTCGGAAGTCGTCGCCCGGGACGTACGCGCGGTGATCGGCGAACTCGACGCCGCTCGCGAGCACGGGCGAGCGATGCCCACCTTGCCGCGTGGACGTCGCGCCCGGCTTCACGTGCAGCGCGAGCCGATCGAGCAGCCTCCTCGCCGCGTCGTCGAGAACCCGCATGGCTCAGCGCTTCTTGCCGGCGCCGGCTTCCTTCAGCTGTACGGGCGCGCTCTTCTTGTCCTTCGTGTCGAGCTCGATGAGCGTCTGACGGATCAGCGTGTCGGTCGTCGCCTCGTCCGCGAGCGCATCGAAGTTCAAGAGAATGCGGTGGCGCAGGCACGGGTACGCCGCCTTGTGCAGATCTTCGATCGACACGTTGAGCCGGCCTTCGAGCAGCGCGAAGAACTTCGCGACCGCGAGCAGCGACTGCGCGGCGCGGGGCGAGGCGCCCGCCTTCACGTAGCGACGATTGCACGCAGGCGCGGTCGGATGATCGGGATGCGTCGCGAACACGAGGCGCACCGCGTAGCGCGAGACGTGGTCGGCGACCGGCATCTGACGGATGGTCTTGCCGGCCGCGATGATCGCATCGCCATCGGCGACCTTGCCGACCTCGGCCTCGATCGCGTTCGCCGTGCGCGCGACGATGTTCACCATCTCGTCCTCGGTCGGGAAGCGGACGAGGACCTTCATCAGGAAGCGATCGAGCTGCGCCTCGGGCAGCGGGTACGTGCCCTCGTTGTCGATCGGGTTCTGCGTCGCGATGACGAAGAACGGCGCCGGCAGCGCGTACGTCTCGGTGCCGAGCGAGACCTGGTGCTCCTGCATGGCCTCGAGCAGCGCGGACTGCGTCTTGGGCGAGGC
>CAYSCF010000490.1:0-4574 GCA_964429305.1 uncultured Sandaracinaceae bacterium | reverse complement strand
AGATGGCGCGTTCTGCTCGTCGAGGCGTGGACGGCGACGCGAACGCCGTCGCGGAGCGGCGAGCGCGGTGCTACATGAGCCGGCGCGGAAGCACGCGCCTGGCGGAGTGAAACGCCATGACCGTGCGATCTCGAACGAGCTGCGGAGAGCGGCGCCTGTTCATTGACATCCGATTCCGAAATCCTGATGGAACCCGAGCACGGTTCCGCAAGGACGCCGACGTCCAAACGTACGCCGCGGCACGCGCCGAAGACCGGCGACGACTCGTTCTCCTTGCTTCCACCGGAAAGCCGTTCGACGCGGCAGAGGTGCCCGCCGATAGTGTCGCGTCGGTGGTGTCGAAGCGCGAGCCCGGCCTCACGTTCGAGAAGCTCTGCGAGCGTTACCTCGACCTGTTCGCGCCGAGCCACCTGAAGCCGAGCACACGCAAGGGCTACGCGAAGGTGATTTACGCGCACCTCGTGCCCGAGCTCGGCAAGCTGCGGATCGATCGCATCGACGCCGACGCTGTTCGCCGAGTCGACGCACGACTCGTTCGTGCCGGCCGCCGTGCATCGACGCGACGCAACGCGCAAGCGATCCTCCGCTCGATCCTCTGCCGGTTCGCGATGGAGGCCGAGCTGCTCGCCGCTCCGCCCACGTTCCCTCGACTGCCCCGAGTGGGCGCCACGGTGAGCACCACGCTCACTGGCGATGAGGTTCGTCGCCTCTTCGCCGTGTGCACGCCCGACGAGCTGATCGCGTTCCTGCTCGCGGCGTACGCCGGACTGCGTGCAGGCGAGGTGCGCGGGCTGCGGCAGCGCGACGTGAACCTCGAGACGGGCATGCTCGTGGTCAGGAGGAGCATCTGCGCGGGCGAGGCGTCGGCGCCGAAGTCCGGACACCAGCGGCTCGTGCCGATGGTGGCAGAGCTCCGCGAGGCGCTCTCGAAGTCGAACCGCAAGCTCGACGACGCGGTGACCCGCGGACCTCGCGCCCCGTGGAGCGACACGTCGCTCACGAAGGCGTTCAAGCTCGCGGCGAAGCGAGCCGGCCTCGAAGGCTGGCGGCTCCATGACCTGCGACACTTCTTCGTGACGTCGTGCTTCCGAGCGGGGCTACCTGCGCCGCTCGTCCAGCGCCTCGCTGGTCACGAGCACTTGATCACGACGCAGCGCTACGCTCACCTCGTGGAACTCGACATCGCGGGCGTCGCGACCCGCCTCGAGCGTCTCGGCTGGGGCAATGGTGGGGCAATGGACGGGAAAGAGGCGTCGAAGACGAAGTGAGAAAAGGGATCCTTCTGTTGTAGTTTCAAGTTCTTGGAGGAGTGGCCGAGTGGTCTAAGGCAGCGGTTTTGAAAACCGCCGTGGGGGTAACTCCACCAGGGGTTCGAATCCCTTCTCCTCCGTTTCGAAGTCGTTGAAAACGCGCGTCTTCGCAACACCGTTTCTTGGCTGCGTCACCGTTTGCGTCACCGCGACGTGCCTTCGCAGTGCGCTCTTCTTCGTGCGCTCGAAGCGGCGCTTCGAGAGCTCGCCGCAGAGGACGTCCTGGTCGAAGCGCGCACCGAGTCATCCGGTGGGCGCGAGATCAGCGTCGACCTCGCGGCTCTGCTCGGCGCGCTCGGGTCGTCACTCGACGAGGCGCAGCGTCACTACCGGAGCATCGAGCGCCAGCGGCGAAGTGGCCGCGCCGCCATCGCGCTCCAGCAGATCGGTTCGCGAGGTCGACGTCGGCGCTAGCAGGGCTGGGCTCCACGACAGGATCGCATCCGCGCTCGTGCGCTCGACGCGCAGGATGACACCCGAGCCTCGCTCGGCGTGCTTCAGCGCGCTCAGCGTCCAGCCGCTTCCGCCGAGATGGATCAACGACGCGGGGAGCGACGCGGTGCCGGCGCCCGTGATCTGTGCCGCCGGCGCGACCAGCAGCGCCATCGCTTCGGCCAGTGCATCGATCGGTGCCGCGTGCGGCAGCAGCGAGAGGGAGAGCGGTCCGTGCACGCTCTCGGTGCCACCCTCTCCGAGCACGTCGCAGCGCTCGCTCATCGCGTCGCGCGACACGAGCACCGTCACACTGCCATCCGCGGCCCACGCAGCGCCCGTGCTGAAGCGTGGCAGCACCGCGAAGCCACTGCCGTCCGTCTCTCGCAGATCGAGCGCGCGCACGACGGGCCAGAACGACGGCGCATACAGCGACGCGGCTGGGCGCTCGATCGTACCCGCCGCGTGCGTGAAGAACGCTCGCCCCGCGAGTGAGCTCGTCTGCATCCCGAGCGTGATCGTCTCACCGAGCGCGGCGGTCGCGCTGACCTCGACCTCGAGCCGCGCGGTCCCTGCGACCAGCGATACGTCCACGCTCGCGCCCGCGCGGTCGACGTGCACGTGCGCGCGCGCCGGTCCGCTCTCGACGACCGAGACGGTGACAGTGCCCGGCAGCGCGCCGAGATCGGCGAACGTGCATCCGTGCGTCTCGGATCCGATTCGATAGAGCCCGCCGTCGTCGTGCCAGTGCTCGAGGCCGAGCGAGGGCGCGGTGAGCGCGTCATCCGTGCCGACGACGAAGTGGGTCAACAGGCCAGTCGCGCGGTCGATCGTCGCGCGCACCGAGCGGCTCGCATCCAGCATCGTGATCGTCGTACCGTCGTCCGTGACGGAGACTGGGCCCGTTGCCGCACGATCGAAGAGCGGAACGGAGACGACGGTCGCAGGATCGAGCTGCGTCAACGTCAAGAGCACATCCGCGGTCGCGAGACTGCCGTCAGGATGGCGAGTCGACGTGACGATCTGCGAAGGCACGTTCGCCGATAGGTCGTGGGCTGCGCCCGGCGCGAGCGAGACGCGCGCGAGCGCGAGCACCGGTGCCGTGTGGCCGATCGTGCCGAGCACCGCGAGACTCGCGACCCCGCTCGGGTCCGACGCAGCGTGCGCGGCGATCGCGGTCATCGCCGCATCGACGATCCCATCGGCGCTGGTCTGGACGGCAGCGAGCAGTGGCATCTGCTCGCCGGTCACGACCTCGTCGCCCGACGTGCCCGTGACGAAGTCGTGGTGATCGCTGCGCGTGAACTGATCCCACGCGCTCGCGAGCGTCTCGGTCGGATACGTTGCGGCGGCGAAGCGCTCGGCCATCACCGCCGCGACCTCGGCCTGCGCGAGGCGATCGCCCGCATCGCGCACGCGCTGCTTCAGCTCGAGGCGAGAGCCGTAGTAGCCGGAGAAATAGTCGCTCATGTCGAGCGAGAGTGTCGGCAGGTCGCCGTGGCGCTCGGCGAGGAGGTCGGTGTAAGCCTCGAACGTCTCGGCGACGAGATAGATCCCCGTCGTCGGATAGCGCTCCGTGTTCCAGCGCCGCACGTGGTCGAGCAGGTGCACGCGCGGCATGGCGAAGTCGCAGCCGACCGCGACGAAGAGATAAGGCGTGCGGGTGTAGGGCGTCAGCTCGCGAACGTAGCCCTCGATCTGCGCATCCACGTATGCGGGATCCGAGGATCGATCCTGTCCCAGCAAGAACCCGCCGGGGATCGGCGTGCCCGTCGCGTCGATGTTGTCGCCTTCGCAGTAGAGTCGAACCGGCAGCCAGTGCGCGAGCACCGAGCCGCCGCCCGGGCCCGTCCAGACGAAGTCGGACGTGCGCATCTGCGTCAGCCGATCCGCCGTCGATCCCGCGACGACGAGCTCTTGACCGTGCGCGTGCTCGGGTGCGTCGTGCATTCCATCGACGCGCGCGAACGCGACCGAGGCGTAGCCCGCGGCCGCGAGCAGATCGGGCGTGGTGGGCGCGTGCCCGAAACTGTCGGGAAGCCACGCTGCACGCGGATGCGCACCGAGCGCATTCTCCGCGAACACGCTGCCGCGCAGATAGTCGCGGACGAGCGGCTCGGTCGTCGGCATGAGCGTGTCGGGGCTCGTCGTTCCACCGCCGACGATTCGCAACGCGCCACGCATCGCCGCGTCGTGGAAGTCCGCCGCCTGCTCGGGATGCTGCGCGAGGTGATGCGAGAGGTACGCCATCTCCGCCACCTGGTAGCGATACGCCGGATCCGCGACGAGAAGATCGTGCGCACTCGTGAGGATGTTCTCGACGTACATCGAGTAGTACCCGTCGAAGGTGAGGCGCCAATCGACGTCCATGTGGCTCGTCTGTGCGAGCACGATCACACAGCCAGCGTCATCGGGGATGCCCAGCGCGCGACGCTGTGCCAGCTCCGCCGCGTCGGGCGCGGCAAACGGACCTGGGCACGTGACGGGCGTCCGCGCAGCATCGACGCCCGCATCGAGCGGCCCTGCTTCCATCGCAGCACCCGAAGCGTCACTCGGACCGCTCGGCGTGCCGCACGCGAGAAGAGACAGCGTGAGCATCCAAGCGAGCGGGCGGCGGCGCATCGAGATCGTCTCCGTCGTCAGCGCGGCGCGGGCAAGCGCTTGGCTTCGTCCGCAGGTTGCCACACTGCGGGCCGAAGCTTCTCGATCACGAAGTAGTTGCTGAAGATGCGGAACGGGCCGATCTGCAGAAGCGCCTTGCCCAGCATGAGGTCGGGGTGCGCCGCGTCGGGCGTGACGAGGTAGTCGCGGATCACCTTCATCGACACGTCG
>CAYSCF010000489.1:0-4585 GCA_964429305.1 uncultured Sandaracinaceae bacterium | reverse complement strand
GTGGATCCCGTCGGCGCGTGCGTCGGCATGAAGGGCTCGCGCGTGCAGGCGGTCGTGCAGGAGCTTCGCGGCGAGAAGATCGACATCGTCCCGTACGACCGCGATGCGGCGCGCTTCGTGTGCAACGCGATCGCTCCGGCCGAGGTCGCGCGCGTCATCATCGACGAGGGCAACCACTCGATGGAGCTCGTGGTACCGGATGCGAAGCTCTCGCTCGCCATCGGTCGCCGCGGCCAGAACGTGCGTCTCGCATCGCAGCTCACGGGCTGGCGCCTCGACATCATCAGCGAGTCGCGCTTCCGCCAGATCGAGGATCAGGCGCTCGAGTCGCTCACGCTGATGCCGAGCGTCGACGAGAACCTCGCGAAGTCGTTCTACCGGTCGGGCTTCCGCACGGTCGACGAGGTCGCCGAGGCGTCGGAGGCGGAGATCGGAGCGGTCGAGGGCGTGGGCGCCCGCGGCGAGAAGCTCCGGGGCGAGGCGGCGGGCGCGATGGACGCGCACCGGGCGCGCCGGGTCGAGCAGCTGGTCACGCGCGGCGACCTCGTGGGCGAGCGCGACCTCATGGTGCTCGCGTCGGGCGTCACCGAGCGGCTGGCCGATGCGCTCGAGCGCGGCGGCTACCGCAGCGTGGCGGACGTCATCCGCGAGAACGACGTCGATCGCATGGCGATCCGCACCGGGATCGGCAACGCGAAGGCGCGCGAGATCAAGGAAGCGATCGCGAAGTTCGCCGAGAAGGATCTCGAGCGCATTCGCGCGGCGCAGCGTGCAAACGTGGCGCGCGCCGAAGCCCCGCCGATGGGGGAGAGCTGAGCGCGATGAACGTGGAGGCGGCCATGACGACGGAGCGCGCGAGCAGGCGAGCAGAGGCAGAAGCTGCTGAGCGCACGTGCGTGGGCTGTCGCGAGGTCGCCCCGCGGCAAGAGCTGCTTCGCTTCGCCATCTCGGTGGAGGACGGCGTCGCGGTGATCGTGCCGGACGTCGCGCACAAGCTGGGCGGTCGGGGCGCTTCGACGCACGCGCGCAAGGCGTGCATCGAGCAGGGCATCAAGCGCGGCGGCTTCGCGAAGGCGGCCTCCGCGCGTGTCGACGTCGATCCGGCGGCGCTGCTCACGATGGTGGAAGCACAGTTGATCCAGCGCGCCAAGGGCCTCTTGCTCGGAGCGATCCGAAGCAAGAGCGCGATCCTCGGCGCGGACAGCACGGAGAAGGCCATCGCGCATCGCGGTGTGGTCGCTCTGGTGCTGGCGAGCGATGCCGCGACGCGGACGGGCGGGCTGGCCGCGTCGATCGGCCGGCTGGGCGGGCGTGCGATCGAGCTCATGACGAAGGCGGAACTCGGTGGGCTGGTCGGCCGCGAAGAAGTCGCGGTGATCGGAATCGGAGACGAAGGTATCGCGGCTGCGCTCTCGCAGGTCGCGCAACAGGTCGCGGGCGTGCGTGGTGTCGACGACAAGGGCGAGACGTCGCCCTCGAAGGTGGGATGATCAAGGTGCGCGTATACGAAGTGGCACGTGAGCTGGGGCTCGAGAACACCGAGCTGATGAAGCGAGTCGAGCGGCTCGGGATTCCCGTGCGGAATCACATGAGCTCGCTCGAGCAGGCCGACATCGATCGCGTCAAGCGCGCCATCGACAAGGACAAGCTCGAGAACACGGTCGAGGAGCGCATCCGTCCGACGGTCGTTCGTCGTCGTACGATCGCGCAGCCGACGCCGGTCGCCGCGCCCGAGCCGCCGCCGGCTCCGGTGGTCGCGGCTCCGCCGCCGCCGCAAGAGCGTCCGGCGCCCGCGCGCGTGGTCGCCGAAGAAGGATCGGCGGGCTTTGCCCGCACTCTTGCCGGCGAAGCAGCGCCGCGTCCGGCGCCGCCGAAGGTGGAAGCGGCGCCGCCGCGCGAGGAGCGTCCGGCGCCCGTCGTCGAGGCACCGCCGAAGCAGACGCCGGCGCCCGCGCGTCCCGTCGAGCGCGAGCCCGCCGTGGTCGCGCGTCCGGCCGAGCCGCCGCCGCCGCCCCAGGCGGCGCCGTCGCCGCCGCCTCCGCCGCCCGATGCGCCGATGCGTCCGTCGGCGATCCCCGGTGCGCGCAAGTTCGACTACGCGATGTTGCCCCCGGGCGTCATCTCGAGCGGCAGCCACACCGCGCCGTCGGCGCCGCCGCTCTCGGCCGAGGCGCGCGCGCGCATCGTCCAGCAGCACGCGCAGCAACAGCAGCGCACCACGACGTACGTGCCGGATCCGATGAACCGGCGCCGCGTCGAGGTCACGCGCACGGGGCTCGGCCAGCCGGGCCGCCCGGTCCAGCAGGGCCGGATGATGGGCAAGAAGAAGCTCATGCCCGGCAAGAAGGGCGCGAAGACCGAGATCACGACGCCGAGCGCGCAGAAGCGCGTCATCCGCATCGAGGACAACATCGGCCTGCAGCAGCTCGCTCAGAAGATGAGCCTGAAGGCGACCGACGTGCTCATGCGTCTGATGACGATGGGCAAGGGCGGCGTGAACATCAACAGCACGCTCGACTCCGACACCGCGATGCTGCTCGCGAGCGAGTTCGGCTACGAGGTCGAGAACGTCGCGCGCAGTGACGACGACCTGGTCAGCGCGGCGAAGGGCACCGGCGGCGCCGAGATCCCGAAGACGCTGCGCCCGCCGATCGTGACCGTCATGGGTCACGTCGATCACGGCAAGACGTCGCTGCTCGACCGCATCCGCAAGGCGAACGTCGCCGCGGGCGAGGCCGGCGGCATCACGCAGCACATCGGCGCGTACCGCGTCGAGACGCCGAAGGGCCCGGTGGTGTTCCTCGACACGCCCGGTCACGAGGCCTTCACGGCGATGCGCGCGCGCGGCGCCAAGGCGACGGACGTGGTCGTCCTCGTGGTCGCGGCCGACGACGGCGTGATGCCGCAGACGCGCGAGGCCATCAACCACGCGAAGGCGGCCGGCGTGCCGATCATCGTCGCGGTCAACAAGATCGACAAGGCGGGCGCGCGTCCGGATCAGATCCGGCAAGAGCTCGGCGGCCTCGGTCTCAATCCGGAAGAGTGGGGCGGCGACACGCTCTTCGTGAACGTCTCGGCGTTCACCGGCGAGAACGTCGACAAGCTCGTCGAGACCATCGCGCTGCAGACCGAGGTCATGGAGCTCACGGCGAACCCGGCGGCGCCGGCCGATGGCGTCGTGCTCGAGGCGTACATCGACAAGGGACGCGGCGTCGTCGCCAACATCCTCGTGCAGGACGGCACGCTCAACCAGGGCGACATGCTGCTCGCGGGCACGGCGCTCGGCCGCATCCGCGCGCTCACCGACGATCGCGGACGCCGCTTGAAGGAAGCGGGCCCGGCGACGCCGGTCGAAGTGCTCGGCTTGCCGGATCTTCCGTCGGCGGGTGACACGTTCGTGGTCGTCACCGATCAGAAGAAGGCACAGGAAGTCGTCGACGCCCGCAAGAAGGCGGCATCTGCCAAGCAGAAGACGACGACGGCGAAGGGGCTCGCGGAGATCCTCGCGGGCATCGGCCAGGGCGAGGTCCAGGAGCTCAAGCTCGTCATCAAGAGCGACGTGCAGGGCTCGATCGAGGCGCTCGAGAAGGCGCTCACCGAGCTGTCGACCGACAAGGTGAAGGTCAACGTCATCCACACGGGTGTCGGCGGCATCACCGAGAACGACGTGAACCTCGCTTCGACCAGCAAGGCGATCGTCATCGGCTTCGGCGTGCGTCCGGCAGGGCAAGCTGCGGCGGTCGCGAAGAGCGAAGGCGTCGAGATCCGCGTCTACAGCGTCATCTACGAAGCCGTCGACGACGTGAAGAAGGCCATGGCAGGCCTGCTCGCGCCGGTGATGAAGGCCAAGGAGCTCGGCAAGGCCGAGGTTCGTCAGGTCTTCACGATCCCGAAGGCGGGCACCATCGCTGGCTCGTACGTGCTCAGCGGCACCATCAAGCGCAACGGCAAGGTGCGCGTCGTGCGCGACTCCGCGCTCGTCTGGGAAGGCAGCATCGCATCGCTGCGTCGCGTGAAGGACGACGTGAAGGAAGTCACCATGGGCTTCGAGTGCGGTATCGCGCTCGACGGGTTCAGCGACGTCAAGGCGAAGGACATCCTCGAGTGCTACGAGCTCGAGGAGACCGCAGCCACGCTGTGAGCCGCTAGACCGTCATGGTCGTCGGCATCGCGCTGTGTTTCTACGAGGGCCTGGGCGGCCCTCGCCCCGCGCCGAGTGAATCGGGCGCGGGGTCCCACTCCCCTCCGTCTCGGTCGCTGCGCTTCCTCGCGAACGCCGGTTACGCCGACTTGCTCGGTGAGTGGGTCTCGTCATGGTCGTAGGCATCGCGCGTATCGTGTTGGGCATCCCCGGAGCGCAGTCTCTCAAGGACAAGCGCTCCGTGGTGCGGCGCGTGATCGACAGGTCGCGCGCCAAGTTCAACGTGGCGATGGCCGAGGTCGGCGACAACGACGTGCACCGCCGGGCGGTCATCGGCGTCAGTGTGGTGAGCAACGATCGTCGTCACGTGAACGAGATGCTCGACACCATCCTCGCGTTCGTCAGCGGCGCGTCGGAGGCGCTCGTGCTCGATCGTCAGATCGA
>CAYSCF010000488.1:0-4593 GCA_964429305.1 uncultured Sandaracinaceae bacterium | reverse complement strand
TTCGGCTTCTTCTTCTCCTTGGCGTGAGAGCAAGGCCACGATCGCCGACGGCTCGCGCGATCCCGAAGACAAGGAGCCCCCGCGATGAAGCGCTGGGTCGAAGTCCTCGTGTCGGTGGTCTGGACGCTTCTGCTCCTGATCGTCTCGTTCTACGTGGTGTGGTGGTGGATCGAGCGCGTGTACGAGGTGCCCTTCGAGTGGGGCAGCTTCCGCTTCGAGCGACCGTGGGCTGGGCTCTTGCTGCCGTCGGCGCTGCTCGTGTGGGTCGCGCGCTCGTGGCTCCTGCGCGATGCGCTGCCGCGCCTGCGCGTCTCGCGCGGCGCCGATCTCGCGAAGGTCGCGCGGCCGACGCTGCGTCAGTGGATCGCGCCGCTCGCGACGGCAGCACGGGTCGTGTCGGTCACGCTGCTCGCGCTCGCGCTCATGGGCCCGCAGTCGATCCACGCGCGCGACGACAACGAGGTGCAGGGCATCGACATCGTGCTCGCGCTCGACGTGTCCTTGTCCATGCAGGCGAGCGACATCCTGCCGAACCGCTTCGAGGCGATGAAGGCGGTCGTCGACGACTTCGTGCAGCGCCGTCCCAACGACCGCATCGGCGCGGTGGTGTTCGGGCGTGACGCCTACACGCTGCTGCCGCTCACGACCGACAAGGAAGCGCTACGCGGGATGATCGCCGAGCTCGAGCTCGACATGATCGACGGGCGCGGCACCGCGATCGGCAATGCGCTCGGCGTCTCGCTCAATCGCCTGCGGCACTCCACCGCGCAGTCGCGCGTGATCATCCTGCTGACGGACGGCGACTCGAACAGCGGCAACGTCTCGCCCGAGCAGGCAGCCGAGTTCGCGCACAACATGAACGTGCGCGTCTACACGGTGCTCATGGGCCAGGACAGCTCGGCGTCGGTGCAGCAGGGCACGGACATCTTCGGACGGCCGGTGATGGGTCGCGGTGAGTTCCCGATCAACCCCGAGCTCATGCAGCACATCGCCGAGGAGACGGGCGGCCAGGCGTTCGTCGTCGGGGACCGTCAGAGCCTCGAGCGCAGCTTCCACTCCATCCTCGACTCGCTCGAGCGAAGCGTGATCGAGGACCAGGGCCGCGTGTACGGCGAGCTCTTCCCCGCGTTCGTGTGGCCGGCGCTCGCGCTGCTCGTGCTCGAGCTCGTGCTCGCGTCTCTCTGGCTCAGGAGGTTTCCGTGACCTTCGGGCATCCGTCGCTCTTGTGGTGGCTCCTGCTCGTGCCGTTCCTCGGCGCGCTGCCGGTGCTCGCGTCGTGGCTGCGTCAGCGCGCGAAGGCGCGGTTCGGCGATGCCGAGCACGTCGACGCGTTGATCGCCGGCCGAGGCGGCGCCTTCCGTGCGGCGCGTGGCGCGATGTTCGTCGTCGCCATCGGGCTCGCGCTCTTGTCGCTCTCCGCCCCGCAGTACGGCTCGCGCACCCGCATCCTGCGGCGGCGCGGCGTCGACGTCGTCATCGCGCTCGACTTCAGCAAGAGCATGCTCGCGCGTGACGTGCGCCCGAGTCGGATCGAGCGCGCCAAGGCCGAGGTCCTCCGCTTCATCGAAGAGCTCGACGGCGATCGCGTGGGCATCGTCGCGTTCGCGGGCGAGACGATGGAGTTCCCGATGACCGTCGACTACTCGGCGCTCGCCCTCTTCTTCCGCGACCTCGGGCCTTACGACATGCCCGTCGGCGGCACGGCCATCGCGCGCGCGCTCGAGGCGTCGCGTCGGCTGCTCGATCGCGCATCGCACCGACCGGGCGCGGACACGCCGGACGAAGATCCGAGCTCACGCTCGCGCATCGTGATCTTGATGACCGACGGCGAGGACCACGAGGGCGATCCGATCCAGGTCGCGCACACGCTCGCGGACGAGGGCATCCGCGTTTACACGATCGGCATCGGCACGCGCACGGGCGAGCCGATCCCGACGTACGCGCCCGACGGAACGTGGACGGGCTATCTGCGCGACGAGCAGGGCAACGTCATCACGACGTCGCTCACCGAAGAGAACGAGGCGCAGCTCACGCAGATCGCCGACATCACGGGCGGTCACTACTACGCGGCGGGGCGCGGCGGCGTCGGCATCGATCAGATCCGGGCCGAGATGCGGCGCATGCACCAGGACGAGCAGCGCGCGCGCCGCGTCACGGTGCACGAGGATCGATACGCGCTCGTGCTCTTGCCGGCGTTCTTGCTGGTCGTGCTCGAGGCGCTGCTGCCCGAGGCGTGGATCGGACGCATCTTGCGCAAGCGGGCCGAGAAGAAAAAGAAGGTGAAGGCATGAGTCGCTTCACGATCTTGTGTGTGTTGATTCTCGCGTGGACGGCGCCGGTGTCGGCGCAGGAGTCGTGGACGGACGCGCTCTGGCAGCGTCTGTTCCGCAGCGAGAACCGCCACGTGCGCGACGGCAACGATGCGCTCGCGAGCGGTGATGCGGCGGGCGCGGTGAGCGACTACGACCTCGCGGCGCGCGAGCTGCCGAGCGAGCCAGGCGTGCATCTCGATCGCGGGCTCGCGCTGCTCGCGTCGGGCGATCATCCGCGAGCGCGCGAGGCGCTGCAGATGGCGACGGATCCGCCGGCGTCTGCCGACGTGCGCGCAGACGCGAACTACGACATCGGGCTCTCGTTCTACCAAGAGGCGGACACGGCGGCGGGCGGCGGCGATCACGAGACCGCGCAGCGCGACTTCCGCGAGGCGGCCGATGCGTTCCGCGCGTCGCTGCGTCAGCGACCGGGCAACCGCGACGCCGCTTGGAACCTCGAGCTGGCGCTGCGCCGCATTCAGGAAGAACAAGAAGCCCAAGAGAAGCAGGAACAACAAAAGCAGCAGGACCAGCAGCAACAAGATCAGGATCAACAGCAACAAGATCAGGATCAACAGCAGCAGGACCAGCAGGATCAGGATCAACAGCAGCAGGACCAACAGGACCAGCAGCAACAAGATCAGGACCAGCAGCAACAAGATCAGGATCAACAGCAGCAGGACCAGCAGGACCAGCAGCAGCAAGATCAGCAGGACCAGCAGTCGAGCGATCAGCAGCAGCAACAGGACCAGCAGGATCAGCAAGACCAGCAGGACCAGGATCAGCAGAGCGACCAACAAGAGCAGCAGGGCCAGCAGGGCGATCAGCAGCAGCCGGATCAGCAGCAGCCGTCCGAGCCCGACACGACCGGCACCCAGGACTCGCTCCCGCCCGACGAGCGACAGGTCCTCGACGCGCTCGAAGACGGCGAGCAGAACTTCCAGGGCGCTCGCGCCCGTGCGCGTGGCGATCGCGAGCGACGGCGCGTGACGCAGGACTGGTGACGTGATCGCTCGACGCGCCGCGCTCTCGCTCTTCGTCGCCCTCGCGGCGATGGGCGTCTGCGCGTCCGCGTCGGCTCAGACGCTCACGATGACCGCCGATCGCACGGAGGTCGCGCTCGGGGACGCCATCCGTCTGCAGATCGAGTGCGACTCGCAGATGCGCCCCACCTTGCCGGACTTCTCCGACTTCGCGGTGGTGAACAGCCAGACGTCGACGCAGATGCACATGACCGGCGGCAGCTTCAGCGTCGTGGCGCGATACAGCTACGTGCTGCAGCCGACGCACGAGGGCCGCATCACCATCGCGCCGGCGACGCTCACCGTCGGTCGCCAGACCTTCCGATCGAACCCGCTCACGATCACCGTCGGCACGGGCGGCTCGACGCCCCTTCCCCCGTCGACCGGCGCGACGCCGCCCTCGACCGGCGTGCCGCCGACCACGACGAATGGCGCAGTCACGAGCGCAGCGACCGGCCGCGGCGCCGAGTTCTACACGTACGACGACCGCGCGTTCCTGCGCACCGTCGTCGACGACACGCAGCCCTACGTCGGCGAGCAGGTCACGTTCGCGATCCAGCTCTACGTGCGGCAGCAGCTCTCGAGCTGGCCGCAGACGACGCAAGAGCCGACGACCGACGGGTTCTGGAATCGCGATCTCTTGCCGCCGAACCGCAGCCCACAGCCCTCGCTGCAGTACATCCGCGGCGTGCCGTTCTACGCGTACGAGATGCGGCGCCTCGCGCTCTTCCCGCTGCGCGAGGGCGAGCTCACGATCGGACCGCTCGGCGCGAGCGTTCCGCAAGGAAGCCCGTTCGATGCACTGATGGGCCAGGCCTCGCCGGATCTGCCGCGCACGAGCGTGCCCGTGACGATCACGGCGCGACCGCTGCCGACCGACGGCCGCCCGACTGGCCCGGTGCTCGTCGGAACGGCCACGCTCGGCGCATCGCTCGATCGCGCGACCACGCAGACCGGCGATGCGGTCACGCTCACCGTGCGCGCGACGGGCACCGGACGCGTCGACGGGCTCGAGCTGCCGGAGCTGCGCGTGCCGGGCCTGCGCATCCTCGCGCCGCACCTCGAGACGTCGATGGAGTCTCCCGGAGATCGCGTCGGCGGCACGCGCACGTTCGAGTGGCTCATCGTGCCGGAGCAACCCGGGACGTACACGATTCCTTCCTTCCAGATCGCAGTGCTCGATCCGGTGAGCGGCACGTTCACCGCGGCGACGACGACGCCGATGACGCTCACTGCAGCCGGAGCGGCGGTCGTGGATC
>CAYSCF010000487.1:0-4604 GCA_964429305.1 uncultured Sandaracinaceae bacterium | reverse complement strand
TGCGCGGTCAGATCGCGATCAACGTCGCGCGCGAGTACCTCGTCGCGATCGGCGTCGGCCGCCACAATTCGTTCCGCATCCTTCCGCAGAACGGAGCCTCGGGCGCGCTCTACTGCACCTGGTTCGAGATCATCGAAGAGGGGCCGCACTTCGCGCGCTTCATGCGTGACCTGCGCTGGCGCGACTGGGCGGCCTGGTGGCTCGGCGCCGCTCCTCCGCGCTTCGACGCCGAGAAGATCGCGCCGCTGCCCGAAGCGATGACTGGCATGGGCGAGGACACGTGGATCTCGTGGCTCGCACTGACGGGTCGGATGGTGAACGGCCGCGTCTCGCTCGCGCTGCCGCGCACGCCGGCGCATGCGATCTGGTACGCGCTCGTGAGCTTCGTGGCGCGCCCGTTCCGCTACGACCCGTACGCGAAGATCTACACGACGACGCCGACGACCATGAAGGCGCTCTTCCTCCAGCGCATGCGCTGGAACGTGACGCGCATCTGGACCGTGCAGACGTGGGGCGTCGCCCTGCTCTATCAGCTCGTGATCGGCATCCCCGCGCTCTTCGACGTGGTCGTGTCGACGGCGTTCCAGGCGATGATCGTCGGCGGCTTGGTCCTCGCGCCGTTCGCGCCCGGCCACGCGCCCGCGATGGCGCTCGCGATGTTCCTGATGGTCGAGATGGGCTACTTCACGGAGCGCGTCCTCGCGACGTGCATCGGCCTCGCGCAGGATCCGGGGGAGCGCGGCCAATGGCGCAAGCTGCTCGCGCTTCCGTTCGCGGGATCGTTTCACTTCGCGTTCAACGTGGGCTCGACGATCGTCGGCTTCACACGTCAGGTCTTCGGCAACGGCTACAACGATCGCTTTGCGCCCGAGTCGTCGCTCGTGGCGGGTGGCACGAGCCGCATCGCGCTCGGCTACCGCATCCGTCGCTTCTACGCCCTCGCGTGGCGCTCGGTCGTTCGTGGCGACGTGCCGCTCGGCGCGTTCTGGCTCGGCTGGCACCGCACCAAGTGGACGCCGAACGGCTACGAAGGCTGGACGACGGGCGTGATCCCTCCGATGACGTTGCCCGTGCGCGGCCCGATCAAGCCGCTCGTCGCGACGACGGTCCACAGCTCGGGCCGTGTGCTGCGGATGGAGGCCGGCGACGATCTGCCGGACTCCGGCATCCGGCGCCGAGCGGAGATCGCCCTGGGCGAGGCGGAGAAGAAGGCCTCCGAGGCAGCCTGATGCTCTGCCGGAGTGCCCGGCAAGCCGGGCCGACACAGTTGTGTCGGGTCCGCTTTGCGGACCACGCCGGTAGAGATCTCGCGCCCCGCCGTTCGATTGCCGACTCCTCGGTTCGGGTGACATAGTCCGCGCGCTCGCGACCATGGACCCGCTTCCCTACGTGCAGATGGCTCTCGGCGACGCGCCGATCGTGGTGCTCGGCGCCGCCGCATTCGCGCTGGGCGTCTACTTCATGGGTGTCTGCGCGCTCGCGTGGCACACGCGCAAGCGGCCGATGTCCGTGGTGGTCGAGCTGCCGCCGGTCTCGATCCTCAAGCCGCTCAAGGGCGACGAAGATCGGCTCGCGGAGAACCTGCGGACGTTCTTCGCGCAGGACTACCCTCGCTTCGAGATCGTGTTCGCGACCACGGAGCCGGACGATCCGGCGCTCCTCGTCGCGCGCGCGGTCGCCGCCGAGTTCCCCGACGTGCCCGTCCGATACGCGCACTCGGACGCGGACTTCGGGCTCAACCCGAAGGTCAGCAACCTCCGCGGCGCTCTTCGCGCGTCGGAGCACGATCTCGTGCTGCAATCCGATGCGAACGTCCGCGCGCGGCCCGACTACCTGCGACGCGTCGTCTCCGAGCTGCTCGCCGAGCGCGCCTCGCTCCTCTCGAGCATCGTCGTCGGCGTCGGCGAGTCGTCGCTCGGTGGCGCGATGGAGAACTTCCAGCTCACGGGCATGATCGCGCCCTCGGTCTGCTTCGCGCTCTATTACTTCCGCACGACGTGCGTCATCGGCAAGTCGATGCTCTTCCGCAAGAGCGAGCTCGCCGAGATGGGCGGCCTCGAGAGCGTGAAGGACCTGCTGGCAGAGGACTACACGATCGGCCGCACGTTCGAGACCGCCGGGCGTCGCGTGATCCTCTCGACGACCGTCGCCGAGAACGTGAACATCAGCCCGCCGATCGAGCGCTTCGTCGCGCGCCATGCACGCTGGCTCAAGATGCGCGCGGTGATCCACGTGCCGGCGTTCATCGCCGATCTGCTCGCGAATCCCGTGGGGCTCTCGGTCTTCGCGATCGCGCTGAGCTTTCTGGCTGGCACCGGCTTCGACCCGATGATCGCGCTCTGCGCGCTGCCTCTCGTGCTCGCCAAGCTCGCGCTCGACGTGTGGGTCGTGCGCCGCACCCGTGGCCAGGCGATGCCGCTCCGATACCTGTGGGTGGCGCCGCTCAAGGACGTCCTTCTGTTCGCGGTCTGGCCGTACGCGGCGCTCTCGCGATCCATCGAGTGGCGCGGCGTGCGGCTGCGGCTCGGATGGCGGAGCGTGCTGCGTCCCGACGAGGGCGCGCTGCCGGTGCGCGCGGTGCGTCGCCTGCTCCGTACGCTCGCGTGATCGCCGCTTGCGGTGATCGGAGCGCCCTTCTACTCTGCCGCCCGTGACCGCGGCAGCCTCCAATTCTCCCTTCGACGGGCTCGTCGAATTCTTCACGCTCTCGCGCGCGAGCGCCCAGCTGGGCCGCCTCGGTGAGCCGGGCCGCAAGCAGGTCGCCGCGGTGCTCGCGATCGGTCGTCAACGCGCCGAAGCCGCCGAGACGCTCTGGTCCAACGGGCACACCGCCGAGGCGCTCCGGCTCGCGTTCGGCGGCCTGGACGCGACGCTCGACGCGGCCGCCGCGTTCGCCGACGGCCTGAAGCTCGAGGAGACGATCGCGAAGCCGGTCGTCGTCGCCGAGCCCGCGGCCACCCCGAAGTCCGCCGCGCCGTCGGAAGCGGGGGGTGACGGAGACGAAGCGAAGGCCACGGAGGCGGAAGCGACGAAAGCGGAGACGGGGGACGCAGAGGCGCCCAAGCCCGTCGCGCCGAGCGAAGCGGGCTCGGGCGAGGAGCCCTCGGGGTCGGACGCCGTCTCGATCGCCGCCGCGCTCAGCCGCGAGTCGATTCCGAGCGTCCCTGCGCCGGCGATGCCCGAGCGATGGCGCGCGGCGCTCGCTGCGCGTGGCGTCGGCAGCACGAAGATCGAGCGCATCGCCGCGACGCGCGCCACGCAAAAGACCACGACGCTCCCCGATCTCGATGCGGACGTGAGCCCGGCCCTCGCCGATCTCTTCCAGCGCGTGATGGACGCGCGTTACTCGGTCGATGGCGCGATCGGAACGGGCGCTTGGACGCGCGGCGACATGCGCTGGGCGCGCACGCGGCGCTGGCTCGGTGCCTCGCTCGGCATCGTCGCGATCGCGGGCGGCAGCTACTTCGCGCTGCACGAGCCCGAAGGCGTCTTCGCGTCGGCGTCGGACGTCTGGCAACAGAGCGCGAGCTTCTCCGCGGACATGGCGATCGACGGGCGCAACGACACGTGGTGGCTCTTGCCCGACCGCGCGAACGGCTGGGTCGAGCAGCGCATGTCGCCTTCGCGGCACGTCGACTCGGTCACGCTGCTCAACACGTCGAACCCGCCCGCGCACGATCGCGGAACGCAGGACTATCGCCTCGAGATCTACTCGGGCGGCTCGATCGTGCAGAGCATCGACGGTCACTTCGACTGGTCGGACGCGCCGACGCCGGTGACGCACGAGATCAATCGCGACGACGTGGACCGCGTGCGCTTCGTCGTGCGGACGTACCACCGGACCGGTGGCGGCCTCGCCGAGATGACGATTCGCTGATCGAGATCTCTGCCGGAGTGGTCCGCAGAGCGGACGCGACACAACTGTGTCGGCGCGGCTTGCCGGGCACTCCGGTAGAGATCGGCCCGGCTTGCCGGGCACTCCGGTAGAGATCAGCGGCGCCGACGGCGCGACGCGATCACCAGGCCGAGGCCCACGAGCGCGAGCAGCTCCGACGGTGGACGAGAGCCCGCCGCGCTGCATCCGCAGCTCTGCGTGTGAATGGGATGACGCCCGGTGTCGCCCGGGATGTCCGCATCCGACGGTGTCGAGCCCGCGTCCATCTCCTGCGGGGCGGCGTCACGTTGCGGCGGCGGGCCAACGTCGTCGCGGACCACGGCCGCGTCGGGCAGATCGGTCTGGATGCACTCGCCTGCCATGCACGCCTCGCCGCTCGGGCAAGTGACGCCCGTGCACGCATCGACGCACGCGCCCGCCATGCAGTACGTGCCTGGGTCACAGGTGACGGTCGCGCATGCGCTGTCGACGCACACCCCGGTCGAGGTGCAGGTCTGTCCGGCGGCGCAGCTCGATGCAGTACAGCGCGTGACGCACGAGCCGCCGACGCACGCGGTGCAGTCGTCGCACGTGATGCCCGTGCACGGATCGACGCAGCGACCGCCCGTGCACATCTGACCGCTCGGGCATGTCACGCCTGCGCACGGATCGACGCACGCGCCCATCACGCAGCGCTTTCTCGATCCCGTCCATCCCTGGTCAGCCGACG
>CAYSCF010000486.1:0-4612 GCA_964429305.1 uncultured Sandaracinaceae bacterium | reverse complement strand
GAGACCGACGCGCGTCACGGCATCGGCCGACACGACGCGCGTCGGTCTCTTCGCGGGCCCGGCCGCACTTCGCTCGCGCGACGAAGGTCTCGCTCAGGTCGCGATCACGCACGCGCTCTCGCTCGATGCGGCCTCGCCCGAGCGCATCGCGCTGCGATTCGCCGACGGCAGCCCAGCGCTGGTGCTCGATCGAGCGACGCGATCGGCGGTGCTCGCGGTGGCGCTCGACGACGTCGGCTCGGATCTGCCGCTGCATCCGGGCTTCCTCGCGCTGGCCGTGGAGCTATGTCGCGCGCTCGCGCCCGAGGGCTCCATGCCCGACGAGGCCGTCGCGCCCGACGCGCTTCCGGCGCTCACGGTCCCCGCCGGAACGAGCCGCGTCGAGATCCTCACGCCGGCCGGCGGTGTGATCGCGTTCGACGACGTGCTCGGATCCGTCTCGCTCGCGGCGCTCGCAGCGCCGGGCGCCTATCGCGTGCGCGTCACGGACGCATCGGGCACGCACGAGCTGACCCGCGCATCGTTCGTCATCGCGCCCACCCTCGAGGAGAGCCGTCTCGAGCGCGCAGAGATCACGGCCTCCGCCAACGTCGGCGCTGCGACGTTGCACGGCTCTCGCATACGCACGAGCTTGGCACCGTGGATCTTCGCGCTCGCGGGATGTCTCGCGCTCGCCGAGGCCTGGGCACGTCGAGCGCGCCCGCGCCTCGCTTGAGATCAGCGCCGGCCCTCGGCGACGCGGTCACGCTGGGCGAGATCCGCGTGGATGCGGACGTCGACATATCCAGCGCTCTCGAGAATCGCGCGCGTCGCTGGTCCTTGCGCCGCACCGATCTCGATCAGCAACGACGCGCCCGCCTTCGTGCGCGCGGCCGCGCCCTCGGCGATGCGTCGTACGATCGCGAGCCCTTCGTCGTCCGCGAAGAGCGCCATCGCGGGCTCGAAGTCGCGCACGTCCGGATCGAGCGCGGCCCGCTCTCTCGCCGCGATGTACGGAGGATTGGCGACGACGAGGTCGAACGGCTCCGCGTCCGCCGGCAGCGCCCCGAACAGATCTCCCTCGCGCAGATCCGCGCGTGAGACGACGTCGTACTTCTCCGCGTTCTGCTTCGCGACGGCCAACGCGTCCGGCGAGAGATCGGTGAGCACGCCGTGCAGCGACGGTCGCTCGGCCAGCAGCGTCACGCCGATGCAGCCACTGCCGGTGCAGAGATCGAGCACGCGCCCCGCCGATTCCTTCGGGAGCAGCTCGAGCGCACGCTCGACGAGTGTCTCCGTCTCGGGCCGCGGCACGAGCACGGCGGGCGTCACGATCATGTCGCGCCCGAAGAACTCGCGGCGCCCGCGCAGATACGCCATCGGCTCGTGCTTGCGTCGTCGTGCGACGAGCGCGCGGATCTCGGCCAGCTCCGGCGCCGCGAGCGGTCGATCGAGATCGAGATAGAGCTTCACGCGATCGAGGGCGAGCGCCTGCGCGACGATGAGCTCCGCATCGAGTCGAGGCGATGCGAACTGCCGCCACGCGAGATCATCGCTGATCCACTTCACGATGCGCCGGATGGTCCACGTCTCGCTCATGCCTCGCTCCGTGCCGTTCGGCGCGTCTGCAGCACGTCGCGCACGTACACCGCCGCGTAACTGAGGATCTCGAGCCCGACCACGAACCCGGTCGCTTCCACCATACTCAGTCGACCCTCGATCGGTCTTCCGAGCAGGCCGTAGCAGAACGGAACGTGGACGACGTACGCCACCAGCGACCCTCGGCCCAGCCGTGCGAGCACTCCGCGCACCGCGTGTGGCAGCCAAGGCGTCGCGAGCGCGCCGACCGCGAGCACGACGGTCCCTCGCGCAGCGAGCTCGATCGCGTTCGGGATCACGGCCCAGCTGCGCTGATCGAGCGTCTCGCCGAGCGCGGCGCTCATCCATCCCTCGAGCCACGTGCCGCCGAGCGTCAGCACGAGCGCCACGGCGAGCAAGACGAGGAGCACGCGCGTCGGAGCGCCGGCGATCGTCTTCGCCTCGCGGTTCTCGGCGATCAGCGCGAGCGAGATCAAGAGGCCGATCGCGGCCCAAGACGCGAGCGGCACGATCGGCATGCGTGTGATCGGCGCCACCATCGACACGAGCCCGACGGCGTACGACCACGGCTCCGGCGTGTCCCAGAGCGCGGCGCTCACCGCCGGACAGATCACGATCGGGACGATCGCCAGCGCGATGCCTGCACCGATCAAGCGACGGCGATCGAGCCGACCGTCGCGCGTGCCGATCCCGAGCGCCGCGAGCAGCACGATCGAGAGCCCGATCACCTGCAGCACGTCGGCTCGAAAGAACGTCGCGATGCCTTCGTAGCCGTCCATCAGCGCGCCCGCCGCGTTCACCGCGTACCCGATCGCGAACACCGTGAGGCCTCGCCGCACGAGCGCGCGACGTACGATGCCGGGCTCCTCGCCCCGCGCCGACGCCGCCTCGATGCGCAGCGCGATCGCCGCGCCCGCCAGCAGCAGGAACGAGGGCAGCGGTAGCGTTCCGAGCACGCGCGTGAACAGGTACGACGCGCTCGTCTTCTCCGACGCGCGCACCCATCCGTCGTACGCGTGGCCCTGGATCATGATCGCGGACGCGAGGCCGCGCGCGACGTCCACGCCTTGCACGCGAGCGCTGGACGCCATCACGCGTACGCGAGGAACGGACGCCGCGCTTCGGCGAAGGCCTTCACGCCCGCTTCGTCGCTCGCGAAGATCGCATCGAGCCCGCTGCCGCGATCGATCGCCTCGCGCACCTCGGGGCCGCCCGTGAGCAGATCGATGGCCGGGCGATCGCTGACGAACTCGTAGCGCTCGCTGCGCCACACGAAGCTCTCGCCGGCCTGGCGCTTCATCGCATCGAGAATCGACAAATACGCGCCGTAGGATCGGAACGTGCGCTCGTCGGTGACGTGCACCTGGACGCCGCCGCACGTCTTGCCCGCGTGCTTCTGGAACGTCGGCTGGAAGCTCAGCGGCCGCAGCACGGCGCCGCGCGGCGAGACGCGGCGAGCGATCGCGTTTCCGTCGACCCATGGCGCGCCGAAGATCTCGAACGGGCGTGTGGTCCCGCGGCCCTCGCTCGCGAGCGTGCCCTCGAGGAGACAGCCGCCCGGATAGACGCGCGCCGTCTCGTACGTCGGCATGTTGGGCGACGGCATCACCCACGGAAGACCGGTCTCGGGGAACGTCATCGATCGGCGCCAGCCGCGCAGCGCCACGATCGACAGCGATCGATCATCGAGCTTCTCGAGCACGCGCGTGCGCGCCGCGATCTCTCCGATCGTCAGGCCGTGCCGCACGGGAACGTCGTAGAGCCCGACGAACGATCGAAATCCGGGCCGCTGCGGCGCGCCCTCCAGGATCTCGCCGCCGAGCGGGTTCGGGCGATCGAGCACGATGGTCTCGATCCCGGCGCGCGCCGCGGCGCGAAGCACGAGCGCGGCCGTCCACACGAACGTGTAGTAACGAGATCCGACGTCCTGCAGGTCGACGACGATCGCATCCAGGCCCTCGAGCTGCGCCGGCGTCGGCGAGAGCTCGGCCTCGGTGGTCCCGTAGAGCGAGTAGATCGGTACGCCGTCGCTCGACTCGCCGCGGACAGCCGCCATGTCTTGCGCCTCGCCCCCGAAGCCGTGCTCGGGGCCGAAGAGCGCCGCGATCTTCGCACCCGCCGCCGTGAGGATCGTGCGCGCGTGTACCAGTCGACGGTCGACGCTCGCGGGATGCGCTACCAGGCCGATCCGTCGTCCGCGGATGCGTGCGATCACCGAGGCATCGCCGCTCGCGATGCGATCGAGGCCCGTCATCACGCGCGTCACGACGCAGACCCCATCAAGGTCTGCAGCACGGCCATGCGGACCGCGACGCCCGCCTCCACCTGGTCGAGCACGGCGCTCTGCGCGCCGTCGGCCACGCCGCCGTCGATCTCGACACCCCGGTTCATCGGCCCGGGATGCAGCACGATCGCGTCCTTCTTCGCGTACGCGAGGGTGCGCGGACCGACGCCGAACGTCTTGCTGTACTCGCGCAGGCTCGGCAGCAGCGCGCCCTCGATGCGCTCGAGCTGGATGCGCAGCGCCATCACCACGTCCGCGCCCTCGAGCGCTTCCTCCATGCGCTCGAAGCGCTTCACGCCGAGCGACTCGACCGCGGCCGGCATCAGCGTGCGCGGGCCGACGACGCGGATCTGGCAGCCGAAGTGCTTCAGCAGGATCACGTTCGAGCGCGCCACGCGCGAGTGCGCCACGTCGCCGCAGATCGTCACGACGAGCCCGTCGAGCTTGCCCTTGTGCCGACGGATCGTGAACGCATCCAGCAACGCCTGCGTCGGGTGCTCGTGCGCGCCGTCGCCCGCGTTCACTACGCTCGTGTGCAAGCGCTCCGAGATCCAATGCGGCGCGCCCGATGCCGGATGGCGGATCACGAGCACGTCCGGGTGCATCGCCTCGAGCGTCTTCATCGTGTCGTAGAGCGTCTCGCCCTTCGTCACGCTGCTGGTGGACGTCGAGATGTTGATCACGTCGGCCGACAGGCGCTTGCCCGCGAGCTCGAACGAGGTGCGCGTACGCGTGCTCGCCTCGTAGAAG
>CAYSCF010000485.1:0-4613 GCA_964429305.1 uncultured Sandaracinaceae bacterium | reverse complement strand
GCCGAGGATGATCGAGTTGGAGATCGAGATGTCGGCGGTGGCGACGGTCGCGTTGAACTCCTGATCGCCGACGACCGTCTGCACGGCGCCGCGGAACGCGATGTCGGGCACGAGCCAGTCTCGCGAGAGCCAGCCCTCGAGGATCGACCAGCGGATCTCGGCGCCGAGCGCCCAGTAGCTCGTGTTCACGAGGTAGCCGATGGTGGTGCCGAGCTCGAAGCCGAACGGGAACGCCTTGCGGACGGTCAGGCGCGTCCAGGCGAGGGCGCCGTCGACCTGCAGGTTCTCCGTGGCGCCGGCGTTCTGGCCTTCGGTGCCGCGATGCCAGAAGCGCGAGCTCGCGCTGATGCCGGTGATCGACGTGTCGACGCCGACGTAGAACGATCGAGGGCCGCGCGTGCGCGCAGGCGTGAGCATCGGCGGGATCAGTGCGCCGGTGAACTCCGTGGCGAGCGAGCGCCACTGCCCGTCGTCGGGGCACGCAGCGACGTCGCCGGTGCTCCCGCTGCTCGGACAGTACGAGTCGCCCGGTGCGGCGTCGTAGCGGAGCCGCGAGAGCGCGAGGTCCATCCTCTGTGCGCTGGCGGGAGCGCTGATGCCCAGCACGGCGAGAGCCAACAGGCCGCAAGCGCGCGATGCCCCGGGAAAAGCCACGTGGCGACGCTATCGTTGGCGGGCCGCTCCCGTCAAGACGGACGCGCCGCTCTCAGCCGACGAGCGCGCGGCGAATCGTGGCCTCGATGGTGTCGAGATCGATGGGCTTGACGATGAAGCTGCGTGCACCGGCGTTGACGCTCGCGATGCGGGTCGCGGGGTCGTCGCGCTGTGTGAGGAACACCACCGGCACGTGAGCGGTGCGTGGGCTCGCCTTCAGGCGGCGCGTCAGATCGATCCCACTGACGCCGGGCATCATGATGTCGGTGATGATCAGGTTCGGGAGCTCGTCCGCGACGACGTCGAGCGCCTGGGCGCCGTCCTCCGCCGTCACGACGTCGCCGAGCCGCGCGAGCGCCGCGGCCATCATCCGACGCGTGACACCGTCGTCGTCTACCACGAGGATCTTCGGGCGAGGGTGGGCGCTGGCGGGCCAACGCGAGCCAGCAGTGGCCGATGCAGATCGGGCCGCGACCGGCGGAACCGAGCTGGCTCGGTGCTCTCGCGCGCGCCGCAGCGCGAGCGCCAGCACGTCGGCGGCAGGCGGAATGCTCGGGCGCGGCGGATCGCTGGGCGACTGGGCCATGCGTTGCAGGGTGCAGGATGGTATGGCGATGCGCCACACGCGACGTGCGCCGACGCGGCTTGACCGCTCCGGGTCTCGCCGCTACCTTCCGCCGCCTTCATTTCTCCCTCGGCAATACGCCGCGGGCTCTCGAGGAAACGTTTCGATGGTCAGCATTCGGTTCGCGCGCTTCGGCACCCACAAGAAGCCCTACTACCACTTCGTGGTGACGCACTCGGAGAACCCGCGCGACGGTAAGTTCCTCGAGCAGATCGGCACGTACGATCCGAGCCTGCCGCTCAGCACGGTCAAGCTCGACAAGGCCCGCTTCGACCACTGGGTCGGCGTCGGCGCGCAGCCCTCGACGCGCGTGCGTCACGTCGTCAACCAGCTCGCCCGCGTAGCGGCGAAGGCGTGAGCGACGATCGACTTCCGCTCCCGCCTCGCGAAAGGGCGCCTCGCGAAGGGGCGCCTCGCGAAGGGGCTCCTCGCGACGGGGCTCTTCGCGACGGTCGCGCGAGCGGGACCGAGGGCGTGGCCGAGCTCGAAGAGCTGGTCCGCTACGTCTCGCGCGCGCTCGTCGACGAGCCGGACGACGTTCGCGTCGCCACGGTCGAAGACGACCGCGCGGTGGTGCTCGAGCTGACGGTCGCCGAAGACGATCTCGGCAAGGTGATCGGCAAGGACGGCCGGACCGCGCGTGCGATCCGCACGGTGCTCGCGGCCAGCTCGGCGCGCCTCAAGAAGCGCGCGGTCCTCGAGATCCTCGAGTAAGCCCGATGCTCGTGGCGCTGGGCCGGGTGGGGCGCCCGCACGGCGTGCGTGGCGAGATCCGCGTGGCGCCGTTCCATCCGCAGTCGACGCTCTTGCTCGAGCGCAGCTCGGTGGAGATCGCCGGCAAGTCGTATCGCGTCGTCTCGGCGCGCGCGGCGTCGGACGTCTTCATCCTCGCGCTCGAGGGCGTCGGCACACGCGAGGCGGCCGATCTCTTGAAGGGCGCCGAGGTCGGCGTACCGCGCAGCGAGCTGCCGGCGCTCGACGAGGACGAGCTCTACGTCGGCGATCTCGTCGGCTGCGAGTGCTGGGAAGGCGAGACGTCGCTCGGCCGCGTCGTCGCGGTCCAGAGCTATCCGGCTTCGACGTGCCTCGTGATCGAAGGCGAGGGCGGCACGCGCGAGATCCCGGCGGTCGCGCCGTACTTCGCGGCGTTCGACGAGAGCGCGCGCCGCATCGAGATCGCGCACTCGGCCGACTTCCCGCTGGAAGCGCGCCGCGCCAAGAAAGAGCCGTGACGTCGCTGCGCTTCCATCTGGTCTCGGTCCTGCCGGAGATCTTCGACTCGTTCGTCGCGACGGGCCTGGTCGGAAAGGCCATCGAGAAGGGTCTGATCTCGATCGACCGGATCGCGCTGCGCGACTTCGCGCACGACAAGCACCGCTCGGTCGACGACACGCCGTATGGCGGCGGCAGCGGCATGGTGATGAACCCGGGCCCGCTCGTCGAAGCGATGGAGTCGGCCGAGGCGAACGAGCTCGCGCGCAGCGGCGTGCGGCCCATGCGTGTGCTGATGACGCCGCAGGGCGAGCCGTTCACGCAAGCACGTGCGCGCGAGCTCGCGACGCGCGGCGCGCTCACGCTGGTCTCGGGCCGTTACGAGGGCATCGACGAGCGGGCGCGCACGAAGATGGACCTCGAGATCTCGCTCGGCGACTTCGTGCTCATGGGCGGCGAGGTCGCGGCGATGGCGCTCGTCGAGGCCACCGCGCGGCTCGTGCCCGGCGTGCTCGGCAACGCGACGTCGATCGACGAGGAGTCGCACTCGGCGGGCCTGCTCGAGTATCCGCACTACACGCGCCCCGCCGAATTCCGCGGCGAGACCGTGCCCGCCGCGCTCTTGTCGGGCCATCACGCGCAGATCGCGGCGTGGCGTCGCGAGCAGTCGATCTTGCGCACGGCCGCGCGTCGTCCCGATCTGATCGCGCGCGCGACGCTGACCGACGCGGAACGGCGGCTGCTCGAGAAGGCGAAGTGACGGCGCCGGTCTACGCCGCGCTCGTGCACTATCCGGTGCGCAGCCGCGAAGGCGGCGTGATCACGAGCGCGATCACGAACGTCGACGTGCACGACATCGCGCGCTCGTCGCGCACGTACGGCCTCGCGGGCTACTTCGTCGTCTCGCCGATCGCCGCGCAGCGCGTGCTCGTCGATCGCATCCTCGAGCACTGGAAGACCGGCGCCGGCGCGCGTCGGGTGCCCGAGCGCAGCAAGGCTCTCTCGCGCTGTCATCCGATCGAGTCGATCGACGCCACGCTGGCCGCGATCGAAGCCGACACGGGGCAGAAGCCGCAGATGATCGTGACCGAGGCGCGCCCCGAGCTCGCGCAGAGAGCGATCTCGTTCGCCGCGATGCGCGAGCGCCTGAAGGACGAGTCGCGCCCATCGGTGATCCTCTTCGGCACTGCGCACGGCCTCCATCCGGACGTGATCGATCGCGCCGACATCGTGCTCGCCCCCATCCAGGGCGCCGCGGACTACAACCACCTCTCGGTGCGGGCCGCCGCGGCGATCACGTTCGATCGCCTCTTCGGCGCCCGCTGAGGAGCGGGACGCGGCGGGTTCCTAAGCGGCTTGCCTGAGCTGCTCGAGCAGCTCGCGCACTTCCGTGACGTGCTTGCTCATCGAGATCTCGTGGTGGAACGCGCCGCGGATCTTGCCCGTCTGGTCCATCACGTACGTCACGCGCCACGCGCCGAGGCCCAGCGGTCGGGCCACACCCCACTGGCGGGCGATGGCGAACTTCGGGTCGGCGACGAGCGAGAAGGGCAGCTGGTAGCGCTCGGCGAACCGGTTGTGGCTCGCGTCGTCGTCCATGCTGATGCCGACGATCGTCGCGCCCTGGCCATCGAGCTCCGCGTACGCATCGCGGAACATGCAGGCCTCGCGGGTGCAGCCCGGCGTGAAGTCCTTCGGATAGAAGTACACGACGAGCGGGCCCTTCGCGAGCAGCTCGGCCGACCGAAGGGTCTTGCCGTGGTGGTCGACGGCGTCCAGGGTCGGGGCGAGGGTTCCGAGGGCGAGCATCGTCTTGATGTAGTGCCCCTGATTGACCGTGCAAGGTCTCCGTGGTACCAGCCCCGCCCTTTCGAAGTCACAGCACCATGTCGAACACCGTTCCCCAAATCGCAGCCATCGAAGCCTCTTACAAGCGCACGCTCCCGGCGTTTCGTCCCGGCGATCAGGTCAAGGTCCACTACCGGATCCGCGAGGGTGAGAAGGAGCGCGTTCAGGTGTTCCAGGGTGTCGTGATTCGTCACGCGCGTGGTGGCATCGGCGCGACGTTCACCAGCCTCAAAGCCGAGAAATCACATCACCGCGACGTGGAAATCATGTCCCA
>CAYSCF010000484.1:0-4635 GCA_964429305.1 uncultured Sandaracinaceae bacterium | reverse complement strand
GAACTGACCGAGATTCAATGCGAGCAACGGCGTTCGGAGCCAACGCTCGTTCGGCGCGAGCACGAGGTAGTTGCACTTGAGCAGGATGCGTTCGGGCGCGTCGGGCGCGTAGCCGCCCGTGACGTGATGTCGCTCGCGGTGAAAATCGAGTAGGCCGACGTCGTAGCTGACGAAGCCGAAGGACTCCTGGCTGTCCTCGAAGACCACCTCGAAGCTGCCGCTCGACCGCACGTACACCAGGGCACGCACGACGGTGCCAAACGGTAGGAAACGCAGGTTTCCGTCGTAGTGCGGCGCGAAGAGTCCGTGGTCGCCGCCGAAGTCCTCGTTGTAGTGGCAGAGGTAGAGCTCGTCGGTCTCCCGCATCGACGTGATCTCGACGTCGCTGGAGAGCTGCGCGCGAATCGCGTGCTCGATCTGCGGAAGCGCGCGCACACGATCGATCGTCAGCGCGAGATCACGAGGCAGCGCGCTCACGTAGACATGTCGAGAGGGTCTGGCGGCGAGGTCCGCCGCGAACAACTCTCCAGTGCGCGACGCGATCTCGTCGATCGTCTCGCGCTCGAGCGCGTCGTCGAGCACGAGACGCGCCGCACGGATGCGGGGGCTCACGGGCACACGCGCGGCATACGCCATCGCGGACCGCACAGGACGACGAACCGGTGACGATGACAGCGAGCGTAGTCACCGATCCGACGCAGCGGCGAAGCACGAACGCGCTAGCAACGCGCACGTGTCTCGCCTCCGACCGATCGTGTGGCTCGAGCGACGGGTCGGAGTCGCGAACCTCGCTTACGCGTTCGCTGCCGCAGCGCTCTCGCTCGGCGTCGGGTCGCCCACGCCGTGGCTGCTCGCGACGAGCTTCGTGCACTACGGGCTCTACGTGGTCACGTTTCACGAGCGCCGGCCCGCCTCGTTCGCGGTCTTCGTTCGCGACGCGCTATTCTTCCAGACGCTCGCGATGGTCTCGCTGATCGGCTGCTACGTCGTCGCTTGGACCGGAGCCGACGGATGGTCGTTGATCACGATCGTACTCGGGTTCGGGCTCGCAACGCTCGCGTCTGCGAGGCTCGGCTGGCGTCGCACGTACTTCGCGGAGGAGCTCGGCATCCTGCCGCCGCGTCGCATTCGCGCGTTCCCGTACGGCACGATTCCTCATCCCATGATCGTCGGGGCCGTCGTCGGCCTCCTGGGCGTCGAGCTCTACGAGCCCGTTCGAGCACGGTGGCCGTGGATCATCCCGATGCACGTCGCTGGTACGCGATCCATTTGGCGCAAGAGATCCTCGCGTCGCGTCGCCTGATCGCGGCAGCCGGCGGCACGCGCGTGTGAGCGCAGCTCCTTCGAGATCTCTCGATCGACGGTGGCCGCCGAGCTTGCCGCGTGCGCGTCGGGCGGTAGAGAGTCGTTCGAGAGATCGTGTCGAGAGAGCGGCGAACATTGGGCGAGCTCGTTGGGCAGGTGCGGGATGCGGCGAGCGGAGATCGGCTCTGGGTCGCGGACCGCTGGCCGTGGACGCCGGGCATGGACGCCATGTACTCGGAGCGTCGGCCGAGATGGGCGCTGGCCGACCTCGACCTAGACCTCGTTCAACGCGTCGGCCATCTCTCTGAGGAGGCGGCGGTACGCGAGCTGAATCGTGAGCTGGACCCAGGCGTCACGTCGTCAGTCGCCAGGCGCCGTCCGAGCTGAGCGGAGCTCACCAACGCACGCGAGCATGCTTGCCGACTAGGGAGCGTTCGCCACGTCGGGTGTGGGCGTACACGTAGTGAGCGCGCCGGTGCCGTCGGGCAGTCGGCAGTACGAGCTACCGCTCGGCGCGCCCATCGCCGGGTAGTGCGCCTCCGCGACGACGCTGTCGTCGGACGCGAGCACGTAAGCGGCATCGCCGTTCGTGTTCGAGAGACCGAACGAGGCCTGCATGCAGCGATCGACACCGGTGATCATGCAGGCCGTCCCCATCGAGAGACCGCTCGCCGCGCCCGAGACGTTGGTCACGACGACGAATCGATCGCCCGTGTGGAGCACGACGCCCGCCGGGAGCGCGGTCGCGTGCGACGCGTTCGGCATGCCGTTGTCGTCGTCGGTGAACCGGAGCGCGGAGAGGTCGATCGGGGAGCTGCCGGTGTTGAGCAGCTCGACGAACTCGGTGCCGGTCGCTTGCATCTCGTTGACGACGAGACCCGGCGTGACTGCGCCACCATCCGTCGACGGATGCGCGTCGGTCGCGCTGTGCGCGTCGTTCACGGGCGCGGCATCGGCAGAGGACGCGTCGTGCCGCGTGGCCACGGACTCTGCGCAGCCGGGCACGACGAACGACACGAGGACGAGAGCGACGGAAGCGAGCTTCATGGCGTGACCAACCCTTCGAAGTGACCCGAGAACACCCCCTCCACGATCACGCGGAGGGTCCATCCGCGCGTTCCGGGGTCGGCCAGCTGTGCAGCGTCGTCGGCGAGGTGTCCGTCGAACGCGAGAAAGGCGCGCAGCGGCTCGACGATCCGTCCGCCGATCGCGCCGGTGAGCACCGTGATGCGGTCCGTGCCGCCGCCGAGGTTGCGGAGGAAGCTCATCGCGCGCACCGCGATCAAGAGTCGCTCGACGGGCTCGACGCGGGCCCATGCGTCGAGCAACAGGCCTTCGCGATCGCCGCGGTCGGCGATGCCTCCGATCCACGACGCCTGCGCCCCGAGCCCCCAGCGCGGATCGTCCCACGCCAGACCGCCCATGAAGCGGTCGGCGCGCGCCGAGCCAGTGCCGACGGAGCCGTTCTGATACGAGAGCGTGAGCGTGAGTGGCGCGAGCTCGGAGACGAAGCGCAAGGGATGGAGCTGCGCGAAGGCCTCGAGCGTCTTCCCGCGGTTGAGCTCGCGGCTCGTGTAGCCATCGCCGTTGTAGTACGCGGCCGCGATGCGGCCCCAGCCGTCCGGAATGTCGAGCGCGAGCGTCGCGCCGAGATCGGCGGGCGCCATCAGATCGAACTGACGCAGGCCGTCTTGGCTGACCGCGCGCATCCCCCAGAGCTGCGTGAGCGCGCTCGGTGTGAGCGTCGGGACGAGGCCCGCGCGTATCTCGAGCAGATCCCACGCGCGGTAGCCGACCCACGCTTCGCGGACGCGGAGCACGACCGAGTCGCCCGCGACACCGAAGAGCGATCCGGCACCCGACCCTTGTGCGCCCTCGAGTAGCACCCGTGCGCGCGCGTTCTCGAATCGGAAGCCGAGCCAGGCCCAGGCACGCGGGAGGCGAAACTCGTGAAACCAGTCGCTGCCGTCCGGAACGCTGAGCGCGTACTCGCCGATGACGTGCATGCCGGGCTCGAACGCCCACGAGACGCCACGCGACGGGTGGAGATCCTGCGTGGTGTCGGGTGGCGCCTCGCCACCAGGAGTCCAAACGAAATGGAGGCTCTCGGTCGGTGTCTCCGTGGCCGTCTCGGTCTCGACTGCGGCCGGGCTCGGGCTGACGCCCTCTTCCACGGTTCCGCTTTCGCTCGCGGGCTCGGTGTAGTTCTCGCCCACGACCTCGCTCTCGCTCGCGGCGACGTCCGCCGTTTGCGCATGAGCGCTCCGCGTGAAGAGAGCGAGCATGGCGATCAGTGCCCAGCGCATCATCGGTACGGCTCCGGCGTCGGTGGCGTTCCGAACAGCGCTTGCAGCTCCGGTGACGGAGCGTCTTGCGGGTCGTGCGGCACGCCCAGCGTGAGGCCGACACGATCGAGCGCGTCGCGGAAGTGCTCGAAGTCCGCCTCGAAGCGATCCGCCTCGTCGAGCGCGGCCACCACTTCGCCCTCGACGAAGGCCATCGGATCGCGCGAGAGCGCCACATCGATCGCGCGCGCGGGGCCGACGTCTCCATCGATCCCACGCGCAGCCACACGTGCGAGCAGGCGACCGAGCACGCGCGCCATGTCCTGGATCGCGACGGGCGTGCCGAGCGATCCATGGAGGCGATGCATGCGCAGCGTGGGATGGGCGTTGGTCTCGGTTCGCACCTGTGCCGGCATCCCGAGCCAGCTCGGTGCGGGCGCCCAGAATGGATCGGCGTCGACGCGCGCCCAGACGAGCGACTCGGCGAACTGCATGCGAGCGGCGACATTGTCCGCAGGTCGGAACGGTGGATACACCGCGGGCGAGCCCGAATCGGCGAGCTCCTTCACCTCGAGCATGACGTCGTCGTCGACGGAGTCGCTCGGTCCGCGGACGAGCACGATGGCGCGAACGCGTGGCCAGCTCGCGACGCCGCTCCCGAGCTCGCGCACCGCATCGACCACGGTGAAAAACGCGGCATCGGGTGGCGACACCATCTGCTGCCGCGCGGTCTCGATCACCGCGGGCAGCGCAGCCCGAGCATCGTCCGAGAGCTCGATGAACACCTGCTCGGGCTGTGTGGGATCGAGGACACCGCGTCGAATCGCGCGTGCGCCATCGGCGTCGAGCTGTGTGAGCTCGTCGAGTGTCGTTCCCGCGCCGTCGCGACTGCGCTGGAAGAGGTCTGCGATCACCGCACTGCCGCCGTCGTCGGTGACGCGCGCGATCGCGGCGCCCATCGCCAGCGCATGAATCTCCGCCTGGTAGGCGCTCGCGGCCGCGCGTACGACGTCATCCTGCGCGGCGACGGCTGCGGCTCTGGCAG
>CAYSCF010000483.1:0-4644 GCA_964429305.1 uncultured Sandaracinaceae bacterium | reverse complement strand
GGCACGCTTGCGCGTCGGCTTCGTGTTTGCGCGAGACCGCGTGGATCGCGCCTCTCTCGCACACTCCCTCGAGCGAACGCTCGGCCGGTCCGTTGGCCTGATGTGATACGCCAGCTACGCCGATCTCGCGGAGGCCGTGACGAACGCGTTCGTCGATCTCGCGTGGCTCCCGCCGGCCGTCTACGTCCGCGTGCGCTCGACGACCGGCGTACGCGCCGTTGCAGTGCTCGAGCGAGGCGGAGGACGTGGATACTGTTGCGCGATCCTCGGTCGCAACGGGGCCTTCGAGTCGCACGACGAGATCGTCGGTGCGCGGGCCGCATGGGTGGATCCGTGGAGCGCCGCCGGATACCTCGTGCCCCGCGGAATGCTCGCCGCGAGGGGCATCGATCTCGCGCGCGCGTTCACCGCCGAGCGGTTCTGCGGGTCGTATGACTCCGCCGTCGATCAACTGACGGTGCGTGTAGCGGACATCGCGGGCGCGTTCTGTACGGTCGACGATGCCGGCAAGATCCTCGAGCGAGGCTGGAGCTCGGCCGCGCCGGTGCGCGTGCTCGCGATCAGTGCGCCCATCCCGTCTGATCTCCTCTGCACGACGGCAGCGATCTCCGACGACGACGCGCTGGAGCTCGAGGCTGCGCTCACCGGCAACGGCGGATGGTCCATCGCGAGCGCCGTGGGTGGCAGCGCGCTGAGCGCACCGGAGCCCTCCGCCTACGATCGCTTCGCGCACATCGTCGCACGCACCGCCTGATCGGCGAGCCTGTCGAGGACGGCGCTCTGCAACGCCGGACGAAACGAGGTGGCGCGCGGCGAGGATCTACGGCGCGCCCGTGGGCGCTGGGGCATCATGCGAGTCGCTTCGCCCGGACTCGAAGTCGCGCGCAACCGTCCATGCGAGCACGAGCACCAAGAGCACCAGCGAGACGATCGCGGCCGGGATCACGCCCGCGTTTTCCCGCCCGACGCGGCCCGGCGGAGTCTCTCCGCCTGGCGCGATCTGGCTCGCGCCGATCGTCTGCGTAGAGCTCGCCTCCCCATCGTGAAACCGCACGCGGTACGTGCCGTCTTCGTTCGCGCGCAAGATCGTCGCGTGCCACCAACGTCGGTGGCGTGACGCCCAGACGTACGCGCCCACCGAGAAGCGACTCACCGTCGACTGCACCATGAGAGAGCGTCCCACGCGGCGCTGATGCGGACCGCTCGGCGCTCGACGCAGTCACGCACTCGACACACGCGATGCGCGCGGTGCGTGACCATCGCGCGCGGCGCCCCGAGGTAGGTCGACGGGCTCCACGGCTCGGAGGCGTGTGATGGGGCGCAGCCGCCGTTGCGGAGGCCACCGCGGCGCGTACGTGGACGGTGCCGCCATGCGCATACCCACATCGCGTACGCTCGCCGTGCTCGCGCTCTTCGCCCTTTTCCTCGCGGGATGCGCGGCCGGCGACGCCCGCTTCTCGCAGGATGCACCGGCGGGATTCTGGGCGGGGCTGTGGCACGGCATGATCTCGGTCGTCGCCTTCTTCGTTGGCCTCTTCGTGGACGGCGTGCAGGTCTACGAGCGCCACAACTCGGGCCCTTGGTATGACGCGGGGTTCCTGATCGGCGTGATCGCGATCTGGGGCGGTGGGAGTCACCAGGCGGGGCGGCGGCGCCGGAGTCGTGAAGAAGACAAGGAGTGGGAGGAGATCGGACGCAAGGTCGAGACGAAGCTCAAGCGCCGCCTTCGGCAATGGGCCGAGGCCGAGCCCGACGAAGAGTGGAACGTCGTGGAGGCCAAGGCCGAGGCGAAGTTGAAGCGCCGCCTGCGCGCATGGGCGGAAGAGGACGAGCGACGAACGCCGTCGGACCCGCCTCCGCCGCCAGCGTCGGCGAGCGACTGAACTGTGCAGGCGAGAGTCCACAGGAGAGCGCTCGAACTGCCGAGCACCGACGCCCGTCTTTCCGTCCCATCCGCGAAGTACCGATACATTGGCAGGAAGAACTAGATTGCGCCCATGTCGCGCGAGCGAATGCGACCCCACGAGCCACTCGTCGACGCCGCGCGTGCCCTGCTGACGCATGCGGAGCGCGCGCTCCACGATGTGTTGCCGAACGCACGGCGTGGCGATCCGGACGCGGTCCACGATGCGCGCGCGCGGCTCCGACGGGTGCGCACGGAGATCGAAGCGTTGGCGCCCATCGTCTTCCGGCGCCGCGCGGCACACCGCGCAGAACGACGACTACGCCAGCTCGAACGCGCGCTCGCGCGGTCACGGGACGACGATGTGCTCCTCGCCTCGGTGCAGGCCCACCAGAAGGCGCGCCCCGACGAGCGCGAGGATCTGAAGAGCCTGGTGAGTCTCCTCGAGCACCGGCGCCGCAATGACCGCGTGCGTCGGCGCGATGCGCTCGACAAGCGGCGCTGCCGAGAAGCGCGCGCGGCGCTGCGCGAGCTGGGCCGTCGGGCGCGACATCGGCCGAGCGATCTTCGCGAGCGGGTCCGCGACGTCGTCCCGGAGCTCGTGTGGCGCTCGCTCGACGAGGTCCTCGCGTTCGATCCTCACACCGGCGACCCCGAGACCCTGCACCGTCTCCGCAGTAGCTGCCGGCGGCTGCGGTTCACGCTCGAGATGTTCGAGCGCGCGCTCGTCCGCCCAGCGACGCTCACGCGTACGTTGGTGGTCGCACAGGACGAGCTCGGCGCGCTGCACGATCACCACGTCGCCATCACGCGCATCGAGCGCTGGCTCGCGCGGGGCGAGCTCGACACGTCGCGCGGGCTCGATGCGTACATCGCGACCCGCAGGGCCGCGGCGCTGCGCATCGTGCGGCAGCGCAAGTGGCTCTCGGTGTTCGCGCCAGACTTCCGCCAAGCCATCGAACGCGCACTTCCGCGGCTGGGCTCCGTTGCCCATCGCCGCACCGGCCGCACGTAAACTACCGTCCGATGCGCTCGACCCGCGCCTCCGCGATATCGCTCGCGCCGAGCACGTGCACGGCCACGAAGCCCTCGCTCGCGAGCGTCGGAAGTGACGCGCGCAGCGACTCTTGCTGGCGCAACACGTAGATGCGGCTGTTCGGGCGATCCCCACGCGCGTCGTTGCGTGCGACGCAGGTCGCTCCGTCCACGTCGAGGACGATGGCGACGGCAGGCGCACCGTGGCGGCTCGCCTTGGCGAGAAGCGGCGCGCGGTCGCGCGCGCGGACGTTCGTCGCGTCGACCACCGTGAAGCGACGGGCGCCGAGCCGCTTGTCCACGACGAGGTGGAACAGCTCGTAAGCATCGGCGCTACCCTCCATGTTCGTCTCGTCGTCGCGCACGACACCGCGGTAGTGGTCCGACGAGACGATCTCGGTCGACGCGAACCGATCGCGCGCGAACGTGCTCTTGCCGGATCCGGCCGAGCCTACGAGCAAGACGAGCGCGAACGACGGAACCTCGACCACGCGAGCCATGCGCGATCTCTATCAAATCAGCCCAAAGCAGTGCGTGACGATCCGCGTGGTCGCCGAGGAGGCGATCGATCTGGTCGCGTCCAAGGCCGCAAGTCTGCGATCGGTGAGCTCGCCGTAGCCCAGTGTCCTTGCGGCACGTCGACCGTCAGCCCGAGACGACGCGGTCACGACCGGCTTGTTTGGCCGCGTACAGCGCCGCGTCGGCACGCGCGAGCAGCGCCTCGCGCGTCTCGCCAGCGGTTCGCGCGGCGACCCCGATGGAGACCGCGACCGGCTCGCCCTGGACTCGAACGCCTTGTGCGATCTGGGCGCGCACGCGCTCCGCTCGATCACGTGCGGCCTCGACCGACGCTCCAGCGAGCACGATGAGGAACTCCTCGCCGCCGAGCCGTAGGACGCGATCGTCGGTGCGCACCGCGCCGACGATCTCTCTGGCGATGGCTCGCAGCGTCTCGTCGCCCACCGCGTGGCCGTGCTCGTCGTTGATGCGCTTGAAGTGATCCACGTCGACGATCGCGACCGCGAGTGGAGAAGCGCTCGTGCTCGGGAGCACCTCGTCCAGCGCGTGCCGATTCAGTACGCGCGTCAGCGAATCGGTCTGCGCGAGTCGGCGTAGGCGATGAACGGACAAGAGCGGAGCGGCGAGCGACGCGAGCAGGCTCAGCCTCGTCTGGTCGCCCTCGTCGAACGCATCGCGATGCTCACTCGTCGTCGCCAGCACACCGAAGCACCCCGCCTCGTCGCGAAGCGGCGCACCGAGGAAGGACCCGAGCGAGGGCAGCGTGTCGGGCCGCGTCGCAAAGCGCGGGTCCGCGGTCGCGTCCGCCACCCGCAGCGGCGTCGCGTTCGCCGCCACCCATCCCACCAGGCCTTCGCCCAGCACGAAGGGCGCTGTCGTCGTGTCGTGCAGCGACGCTCCGGCGCGTGCCGCGACGAGGAGTCGAGCGCGTGTGTCGTCGAGCAGACGCAGGCTCGCGCGCTCGGTCCCGAGCAACTGCGCCGTTGCGCGCGTCACGACCGCGAGCGCCGCGTCGAGCTCGCTCGTCGTGCGCAGCTCGTCCAGCAACGCAAGGAGCTCCCCTTCCACCAGAGGCGCTCTGCGGAGGCGTCGATCCCGAGCGCGGGTGGTCGACGCAATGGATTGCTCGACCGATGCTGCGATCGCTCGAGGTGCAGGCGCTAGCCGTCCGATGAAGTAGCCCTGCA
>CAYSCF010000482.1:0-4671 GCA_964429305.1 uncultured Sandaracinaceae bacterium | reverse complement strand
TCGGGCGGCAGCGGCCGCGACGCGGAGATCCCGAACGACCTCGACGGCTCCGAGTGGCGCTGGGTGGCCGCGTACTGCACCGAGGGCCCGCTCGACCTCGGCGCGCGCGGCTACTCGTCCACGCTCCGCATCAGCCAGGACGGCGCCGCCGTCGACCTCACCTACGACAGCGCCTACGTGAACGAGGGCTGCCAGCAGACGATCGTGCAGCACGTCTCGCCGCCCGAGAACGGCCACGGCGAGCTGCGGATGGAGGAGACGGGGCGTGTGGTCGTGCCGGCCACCACCGCGTGCTTCGGCCAGCCCGAGCCGCCGCGCCCGGGCGATCTTCGTCTCGACGGACGCCGTCTCGAAGTATTCGTGCAGCGCTCGCGCTGGTGCGGTGGCTTCGAGGTGCGAATGGTGTTCGAGCCGGTGCGCCCGACGGTGCTCGGGGACGAGGACATCGCGCGCCGCTACGTCGTCGACTTCAACCAGGGCGACGCGGCACGCATCTCCGAGCTCTTCGCGCTGACGGGATCGGTGCTGGAGCCGTTCACGGTCACGACGACCGGAGATCCCTACCGACACGATGGTCGTCCGGCGGTGGAGACGTACTTCGAGGAGACGTTCGACGGGACGCCCTGGCGCGCGATGCGCATCACGGGCTTCGATCACGGCGATCGCCAGCTCGTCATGCGCTGGGAGTACATGGACCCGCGCCTCGCGGATCCGCTCGCGGGCCGCAACACGTTCACGATCGCCGGCGGCGAGATCTTCGAGGCCGCGATTACGCTCGACGGCGAGCCAGTTCTGGCAAACTGAGCTCCGTGGCGAACGACGAGCCGAAGCGAGTCTCCGCGCGGGCCAAGCGCCCGGAGCCCGCCTCGGCACCGCCCGTCGTGGCGCCCCCGCCGAAGCGCGCGACGTCGAGCGGAACGCTCTCGGGCGAGGCGGCGCCGCGCGTTCCGAACGACGAGCACGGCGCGCTTCTCGTCACGGGCATCTGCGGTCGGCTCGGCCGCGTGTTCGCGCGTCTCATGCATCGCGAAGGCCCCGTCATCGGGATCGATCGGCGCGCCTTCCACGGCAAGCCGAAGGACGTCGTCCACCACCAGTTCGATCTGCGGCGCAAGAAGACGCGCGACGTGTTCCGCGCCGGCGGCATCCGCGCCATCGTGCACCTCGGCGTGATGCACGACCTGCGTGCGAGCTCGCGCGAGCACCACACGTGGAACGTGGTCGGCTTCCAGAAGCTGATCGAGTACGCCGCCGAGTTCCGCGTGCCCAAGCTCGTCGTGCTCTCGAGCGCGAACGTCTACGGGCCGAGCCCGGAGAACCCGCAGTTCATCACCGAGGATGCGCCGCTGCTCGGCGCGCAGCACTTCAGCGAGATCCGCGATCTCGTCGAGGTCGACATCCTCGCGCAGAGCTTCTTCTGGAAGCATCCGGAGGTGGAGACGGTGATCCTGCGCCCGTGCCACATCCTCGGCACGGTGAAGAACGCGCCCAGCAACTACCTGCGCTTCGAGCGACCGATCTCGCTCATGGGCTTCGATCCGATGGTGCAGGTGATCCACGAGCGCGACGTCGCCCGCGCGCTCCAGATGTGCCTTCGCCCCGGCGTGCGAGGCATCTTCAACCTCAAGGGCCCGGGGGAGGTCGCGCTCTCGCGCATTTTCCGGATCCTCGATCGCAAGCCGATGCCGATTCCGTCCGGTCTCGCGGCTGGCGTTCTCAACCGGATGTGGCGCTACAGGCTCACGTCCTTCCCGACGCCCGAGCTAGACCACATCCGGTACGTATGTATGGTGGACGACACTCGCGCGCGGGAAGTGCTCGGATTCACTCCGAGCTTCGATCTCGAGACGACGGTTCGCGCCGTGATGGGGTGAGCTGCGCCGTGTTGCGCAGCGTGTATGTCGGCACCGACATGCATGGGCAGGTTTCTCGAAATGAGACATTCGCCCTCGAATGACGCTCGTCGTTGCGTGCCATTGTGCTACCTCGTCAACTGCGTCGATGAGCAGTCCCTCGCGGTCTTCTTGGTACACGCCCGGCTTTGGGTCTCTCGATCCCCGTACAGCGGCGGTGCGTGACTCGTTGCGCCGCTGGCTACCGGTCGTGGTCGCCGACGAGCGGTCGATCAATGCGACCGCGCCGATGATCATGGCCGAAGGAATGTCGGCCGAGGCGATGGCGGACTTGATCCCGGCCGACTGCATCGAGGCGGCGCTACAGAACACGTCGGCGATGTGCGGCCACGTCGCCACCCGCGAGCAGATCGTCGAGGCCGTGCGCGCTTGGGAGCTCGCCGACGCGCGTCGCTCCTCCGTGATCACGCGCCCCGAAGCGTTCCGCAAACGCGCTCAGTAGCTGTGCCGGGGTAGCTGTGCCGGGGTAGCTGTGCCGCGTGCGCGGGGTAGCCGTGCCTATCAGCGCGTTCGAATGCCGCTGATGCGACTCGCGCGGTTCCACGCGCGGACCGCCTGCTCGATGCGCTCTTCCGGGACGACGATGCCGTGCATCGACGTCTGGTTCGCGAGCGCGAGCGCGATGGACTTGCGCGGGTCGAGGGCATCGTACGGGAGCGAAGCTGCATCGACGTGCTCCAGCAGCAGGAGCGGCGCGGCGGCGTTCATCGCGCGATCCCAAGCCACATCGGGCGGCAGCCACTCCTCGAGCACGCGAAGCAGCGCGAGCACGCGCGCGTCCAGCGTCGCCTCGGCGCGACGCCGGTCTGCGAGGTCATCCTCGCCATCGAAGAGCACGCGTCGCATGGCTTCGGAGTAACAGCAACGATCCCGGGGTCAATCCGTGCGCGGCCGAACGAAACGACTCGGTACAGAACGGATCAGAATCCGTTGAGCGTATCGACGACGGTGGAGAGATCGCCGATGTCGTAGAAGTCGACGGTCACGAAGTTCGGCAGATCGCCGCTCGCATCCGTACGACAACCGTCCACTCTGTTCTGGAAGAACGGGTCGTGGTTGATCATCTCGGCGAGCGATGCCATCGCGATCGGATTCGTCAGGAAGTGATTGAAGATCCAGAGCGAGCGCGCGCGACTGCCGCGGTCCTGCGCACAGGAGAGATCGCTCGGTGTCGCGGCCGCATACGGGTTCTCCCAAGCATAGTCGTACGAGTACATGTGCCACGGCAGCGTGCGCGCGGTGTCGGCGGTGAACACGACCATGCGCTCGTTCGATGCGATCATCTCGCGCAACGTCGGCCACGGCTGCGCCGCGTCCTGCGCGTGCACGTAGCGGATCAAGCCACTCGCCTCGAACGCATCCGCGATCGCGCTCTCCGGCACGTAGCTCTCGAAGATGATCGTCATCACCTCGTCCGGATGACAGTCGAGGAACGCACGAATGTCTCCGAGACCGTCGACGAGCGGGAAGCCGCCGAAGCCGCAGTCCGCGTGGCAGAGCGAGGCCGTCGTCCCGTCGTGCGCGTAGTGCACGTCGAGCATCAGCCCGCGGACGCCATCGCTCATCTGACGCCAGAGCGCGTAGTCCTGGTTCGGACCGACGAAGTTCTGCTCTGCGCTCGACATCGCGTTGTGCGTCGTCGGGTAGGCGACCTCGTCGAAGCGTCGATCGCACAGCTCCGCGTGGCCGTTGCACGCTGCGATCACGCCGCCATCGACCGGCTCGCAGCGCGGGCCTGCATCGGTGCCGCCGTCGTGACCCGCATCGATCCGCGGATAGACGAGGATGGCCGCGTCGACTCCCCCGTCAGTCGCCGCGTCGGGATCGGCCGCGTCGGGATCGGCCGTGCCGGACCCACATGCGGCGAGCAAGAGCGCGAGCGCGATGCGTCTCAAAACCAGATGCTCCGACGCTCCCGTAGACCGCGCTGCAGCATCGTCTGGATGGTCGTCTTCACGGCGGCGACCTTGTTCTCGATCACCGAGTCGTCGTCATCGGGATCGCCTGCGAACGTCATGGGCTCGCCGAAGTAGATGCGGTAGCGCGTCGGCAGCGGCGCGAGCATCCCGAGGAACACCTGCGGGATGATCGGGAACGCCGGCATGCCGAGGATCTTCGCGAGCGGCTTCACGTCGGTGAGAGACGGGTACTGCTCTTCTCCGCCGACGATCGCGACGGGCACGATCGGCGTGTTCGTCTCGAGCGCGAGGCGCATGAACCCGAGGCCGAAGTCCGTGAGCTGGTAGCGGCGATCGAACGTCTTGCTGATCCCGCGCGAGCCCTCCGGGAACACGATGAGCGCTTCGTCTTGTTCGAGCAGGCGCCGTGCGTTGTCCGGAGAGCCGATCACCTGTCCGCATCGCGGGAAGAGCACCGAGACGAACGGGAGCTCGGCGCTCCAGCGCTCGACCATCGCGCGTGGGAAGCGCGGCTGCTCGCGATCGAGCATCAGCGACGTGCCGAGCAGCACGCCGTCGATCGGCACCTGTCCCGAGTGGTTGGCGATGACCAGAACGCGACCCTCGGGGATCCGATCGATGCCGAAGACCTCGGTGCGGAAGTAGAACCGATGGAGGAACGCCGAGACGGCCAGCGCGTAGCGCGCGACCTTCGGATCGAAGCCGAAGGGATCGACACCGGCCTCGTTGGTGCGCGTCACGATGCGATCCATCCGGGCATCGAGCTCTTCGCCGAGGCGCTCTTCGGCGAAGCGCACCATCCGATCGCCGAAGCTCGAGACGAGCCGTTGCACGCGCTC
>CAYSCF010000481.1:0-4676 GCA_964429305.1 uncultured Sandaracinaceae bacterium | reverse complement strand
GTCTCGATCGATGAGCACCCGCATCACGGCCCCGCCCGGCTCCCGCAGGATCGACACGTCCACGAGCTCGACCCCATGTGCAGCGCACACGGGCTCGATCACGGCGGTCAAAGGCTGGGTCTGCGGGTCGTCGAGCACTGTTTCTGGGGCTTGAAGGAGGGGTGGGGAGGAGGCAGTCAGACCGGTGCATCGAGCCGCAAGTCGACTCCCCGAGAGGTCAGACTCTCAACGCCTGGGAGCCGAAGCTCCGAACGGCGCGCGAGTCGAGGGCCAAACGGGATGAGCGAGGTACCATGACGTTGATCACGGAGCAAGGCGGGCTTGCTCACACCTCTTCCCCACGCTAGGGTCGCGACCCCTCAAGGAGACCTATGGCACGCGTCACCGTCGAAGATTGCCTCCAGCACGAAGAGAACCGGTTCGCCCTGGTCGTCCTGGCCGCACAGCGCACGCGTCAGATCATGAAGGGCGCTCCGTCGCTCGTCGCGAGCCGCAACCGCCCGGCGGTCACCTCGCTCCGCGAGATCGCATCACAAAAGGTCCACTGGAACCGCCCCGTCGACGACGCGGTCAACGAGTACATCATCGAGCGCAAGGCCGCGGACGCCGTTCCGCGCTGACTCCACCTGACCGCGTGTCATCACGACGCCGTTCGCCCTTTGGGGCGGGCGGCGTTCGTGTTTTCCGACGAACAACGGGCTGCAAGCGAGGGATATCGGGGATGGTGGGGATTCAGGGAGGAGGGCCCCATCCCCGACATCCCTCTCATCCCGGACATCCCTAGCCCGTAGCCTCTTCAGTTCAGATCGCGCGCCGGGTTCACGATGCGCCCCGGCTCGATGCCGAGATCGCGCAGCACCCTCTCCCACCGGTTCTCGGGCTCGGTCTCGAACACGACGGCCGGATCGATCGGCGCCGGCAGCCACACGCCGCGGCGGAACTCCTCGTCGAGCTGGCCCGTCGACCATCCCGAGTACCCGAGCGCCAGCGCCTGCCGCCGCGAGCGCCCCGCCGACGCGATCGAGCTGAGCAGCTTGCGCGACGCGCTCACCGCGAGCGACTCCGAGATGACGATCGCATCGTCGAGATGATCCTGCGCGACGTCGCGCGGATCGAAGAGCACCCACCCCGACTGCGGCGAGACCGGCCCGCCCACGAACACGGGCACCTTGGTGCTGCGCGCCATGTCCATCCCGAGCGCGGTCGCGACCTCGGAGAACCGCACCGGTGACGGCCGGTTCACGATGAACCCGAGCGAGCCGTTGTCCCCGTGCTCGACCACGAGGATGACCGTCCGCACGAAGCTCGGGTCCCTCAGCGCAGGCGCCGCCACGAGAAACCCAGGAGCGAGAGCGCTCGTCACCCGCCGATGGTGCCAGAGCCGGACGCGGTCCGACAGGGGGTCTGCCGGTCGCGATGGGCCCGGCTCCCTCTCCATCGGCGCGCGGCGTGCTGATCCCATCCGGCCGCCCGAGCCACGCGAGCGATCCTATCGCCGATTGACCTCGCTCCCCAGTCACCTCTACCTTCGCCGCGTCTCGAACTCACGGGGGTGAATGTGGCGAAGGCAGCGAAGAAGAGTGCTCCGGCGAAGAAGTCGAAGGCTGCGCCGGTGGTGGAGCGTCTGGTCGCGAGCGTGAGCGACGAAGTGCTCGCGGACACGCCCGCACGGGCGGCGAAGTTCCTGCAAGGTGTCGCGGGTCGTCCGCGGATCATGAGCGCGCTCGCGCAGTCGGGCTACGGCACGCGCGAGCACGACGAGGGCTGGGCGCTGCTGCGCGCGGTGCTCAAGCTCGCGCCGAGCACCGTCAAGGCCGCGGCCCGCACGCCGCAGGCGGCAGCGCTCGCCGAGATCGATGCGTGGGACGAGCCGAACCTCCCGATCTTCCGCACGATGTTCACGGGCGAGATGTCCGCGATCGGAGCCTTCCTCCTCGACGGCATCGAGCCGCAGCAAGGCGCGCAAGCCGCGGTCGGCGTCGGTCGTCTGCTCTCGCGCATCGACGATCTCGAGGCCGGCCGCGCGAAGGGCATCGACGCCAAGCAAGCCAAGGACGCGCTGAAGAAGATCGAGCGTCGCGGCTACGGCAAGGCCGAGCGCGCGCGGCTCGCGGCTCTCGTCACGCTGGCGACGAGCACGCCCGATGTCGCGCCTCCCACGGACACGCGCGGCGACGACGAGCGGTACAACGATCTCGTGCGACTGCGTGCATGGTACGAGGAGGTCACTTCGATCACGCGGCGTCAGATCAAGCGCCGCGACGACCTCATCGCGTTGGATCTGGCGGAGCGCAAGCGCGCGAAGAAGCCCGAAGAGCCCAAGCCCACCACCTGACGCGCCCCGGAAGGCCTCCGACGCGCCGAAACGGACGTTCGACGCGCCCAAATCGCGATCGATGCGCTCGTGAAGCCTTCCGACGCGCTCGGAAGGCTTCCGACGCGTGGCACTGGCTTCCGACACGCTCGGCGAGCTTCCGACGCGCTCGAAAGGCTTCCGACGCGTCAGCGAGCTTCCGACGGCGGCGCGTTGGGCGTTTCCAGCACGTCGAGCAGAGTCCGGAGGGCTGCTGCGAACGACGCCTCGAGCGCGAGCACCTTCGACGCGGGGAAGCTCGCGTGCGTGGCGAGTCGATGGTTGTGCTTCTTGCCGACCCGGCGATACCGAGCGTCCTCGGCCGGCCGCTCGGTGACGTCGAGCGCGGCGCGGTTCGTATCGATCGCTTCGAAGTGCGTCGCGGCCACCTCGTCTCCGGCCTCACGACAGATCGCGGCGGCCTCGATGGTGTGCTGATAGGTCCAGGACTCGATGCACCAGTGCGCGACGATGGGAACGAGCCGCGCCGCGAGCTGGCCTTCGTCGGCGTCGAGCTGCTGTGCGACACGGGTGCGCAGCGACTCGAAGTCTGCGCGCGCGTCGGGAACGTTGGGCCAGGCGCAGTCCGCGTCGAAGTGGAAACGCGACCACGGTGTCGTCCTCCTCGATCTCGTTGGCGAGGTAGCGCGCGAGGACGATGACCTGGGCCGCGGCGGCGCTCTTGCCCTTCGCACGCCACATCGCGGCCTTCGTCAGCGGGCGAATGAGCGGCGGCGCGAGTCGACGCGCTGGCAGTTCGCGATGGCTCGCTCGGGCGGCCTTCGCGAGAAGCGCGCCGACGACCTCCTCCGCGTGCTCGGAGCGATCTTCGCTCGTCACGACGAGCGAAGAGATCACCAGATGCCCTCGAAGTGGAGGATCTCGCTCATCTGGAAGCGACCGCGCTCGAACCCGGCCGCGACCGCTTGCGCTTCCGCGTCGGTGAGCTGACTCCAAGAGAGCCGTGGCTCGGCGATCGATCCGATCCGCCTGCAGACGACGAACGTCGTCTGCGCGTCCTTCGCGGAGTCGACGCCGATGCGATCGAGCAGCAGCGGGCTCTGCGTCGCGAGGAAGGTCTGGCGTCCTTCCATCTTGTCGAAGCACGCGTCGACCCACGCGCGGTGGAGGCCGTTCGTCAGCTCGACGGCGACGACGGGGATCCGCAGGGGCTCGACTGGGTTCACGCCGTCCGCGACCGACAGGTAGTAGAGAAAGGCCAGCAGTCGTTTCTCCCCGAAGCTCAGATCCGCGTGCGAGATGACTGTGGCTCCGCGCGCGAAGCGGAACTCTGGGTTCCAATACTCGGTCCGTGTGCCTCGCGGACTCGCGGCGCGCGAACGGACGCGCATCCATGCGCCGCCGTGCGTGTACTCGGCGATCTCGGCGAACATCTGGACCGGACCGAGGGTGATCTCGAAATCGTCTACCGGTAACGGGAGAACGTGGCCATCCCACACGACGGGCTCGATCAGCGGTGCGTACACGGTGCCGCCGCCGGGGCCGTCGACGGCCAGCGCCGGGGGTGCGGCTTCGCTGCGGCGGGTGAACGAATCGAAGTATCCGAGCGCCTCGTCGAAACGTGGCAGCACGCGGCGTCGAACACGAGCAGCGGCCCAACGCGGGACGCTCACGCTTTGTAGACGCGCCGCGAGCGGAGCCACGAGATCTGCATCGATGAACTCGCCGCTCCTCTCCTCCCAGGTTGCCACGCCACCCGGTCTCGATACCGTCGCGCGACAGAGCGTTTGCCCGTTCGACTTCGGGCTACGCAGCTCGGCGCGAACCTCGACCTGTTCGCCGGCAAGCCCGAGCGCGAAGTGGATATCGACCTCGAAGAGCTCCGTGCGTAGGAACGACAGATCGGCCCCCGAGAGCGCCCCGATCAGCTCCAGCAGCTGCGTCTTGCCCGTCCCGTTGATCCCGAGGATCACGTTGTGACCCTCGCCGAACTCCAGCCGGCACGGCTCCACGTTCCGGAACTTCCGGATCTCCAGCCAGTCGAGCGTCAGCTGCGGCGGGGCCGCTTCCGTCATCGCTCGATCGTCGGGCACCCGATCGTGCCGGTCAAGGGAAGCGCTCACGCGGCGCAGCAGCGCTTGTACTTCTTGCCGCTGCCGCAGGGGCACGGGTCGTTGCGGCCGACCTTCGGTGACTCGCGCCGAATCGGCACCGGGATCTCGCCCGCGCCCGGCGCTTTGTCTCGGCTGTCGAGCAGGAGCACGACGTCGCTCACGTCCGTCTCGGGCATCTGCTGTGCCCACGCGCGCGGCATGAACAGGTCCGGCGCGCTCGCACGCGCGAGGAACGGGAGCGTGTCGAC
>CAYSCF010000480.1:0-4689 GCA_964429305.1 uncultured Sandaracinaceae bacterium | reverse complement strand
GTTGAACACCAAGAATGTCTGCATGGCGATCCTTTCTCCTGTTGAGACGGAGCGCCCTCCGAAATCCGCCAAGTCGTTGACATCACTCGGATGGAGGACGAGCCTGGCTCGATGGACAGCGATGCGTTCGCCGAGCGATTGCCTGCCGCCTTGCCGCGGATGCGATCGGTCGCGCGTCGCATGGTCGGCCACCCCGAAGAGACGGAAGACGTCGTGCAGGAAGCGCTCCTGCGCGCGACGCGCTCGCTCGGCGAGTTCCGCGGCGACTCCGCGCTCGAGACGTGGCTCTTCTCGATCGTCACGCGCACGGCGATCGATCACCTGCGCTCACGCCGTCGCTTCCGCTCGCAGGTCATGATCGACGCGTGCGACGAGCGCGGCGCCGAGAGCGTCGGTCGCGCGTTCTCCGATCCTTCGGTGTCGTTCGACGTGCACGAGCACATCGCGTTCTGCTTCGGGTGCGTCGGCCGGACGCTCGAGCCCGAGCAGAGCGTCGCGCTCGTGCTCCGCGAGGTGCTCGGCCTCGGCAACGGGCAGGCGGCGAAGGCCTGCGGCGTGAGCGAGCCGATCTTCCGGCACCGCCTGACCGTCGCGCGCACCGCGATGACGAGCGAGTACGAGGGTCTGTGCGCGCTCGTGAACAAGGACGGGCCTTGTCATCAGTGTCGAACGCTGCGCCAAGCGGCGCCCGACGCGCAGAAGGGACCGGCGCTGCCCGCGATGCCTCTCTCGTTCGACGAGCGCACGCGCATCGCGCATGCGAGCGCGGGCGAAGGCACACGATACGACTCGCTACGAGACTACTTCGCGCGCACGAGCGCCAAGATGAACGACGCGGCCGAGTGACGATGAAGACTGGCGCGCTCTCGATGGTGCTGGCCCTCTCGCTCGTCACGCACGCGCGTGCCGACGTCGCACCGCCTCCTCCGGAAGAGCTCGCGTGCTCGCCGGGCGCGATCGGTGCGGTCGCGACGATCCCGAGCGACGCGCTCGACGAGCGTGGCCGCCCCGCGCGGCCTTGGCCCTATTGCCGGCCGACGACGTGCACGAGCGACGCCGAATGTACCGGCGGGCGCGTGTGCTCCACGGAAGAGGTCGGTCTGTGCGTGCGCGACCGCGTCGACTTCGGCGTCACTTCGCGTGAAGCGATCGAGCGAGGCTGCGAGCAGAACGGGACGTGCCTGAACCTGCAGTCGACGTGCGAGCGCGCGCGCCGCTGCGTCCCTGCGCCCGCCGTCGCCCCGCCCGCATCACCGCCGCCGATGACGACGACCAGCACTGGTCTCTGCCAAGCGTCTCCCGGCACACGCAACGCGCTCGTGCCGTGGCTCCTCGGCGCGCTCGGTCTGGTGCTCTTCCGCGCGCGTCGACCGAACGTCCGTCGTCATCGCGATCGCGATCGACGCTTTCCACGTCGTTGAGCGCCACGACGAAACGCGCCCTCGCTCTCGCGAAGGCGCGCTCGTCGTCCGATCGTCTCTTCAGCTCTCGCCGGGACCCGCCGCCGAGTCGAGCACGAACGGGTAGTTCACGCCGACCACGCCGCCGCCGTCGGGCGCCGGGAACGTCCAGCGATGCACGGCTTGCACGATGCAGCTCTCGACGTGAGCGTCGCTGAGCGTCGTGTCGCGCATCGCCGAGCTCTGCACGGCGCCGCTCGCACCGATGATGAAGCTCACCGTCACGCGACCGGCGAGATCGGGCCGCGTGCTGAGCCCTTGCTCGTAACAGAAGCGAACCTCGTTGATGTGACGACGAATGGTGCGTCGGATCACTTCCGCCGAGAGCGCGCCGTGCACCTCCGCCGTGCCGGGCCGGACGCCGCCGGGGATGCGCTGCTGTCGGCCGCCGAGACGCGAGACGCCTTCGCCGTAGCCGTCACCGGTGCCGTTCCCCGCGCCGCCGCCGATCGTGCCGAGACGACCCTGGCCATACGTGTCCCGCCCGTCGCCTCCGCCGCCGCGGCCAGTGCCGCTCATGCCGAGCCCGTAGAACCCGAAGTTCGCGCCCGTCTGATCGCCGGTCAGTGCACCGAGCGCGCTCAACGCGTCCATGCCGATCGCGCGGTCGGCGCCGTACGGCGACGTCGGCCCGAGCGATCCCATCTGCGTGAGCATCGTCCCGAGGACGCTCGCGGCCTGCTGCGCCTGCGTGCGCTGCTGATCGCGCGCCATCTCCTGGTGATCGGCGTGGCCTTCGATGCCCGAGCGATGCGTCGTGTGCGGGCTGGTCGTCTCGCCCATCGCGCCGCTCTCGTCGGCCGCGGCCTGTCCCGTGCCGCCCGAGCTCTCGGCGCGATCGTTCACCCAGTCCGGCACGGGATCGTCTTCGGTCGCGGGCGGCGTCATCAGGTACTGCACGAGACGATCGTCGGGCCGCACGAGATCGAGCGAGAGCGCCGACGCGCTCGGCGGCAGGAAGTAGAACATCAGCAAGAACGCCGCGTGCACGCCGAGCGAGAGCGCCGTCCAGAGCTGCCCGCGATAGCTCGTCTCGACGTCCGCGCCGACGCGACGACCCGCGGACGTGGCCTTCGTGATGAACGTGAAGCCGTGGAAGCGGATCGTCGCGCTCGCGCCCTGCGGCAGCGTGTACTGCTCGGCGCCCGGCAGAGCCGCGCATGCGCTCAGCCGTCCGCGCTCGCGGAGCAGCTCGATCGACTGCACTTCCTCGCCGACGCGCACTTCACCGGTCGCGCCCGCCGGGATCACGACGGCGACGTTGCCGCCGGACTCGAGCGTGAGCGGCATGCGATCTCCGCCGAGCACGAGCCCATCGACGACGAAGTCCGGCATCGTGCTGCCTCCGGGCTCGCCGATCGTGAACGCGCGCGGCGGCGACAGATGCGCCACGTGCAGCACGCTGCGATCGCCCCAGAGGATGACGACCTCGGCCGCGATCGCCATGGTCTCGACGTCGGCCGGACTGATCGCCGGGCCCGTCGCGGCGATCCCGTACTCGGCATCGCCCGTGATCTGTTCGGACACCGGCGCCGCCGCGATCGGCGCGGCCGGTGCCGCGAACGGATTCGGAAGCACGGGCATCGCGGGGATGGCGAATGCGATCGGGCGCGCGGGCTCGGGCGCGACGGTAGCCGCGGCGGACGCGACGTCGATCGTGACGCGCGCGCGGCCGAGGACGAGCTCGTCGCCGCTCGTCAGGATCGCCTTGTTCACCTTCTTGCCGTTCACGATCGTGCCCGTCGCCGATCCGAGATCGATGACGTGCACGCTGCCGTCGTTCACCTCGATGACCGCGTGCATGCGCGAGACGTCGTCGTCGTCGATGCGCAGATGGCTCGAGGGAAGCTTTCCGATCTTCACGATGTCCTGCGTGAGGACCTCCGTGCGGACGGGCGCATCGCCGAGATGGATGTGGAACGTCAACGTGGTGCTCGCGTGTGCCATGGGGCCCTTCCCTCCGGACGGATCGGTGTGATCGCCAGCAGCCGGAGAACGGCTGCGGCGCGCGTCGTGCGGGGACGTGCATCCATCCCTCGCCCCGTCATGGACACCGCCTCCGGAGCGAAGTTCCGGAACGTCGGGTGGAGATTTCGCGCGAGCGGCTCAGTCGGCGGTGACGGGAACGACGACGCGTGCCGTGGCGCCGGCGCCGACCTGCACGCGATGGTGCGAGCGATCGCCGCGGCCGAACGGCTGCACGTCGAGCGTGTGCGTGCCCGCGGGTAACGTGAACGTGCCCGGCGCATCGCCGAGGCGCTGACCGCTCTCGTACACGACGGCCCAACCACCGGGCGTCGCGATCGTGACCGTGCCCGGCCCACTCGCCGTCGTCGGCGCTTCGGCGCTCGATGCGTGATGACGATGTCGATCCCGTACGGGCTCGATCGCCGCCAGAGTCGGAGGCGGAGCGACGGACGACGGCGGCGCGGGCAGCTCGATCACGACCGACGCGGGCGGAAGCACCGCGGACGTCGGTAGCGAGGCCACGGACGAGGGCGGTGCCGCAACCGCAACGGATGGCGCGCTCTGCGCCGGGCGCGTCGCGATCCACGTGGCGCTCGCAGCGATCACGATCAGAACGACGATCAGCGCGGCTGCGACGATCCCGCGCCTCGACGTCCGTGGCGGCGTCTCGATGGCGTGCGCAGCGATGGTCACCTTCGAACGCTCACCCTCGACGACCGGGGCTTCGTCCAGTGCGTCGACGAGCACGCCCTGCCGCAGCGACTCCGCGCTCGCGCGCCGCTCCTGCTGCTTGCCCGGGAACAGCGACTCCATCGCGTCGGCGATCTCTGCGAGGCCCACCGTCCGCTGCATCTGCATCAGACAGAGCGAGAGGTCGCGCGCCATCGCGCGCGCGGTCGGATATCGTTGCTCGCGATCGCGCGCGAGGGCCTTCTGCACGATGGCTTCCAGCTCCGGTGTCGCCTCCGGCCACGACTCGGCGAGCGGCGGGATCGGATCGCTGAACACGGCGCGGATGGTCTCGCTCATCATCGGGCGCGCGAAGAGGCGCTTTCCGGTGATCGACTCCCACAGCACGATGCCGAGACTGAACACATCCGCGCGGCGATCGACCGCCTGCCCGTCGAGCTGCTCGGGCGCCATGTAGGCGAACTTGCCCTTCACCTCGCCGGTCGCCGTGCTCGTCAGCCGCTGGCGCGCGCTCGCGACGTCGAAGTCGAGCACGTGCATCGAGCTGTCGTAGCCGACGTGCAGGTTCTGC
>CAYSCF010000479.1:0-4708 GCA_964429305.1 uncultured Sandaracinaceae bacterium | reverse complement strand
GGTGCCGACTCCGCCAAGGCGACACGCGCGATCTCCGTCGGGCTCAAGAGCCCGAGCACGTTGTTCCGCGTCACGTACACGAGCCGCTCTGCCTTGTTGTCCATGGGACGAAGCCAGCACGCGGTGTGCCCGTCGCTCGGACGCGTCGCGCAAGAACGTCGCCCGGGCCGCGCAGATCCTGCGCGAACGCGTCAATTGCGCGAGATAAAACACGCGTCTCGAGGCGGAACGCGGGATGCAGTTCGCCTCGCCGTGGCCACCGACTATCCGGTCCAGTACTCGGTCGTTCGTCCCATGCGATTCACGCCTCTGCAGCTGCTGCTCCGCGTGGCCGCGTTCGTGGCGATCGGCGCCGCCGGCACGTCGTTCGGCGCGTTGTTCGCGCTCGCGTACGTGATGCTTCCGGTGATCGCCGCGAGCCGACTTCTGGTGCGCGGCGATCCGGAAGCGTTCGTGCGTGAAGACGGTGCGCGCATCGTCACCGCGCTGCGCTGGACCGCGGCCGTCTGTGGCTGGGCCGGCCTCGTGATCGATCAGGTGCCGCTCCGCATTCCGGACGAGACGATGCGGCTCTCGATCGGCGGCACGCCGCACCCGACGCCGGGAGGCGCGATCGCGCGCATCGTGACCGGCCTTCCGAGCGCGCTCGTGCTCTCGCTCCTGTGCGCGATCGGCGTCTTCGTCTGGCTCTGGGCTGCGGTGTCGATCGTCCTCACGCGTCGGGTCGGGCCTCTCTCGTTCGAGTACCTCGTCGGGCTGCAGCGATGGAGCATCCGGCTCCTCGCGTACCAAGCGTCGCTGGTCGACGCGTACCCGCCGTTCACGCTCGCCGACTCGACCGGATGGGACAGCCCGCAGGTCGTGTCGTGAAGACGCTCGTCACGTACGGCAGCGCGCACGGCGGAACGGCGGGCATCGCCGAGCGCATCGCGACCGTGCTGCGCAGCGCTGGACACGACGTCGATCTCCGGCCCGCGCGCGAGGTGCACGACCTGGCGTCGTACGAGGCCGTGCTCGTCGGCGGTGCGCTCTACGCGATGCACTGGCAGCCGGACGCGCGCCGATTCGTGACGCGCTACCACGTCGCGTTGCGCGCGCGAGAGGTCTACTTCTTCTCCAGCGGACCATTGGACGACTCCGCATCGGAGCGCGTCATCGCCCCGACGCACGAGGTCGAGCAGCTCACGCGGTACGTGGGCGCGCGCGCGCACGTCACGTTCGGAGGTCGGCTCGCGCCCGACGTGAAGGGATTCCCCGCGTCGGCGATGGCGAAGAAGCGAGCGGGTGATCACCGCGACTGGGAGAGGATCGAGGGCTGGGCACGCGAGATCGGTGCGGCGCTCGCGGGCCCACGGCTACCGCGTGCTCCGACGATCGATCTGCCATCGCGCGCCGTGCCGCTCGGCCTCGCGCTCTTCGTCGGCGTCACGGCGATCGCCGGCGGGATCGAGCTGATGGTGCGCTCGCAGGGCTGGGCCGAGCTCCCGACAGCGCTGCTCGCGCACTCGCCGTTCCACGACTTCACGGTGCCAGGCGCGCTGCTCTTCGCGCTCGTCGGCGTGCCGGCGATGCTCGCCGCGTGGCGCCACGTGATCCGCGATCCCTACGCGCCGATGTTCTCGATGCTCGCCGGCAGCGCTCTCACGATCTGGATGATCGTGGAGATGGCGATGCTGCGCACGGCGCTGCCGCTCCAGCTCGTGTATCTCGCGATCGGTGCCGTGATGCTCTGGGATGCGCGCCAGCGCCTGCGTCCCGTGCTCGACGAGTGGAAGACGGTTCCACGCGAGGGGAAGGGCGCAAGCGCCGACGTGCCCTCGCACCCGAGCTGAACGATCGGCGGATGCGTGCGGCCGCACGACACACACGGGGCGCGCGTGCGGCGATCCCTCTCGCGAAACGTGCGCGTTCCGCGCGCGGCCGTGCGGCACGTCGGTTGCGACCTCGCGCCACGCATGAGAATCGAAGCGTCGCGTCTCGTTCTGATGGCCATCCTCGCGGCGATGGCGGCGATGGGATGCTCCCACGCCGACGAGCATCCTCGACATCGTCAGAGCAGCGCGCGCAGCTCGGGCGACGAGCACGTGACGCGAACCGAGGCTCCGGCTTCCGACGCAGATGGCGCACGCGCGGATGCCGCGGAGCCGGTCGACACGTCGCCGACGGCGATGGATCAAGGAGACTCGGCGACCGATCTCGAGATCACGCGCCAGATCCGCGCCGCCGTGGTCGCCGACTCGTCGCTCTCGTTGTCGGCGCGCAACTGCACGATCATCACGAACAACGGCCGCGTCTGGCTCCGCGGTGAAGTCACGGCAGCGGAGCGCACGGTCATCGAGCGGCACGCGACCGACGTGGGCGGCGTGATGGCCTTGCACGACGATCTGCGCATCGCCGAGGAATGAGCACCGGCGCGAAGTGCCGTGATCGGCGCTTCCGCACGTTGAAGGGTGCGCGCGGCGCATGTCGCACGAGGCTCACATCGCGCGCGCGGCCGACAGTGCCGTACCATCGATCCCGATGCACGGCTCCATGGGTCGCTTGCTCGTCGCTCTCGCCGCGGCGCTCGGCGTGATCGCTGGTTGTTCGCTTCCACGCGACGTCGTCGGGACGAGCGATGGCGGGAACGGGGTCGACGACGGGGCGATCGTCCCGCGCGATACGGGCCTCGATGGCGGGCCGCGCGCGGATGCTTTCGTCGTTCCCGGGGAGGATGCGTACGTCGCGCCCGTCGATGCTTGGGTCGCGCCCGGCGTCGATGCGTACGTCGCGCCCATCGATGCGTACGTCGCGCCCGTCGACGCCTACACGGCGCCCGACGCGTGGGTCGCCCCGATCGATGCGTACGTCGCGCCCGATGCCTGGACCCAGCCGACTTGCCTCGTGCAGTACGGGATGGTCCGCACCGGCTACCACGAGTGCTCCATGACCGACACGGCGTGCACGTTCTACGCGAACCTCGGCGGAGACAACTGCAACACCGTCTGCGCGGCGGGTGGCGGAAGGTGTCTCGCGGAGACCGACAACAGCGTCACGAACGTCTGCAATCCGTCGGGCGGCAGCAGCTTGGATGCTTCGCACTGCGGGGACGGCCACTCCGGCGCGATCTGCAGCTGCTCCCGGCCCTGACCTCGCGTGCGCGTGTGGCGCGGTGCCGCACACGCGGCATTCGTGCGCGCGGTTCCGACAATTGACGCGGCGAAATCGATGGATTCCGTGGCACATGTGCTGCTGTGCGTGCTGCAGAGGTGCCGACCCATGCAGAGGGCTGAAGTAGGCCCGCGAGCAGCGCGCGACTTGCGCGGGCTCCTGATCGAGCAGAGAGATCTGATCGTCGCGCGATTCGTCGCGGACGCTCGACGTGATCTGGCGCCGCCCGACGTCTCGCGCTGGGGTCTGATGGATCACATCCCGGCGTTCCTCGACGAGATCGTCGCGGAGCTCGGCCGGCTCGACCACGTCGATGGTGCGCAGGATGCGCACGACACGAGCGCGAACGCGCGCACCCACGGCCGCCAGCGCTGGTCGCTCGGTTACGATCTCGATGCCGTCATCCGCGAGTACGGCGTGCTGAGGCACTGCATCATCGAGGCGGCGCGCGCCGCATCGATCCAGTTCACGCTCGACGAGCTCGACGTGCTCTCGAAGTGTCTGAGCGTCGGCGTCGCCGAGGCAGCGTCGGAGTACGTCGCGCATCGCGATCGCGAGCTCGCCGCGCAGCACGAGAAGATCGAGTTCCTCGCGCAGGCGGGTGAGCTGCTCGCCTCGTCGCTCGACTATCGCGCGACGCTCGGACGGCTGACGAGCTTGCTCGTCCCGCGCTTGGCGGACTGGTGCGCGATCCACCTCGACGGAGTGCCGGATGCGGAGATGCCCATCGCGCACGTGGATCCGTCGAAGCAGGTGCTCCTGCGCGACGTGTTCACGCGCTTTCCTCCGCCCGAGAGCTCGATCCTCGGACACTCGCACGTCGTTCGCACGGGGCAGCCTGTGCTCGTCTCGCGCATCGATCCGGCGTCCCACGCGCAGATCGCGCAGACGCCGGAGCACCTCGAGCTGATCCGCGCGATGGGGACGCGCTCGTTCATGATCGTTCCGCTCCGCGTCCAGACGGCGACGTTCGGAGCGCTCATGCTCGGCTACGCCGATTCGCCGCGCGAGTACGATGCCGAGAGCTTGATGCTCATGACGGATGTCGCGCGCAGCGCGGCCGTCGCGATCGATCACGCCCGGCTCTACGCGCTCTCGCAGAGCGCACGCTCGCGCGCGGAGACGGCGACGCGCGTGAAGGACGAGCTGCTCGCGACGGTCTCGCACGAGCTGCGCACGCCGCTGAACGTGATCCAGGGTTGGGTGCGCCTCCTGCGGAGCGGCACGCTGACGGAAGCGAACGTCGCGCAAGGGCTCGAAGCGATCGAGCGCAACGCGGACGCGCAGACGCGGGTGGTGACGGGCCTGCTCGACATCGGCAACGCGCTCACCGGCAAGATCGAGCTGAAACCATCGACGCTCGATCTCGGCGAAGTGGTCGCCCGCGCGGCCGACGAGCTGCGCCTGGCCGCGACGGCCAAGCGGATCCGGATCGACGTCCGCGTGCCGCGAGGCGGCAGCGCGATGACCGGCGATGCGGGGCGGCTGCAGCAGGTCGCGTGGAACCTGCTCTCGAACGCCGTGAAGTTCACGCCGAACGGCGGGCACGTCCTCGTGC
>CAYSCF010000478.1:0-4708 GCA_964429305.1 uncultured Sandaracinaceae bacterium | reverse complement strand
CGCGCATCGATGAGCGGCGGCGATCTCTACGACGGTACGCTCGCACCGCTCTCCATGCTCAGCGGTGGGCCCGTCGAGTACGCCAGCACTCCGGTGACTTGCTCCGCCGGCCGCGTCGCCGGGGGCTGCTGGCGCAGCGGCGCGGCGCGCGTGGTCGTCATCCACACCGACAGCCCGATCCACGGCGGACCGCTGGCGACGGGTACTGGCATCGACATGCCCTATACCGGTGTCACCTTCACGCCGACGCCCGCGACGTGGACCACGGTGCTCCCGCAGATGACGTCGCAGGCGATCCAGCTCGTCTGGTTCGACACGGCGACCACCGGCGCGGGGGACGCGGCGACGCCGCAGTTCACTCGCATGCTGAACGACCTCGGACAGCCCGCGACCAACCTCCACGCGACGATCGGTACTGCGGCCGTCACCACGGCGTGCGGGCAGCTCGTCGCTCAGGTCCGCACGATGGCCGGTCTCTGAGCGCCGACCGATGATTCAGAGCGTCATGCCGTGCGAGCGCTGCACGAGGCGCGCGTAGATCGTGTTCACGTAGCCGTTGATCGTCTCGTAGTTCGACGGCCCGAGCGAGACGGAGTCGAGGTGGTACTGGTAGTACACCTCGGTGATGTCGGTGCTGCCCGGATGCGGCTGCGAGACGAGCGAGCCTTCGAGCGTGCGGATCGCCGTCGAGCCCCACACCTTCTGCCACCGCGTCTCCGTCAGCAGCGGTGCGTCCTCGGTGCCCATCGCGACGAGGTGACGCCAGCAGAGCCGGAAGTCCACGGTGAACCCCGACGGCCCGGCGTTGATCTGCGTCTGGTACGGCCCGTCGCACTCGGTCGGCATCGAGGGACGAATGACGCTGAACGTGTTCGTCGATCCCGGATCGTGCGCGGTCTCGGGATCCTGGATCGCTTGCCACACCACGGCGGGTGTCGCGTGGATGCAGCCCGCGGCGTGCACGTCCGCGATGCGGCCCCCCATGTACGTGTGGACCTCGACCTCGTTGAGCATCTCGGGGCACGGATCGGATGCCGTCGCCGCAGGAAGCGACGCGACGTTCGGCGACTCCCACGGCGCGAGGTTCGCGACCGCGCCACCGTCCGGAAGGATCGTGGTGCCCGTGTCGCCGAACTGCGTGCCCACGTTGTCGTAACAACCGGACAGTGCGGCACTGGCCGCGACCATCGACAGGAACGTGCTCGGGCGCATGTGGGATCTCCTTCAAGCAGGGAAGTCTTCGGCGATGATTCGTTCGATGCAGCGCTCGGAGTTCGCGCTGATCGTCCAGAACGGGTTGGAACAAGGCGTCGAGCCGGGGATGAGCGATCCGTCGATCACGTAGAGGTTGTGCTGCCCGATCACGCGACCCCACGAGTCCGTTGCCTGCCCCATCACGCAGCCGCCGAGCGGGTGGAACGTGATCGACTCGTTGAGCTGCAGCTCCGTCGTCGCATCGGTGCCCATCGTCGCGGTGTTGAGGTTGTTGATGATGTCGGTGGCCGCCGCGTGCGCGGTGCGGTCGTTGTCCGGCGTCCAGTGAGGCACGACCTTGCCCATCGTCGCGTCCCACGTGATCGAGCCGAGCGTGTCCGGGATGCCCTGGCCCGTGGAGATGAGGATCTGCTCGTCGTTCGTGTACGGCAGCGGCGCCGGGCCGTTCTCCATGCCGATGCGCGCGTCGTAGTCGAAGATCATCGCGCACGCGGGGCCGGCCTGTCGCGAGAGCGTGTTCACGCCCACGCCCTTGCGCGCCATGATGTGCTGGCCGTTGTTGCCGAAGTGCTGGCCGATCGCGTCGGGCAAGCCCTCGATCGTGTTCTCGGCCTTCGCGCGCAGCAGAATGCCGGTCGTGTTCGCCGTGCCCGCGCACACGAAGAGGCGCCGCGCCAGGATCTGACGCTGCTCGAGCACCGTGCCCGCGGTGTCGATGATGTCGTACTCGACGAGCCATCCGTCGGCGCGCTGGATGATCCGCTGCGCCCAGTGCAGCGGGCGAACCTCGGTCGTGCCCATGGCCTCGGCGGCGCCGAGGTAGTGCTTGTCGAGCGTGCCCTTCGCCCCGCTGTTGAGGCCGAAGATGTAGCTGCCCACCATCAGCTGCTCGGGGATCTGCTGATTGATCTCGAGACGCGCGCCGTCCCAGTCGAACGCGCAATAGAGGCGGTCGCTCTTCTTGCGGCCCATGCCGGCGTTCGTGTAACCGGCCTGATCGGCTTGCGCGAGATACGTGTGCGTGGCGATCCAGCGCGGGTGGTTGAAGATGTCGTCGGGCAGCTGCGTCGGCGTGCCCATCATCGAGCGCGCGCGCGGGTAGTAGTTCGCGTCCATGTCGGCCCACGTGACGCCGGTGCCTGCGAAGACCTCGTCGAAGAGATCCTGCGGCGGCTGCACCATCATCCCGCTGTACACGAGCGAGCCGCCGCCCACGCCGGCCGCGCACACGATGTTGATCCCGTCACCGAGGATCTTCTCGAGCACGCCGGTGTAGTGGACGAAGCGAGGGCCCACCGCCGGGATACCCGGCAGCGGCTGCCGATCGGCGAGCCACGCACAGCGGTTGTCCGCCTCGCCCACGCCCATGTCGCAGAACACGTCGTCCCCGGGGTGATCGATCGTCCAGCGCCTGCCGCGCTCGAGCAGCACGCTCGAGTGCCCGGCCATTCCGAGCCGATAGGCGGTGATCGATCCGCCGAAGCCGGAGCCGATGATCAGATTCTCGACCTGCTCGGGGCCGGAATTTCCACAGCCGACGAGCGCCGCAGCCGCAGTGCCATAGGCGGACATCTTCACGAAGGTTCGACGCGAGAGGGGGAGATACAGCCGGGTCATGCGCCGAACATGTTGAAGGAGTGGATCGGCAGGCGTCAACCGAATCCCCTGCGTTTTCCAATGGTTGTGGCGGCAATTAATGGATTGCCAAACGTTGTCGGCACAAGCAGGGCGGCCCCTTGGATCTCGCGCGCTCGGCCGTAGAGTCTCGCGCATGAGCGATGCTCCGTTCCCGTCCCTCGTCATCGGCCATCACGCCTTGAGGCCGAATGGCACGTTCGCGGAGGCGCAGGCCGCGTACTTGCGGCCCGATCCGCGGACGGTCTCCGAGCTGGAGACGCTCGTCCGTGCGCGTCACGTGGGGATCGTGGCTCACTTCTACATGGACCCCGAGCTGCAGGGCGTGCTCGCGCGGCTCGACTGGCCCTTCGTGCACGTGAGCGACTCGCTGCTGATGGCCGACAAGGCCGTCGAGATGGCGAAGAAGGGCGCGAAAGCGATCATCGTGCTCGGCGTCGACTTCATGAGCGAGAACGCGCGCGCGATGCTCGACGCGGCGGGCTTCACGAAGGTGCCCGTCTATCGCGTTCGCGTGGAGTCGATCGGTTGCTCGCTCGCGGCGGCGGCGGACGGCCTCGCGTACTCGGCGTACCTGATGCGTGCGAGCAAGACGCCGCGCAGCGTGCACGTCGTCTACATCAACACGTCGCTCGCGACGAAGGCGCGCGCGCAGCACGTGATCCCGACGATCACGTGCACCTCGTCGAACGTCGTGCAGACGGTGCTCTCGGCGTTCGCGCAGATCGACGGCGGGCACGTGTGGTTCGGCCCCGACACGTACATGGGGCGCAATCTGCAGAAGCTCTTCACGCAGCTCGCGAGCGCGAGCGACGAGGAGATCCGCCGCGTCCATCCGAGCCACGACCGCGCATCGATGAAGTCACTGCTGACGCGCTTCCATTTCTTCGAGCAGGGCAGCTGCATCGTGCACGAGCTCTTCGGCAGCGACGTCGTGCGTCGCGTGCGGAGCGAGCATGCGGATGCGTTCGTGACGGCGCATCTCGAGGTGCCCGGAGAGATGTTCGAGCTGGCCCTCGAGGCACGCGCGCGTGGACGCGGCTGCGTCGGATCGACGAGCGACATCCTGACGTTCATCGAAGATCGGACGCGCAAGGCCGCGGCGTCGAGCGAGCCGAGCCACCTCGCGTTCGTGCTGGGCACCGAGTCCGGGATGATCACGTCGATCGTGCGCCGCGTGGAGGCGATCCTCGAAGAGATCGATAGGGGCGACATCGCGGTCGAGATCGTGTTCCCGGTCGCGAGCGAAGCGGTCACGCTGGCGCCAGACTCGCCTCTCGCGCTCGTGCCGGGCGCGGCGAGCGGCGACGGATGCTCGACGGCGGGCGGATGCGCGACGTGCCCGTACATGAAGATGAGCTCGCTCGACGCGCTCTTCGAGCTGCTGCGCCGCATGGAGAGCGAGAGCGACGATGCGCTCGCGGCGTTCCACCCGCGCGTGCTGCCGGAGCGAATCGACGGGCGCACGATCGCCGATCTCGGCGGCGTTCCCATCCTCCACATGCGGGCCTTCGGCGTGGAGAAGAAGCTGCCGCGCGCGCTCGTGGACGACGTGATTTCGCGCGTGCCGGCGCACGCGTGAGGTGACGCGCTTGTGCCAGGGGGCGCTCGGGGGATAGCTTCTCCGGGCCCATGTCGAGCCGCGAGCGCTTCATCCGCTGCAAGCACTGCGGCCTGCCGCACGAAGCGGATCTCACGGTGTGTCCCGTGACGAACAAGCAGCTCACGAGCGATCGCCCGAAGCGGGCGCGCACGGCGAGCGAAGAGCAGCCCGCGTACAAATGGGCCAAGAGCCTGCATCCGCACTCGCGGCCGACCGCCGACGACGACGAGCAGAGCTACGAAGGCAGCATCATCG
>CAYSCF010000477.1:0-4714 GCA_964429305.1 uncultured Sandaracinaceae bacterium | reverse complement strand
CGGGCGTAGCCGCCGCGGCGTTGCCGCTCACCGTGGTCACGCGGACGCGGTGGCCGGGGAGCACGTCGATCGAGCGCGCGAAGTCGCTCGCGCTCGCGAGCGGCTCGTCGATCTCGGGCGGGCCCGCGACTTCGTCCCCGTCTTCGTTCGTGCACGTGTACTGGGTTCGGCCCGCATCCGTCGTCGTGAGCGACACGTCGAGCACCACACAGTCCGGTGTGCTCCCGAGCGTGCAGAGGATCGTCTGTGCGCGACGCTGCGTCGGCCACGTGTGGTCCTCGTAGCAGTCGTACTGCGGGTGCGCGTCCCACGCGTAGGTGTCCTGACTGCTCTCCGTGACCGCGCGTGTGTAATCCACGCGGAGCACGCCGTTCTCGACCGCCATCGCGTCGAGCAAGGCGTCGTCGGCGCCGTCGTGACCGTGATCGGTGTTGTCGTACCCGCCCACGTCCGTGCTGACGACGCGATAGCCGCCATCGACCGCGAACGCGAGCACGTACGCGCGCGAGGCGTACATGGCCGAGCCATCGTCGGTCACGAGGAGCGAGATGCTTCGTGCTCCGGAGCCGGCGGGCAGATCGAGAGAGCGGAGGAGCTCGACCGACGCGTCCGTCGGGCCGTCGAAACCTTCTCCGCGGTAAGCGACCGCGAGAGCCGCGACCAGCTCCGACTGCGTCACGGCCGCGAACGTCGCGCCGCTCGCGTCGGATCGGCACGTCACCCCGGCGAGCGTTGCGTTGCCGAATGCGCTGTCGACGTGGGCTCCGGCCGCGATGAGCGCATCGCAGTGCTGCTGCACGACCCGGTTGGGCCTCAGCCGCAGAGAGCGCTGATACGTGTCGAGGGCCGGCCCGCTCTGGTGCTGCGCTTCGTAGACGAGCCCACGATTGTAGAGGCACATCGCGAGCGGCACGCGCATGGGCGCGGCGATCGATGCGTCGGGATCGAACATGCCGAGCGCGATGTCGAGCAGGGCTCCGGCACGCGCTTCGTCGCCCGACGCGTGCGCGACGAAGCCGGCCTCACAGGCCAGACGCGGCGAGCGCCCGCCTGCGTCGAGCAGACGCTGGAAGAGCGGGAGCGCCGTCGGGTAGTCGTGCGCGTGCGCCGCCGCTCGCGCTTGCCTCAGCGTGCACGCGCGCTCGGATGTGGCCATCGGCGCGACGCTCGGCGGCGGCGCGCGAACCACGGACGCGGGTGGCGCCGACGTCGGTGGCGGTGTCACCGGTGTCGTGGCGTTCGGCGGCGCGGTCGTGGCGGGCGCTTCGGCACCTCCGGAACAAGCCGCGACCACGAGGGCCGCCGCGACCAACGACGCGGTGGAGCGCACGAGCGAATGCTCGTCGCACTCCACACCGCGCGTCAACGTGGGGTCAGTAGCGACGCAGCGAGCGCAGGAGCTCCGCGGCCTTCTCGGCCGCTTCGCCCGTCCGATCGCCACCGAGGTGCGCGAGGATCGTCTCGATCGCGCCGCGCGCTTCCGCGAATGCGTCGCGCATGGTGCGCTCCTCGCGGCTCGCGCCTTCGACACGACCTTCGAGCAGCATGAGCTGCGCATCGCGATCGCCGACCAGCTGCTCCAGACGGCGCAGCTCCGCTTCGCGCGAGACGCCCTGCCCCGCGGACTCCGCGCGCTCACGCGCACGGCGCTCCTGAGTGAGCTCCGCCGTCAGGCGCGCGACGCGCTCCTCGGCCTCGAGCATCTTGGTCGCATCGACGGTGGCGACGTCTCCTCGTGCGACGCGCTCCATCGCGCGAATACGATCGTCTCGCTCTTCGAGCTGAGCCGTCAGGCTGCGGAGCATCAGCTCGCGATCATCGATCTCGCGCGAGAGCCGTGCGATCTCTTCGCGATAGACGCCCTCGGGTGCCGATGGAATCGAGGCGACGCGCCCGCTCTCCGCGATACCGCTCTGCAGACGCGCCAGGCTCTCGCGCACGTCGCGGAGAGCTTCGAGCGCCGACGCTCGCTCGGTGTCGAGCTGCGCAGCGCGCGCCTTCTCGGCGCTCAGATCGCCCACGATGACGTCGCGCTCACGCCGCTCCTCGTCCGATCGAACGGACGAGACGGCCTCCAGCGCTCCGATGGACTCGCTCGCGGCCGCGAGGCGCGCCTCCAGCGCTGCGCTCGTCCGCTCCGCCGCGCCGTGTCGATCCGCGGCGTGACCGAGATCCGTCTGGAGACGACTGATCAGCGCATCGCGTGCGGCGAGGCGCGACGCGAGCTCGGCCGCGCGACGCGCATCGGCACGCGCCGCCGCCTCGCTCGCACCAATCCGCGCTTCGGCTTCGCGAGCGCGAGCGCTGGCCGCATCGGCCGCCGCATCTGCATCCGCCGCGCGCATCGTGAGACCGGCGCACTCACCGCGGATCGCATCGATCTCTTGCTCGACCGCTTCGTCGACGTGGCTCGGAAGAGAGTCCGGCGGGATCGTGGGCGGCGGCGGAAGGACACTCTCGAGCGCCACCACGCGCGTCGCGAGCGAATCCCGTTGCTCCCGAACGGAGGCGAGCTCCGAGTTGCGATGCTCGAGCTGCCCCGCGCGAACGGCGGCTTCGGCCTCGATCGCCGATGCGCGGCGCAGCGCTTCGGCTACGCCCGCCTGCCGCTCGTGATCGGCCGCCTCGAGCGCCGCACGCAGGCGAGCGATCTCGCGTACGAGCGTGGCTCGCTCTTCCTGATGCGCGACGAGCTCTTCGCGCGCCTTCAGCAGCGCTCCGAAGAGCTGCCCTTCGCGGGCAGGATCGCCGTGCTCGATGGGCTCCGGGCCCTTCTCGGACGGACGCGCAGCGCGCGCGAGCTCGACCGCTGCTTCGTTCTCCGCGAGGCGGCGCTCCAGATCGCGAGCGCGCTCGCGGCTCTGGCGAACGTCGTCTTCGACGAGCGAGAGACGGCTCTCGGCCGCGGTTCGGAGCTCGGTGAGCTCGGCGACTTTCGTGGTGAGCCCCTGCACGGACCCGCGCGCCTCGGCGTGCTCGCGAACGAGCTGCGCAGTGCGCGCATCGTGCGCCTGCCCGATCGAGGCGAGATCGGCCGTGAGCTCGTCGACGCGGAACGCGAGCTCCGCGCGGCGCGCCTCGGCCTCGACCGCGCGACGCTGCGCCGTGGTGAGCGCCGACTGCGCTCGCGCGAGCTCGACATCCGGCTCGGTGCGCAGCGGCACCGTCGCGAGCGCCGCCTGCGCGCCCCCACGACGAATCTCTTCGACGAGATCGCGAACCAGCACGCCACGACGATCGTTCTCGATGCGGAGCGTCGTGACCTCGTGGGCGGCCGCTCGGAGACGGCGCTCCATCGCGTCCACTTCGTCGCGCGCCGCACGCACGTTCTCGGACTCGCGGTCGTCCGTCGACTCGACCTCGGCCTGCTGCAGCCGCAGCGCTTCTTCGAGCCGCGCCTGCTCGTGCCGCGCCTCGTCGAGCTTCTGCGCATTGCGCGCGATCTCGCGCTGCGCCTGCTCCAGCCTCTTCTCCGCGTGCTCGAGGCGCGTGCGTGCGGCCTCGGCCTGCTGCTCGAGCTTCGGATCGGCTGCCGATGGCGCCTCGACCGATCGCGGCGTCGCGATCACCGCGTACCCATCGATGGCGAGCGCGCGCGGCGCTGCGACGGCGACGAATCGCGCGGGGGCAAGCTCCGCGCTGCTCGCGTCGTACGCGACGTCGCTCGTCGTCGTGCCCAGCTCGGCGAGCGCGAACCCGCTCATCGGCGCCTGTCCGAGAAGGCGCGGGCCCTCGAAGCGCGCGCTCACGAGCGCATGGAACGCCTCGTACCCAGGCTCGCTCCCGTTCGCATCGATGGCCGCGACGAAGATCCCGTCCGGCACGAGCGCTGCGATCTCGTCGAAGCGCGCCGGATCCCCGAGGCCCGCGGCCACGAGATCGGGGATGACGATCGCGTCCCACGTGCCTCTCTCGGCGGGCGTGGGCCACGCGCGCAGGGGCAGGCCGCGACGTCGCGGCCGCCGATCGCGGCTGATCACGTCGACGGTGCGCGCGGCATCCGAGAGGCGACGCTCGACGCGCGCGCTCGTGTCGCCGACGAGCAGCACGCGACGGTCGCGCAAGAGGTCTTCGAGATAGACGACCAACGCCAAGTCCGCGTGGTCGCGTTGGTTTTCAGTCACGGTTCCGTTCATCGGCCCCACCGGGCGCCGCACTATACCTCTTTCGCTCCGCCGCGAGCGCTTGGTGGCGAAGGCGGGCTAGACTCCGCGCGTGAGCGGTCCCGGAAGCGGTATTGCGGCCCGGATCCGGCCGGGCGAGGGAGCGCTGGACGTCTGGCTCGGTCCGATTCGTCGACGAGCGGCCCTGTTTCGCGTCGGCCGCGTGCTTCTGACAGGCCTGGCCGCGCTCGGGCTCTCGGCCACGCTCGCGGGCTGGGTCCTCGGGCCGCTTCCCCATGCCGCCCTCCTCGGTGCGTGCTGGACCGTGGTCGTCGGCGCGATGATCTCGGCGGCGTGGCGTCCCATGACGGAGCTGCTCGCGCTGCATGGGATGGGCGCGGTGTCGCTGCTGCGGCCGATCGATCCCGCGCTCGCATCGGCGGCGCGATCGGCGTGGGAGCTCGCCCGCCGACCGGGAATCGGCGCATCCGCCTCGCTCGCGGCCGCGCACGAACACCGCGTGCGCGAGCGACTCGGCGCGCTGCGACCCGAAGCCGTCGTCCGAGCGCGGCGCGAGCTCGGTGGCGCGGCCCTTCCCTCGCTCGGGCTCA
>CAYSCF010000476.1:0-4736 GCA_964429305.1 uncultured Sandaracinaceae bacterium | reverse complement strand
TCGGCCACCGCATGCAGCGTCAGCGTCGTCTTGCCGCTCGACTCCGGTCCGAAGACCTCGATGATGCGTCCGCGCGGGAAGCCGCCGACACCGAGCGCGATGTCGAGCGCGACCGAGCCCGACGGAAGCGTCTCGATGTCCTTCGGCGCTTGGCCCTCGCCGAGCTTCATGATCGCGCCCTTGCCGTGGGTCTTCTCGATCGTGCTCAGCGCCAGCGCCAGTGCCTTCTCTCGGTCTGCGGAAGAACCACGCTCGTTCGACGATGACATACGTTCCCTCTTTCCTCTGCGCCGCTCAGCACGGCGCTGGCTTTTCCAGTCGAATCCTCATCGACCGGAGTCGCACCCTGATATCCCGTTCAGTAACGCTTGTCCAGCAATTCGCAGGACACGAAACGTAGACGGTGGGCGGGCTCAGGACTGACGCGAGAGGGCTGCCTCGGCGACCAGCCGCAGCGCTTGGTAGGCCGAGAGCATCCGGATGCGCTCGCGATCTCCCCCGAATTTCAGGGCGTGGGACTGCGTGGTCGCCCCGCGACGGGCGAGCGCGAGAAAGACCGTTCCGACTGGCTTCTCGTCGCTTCCACCGCCTGGCCCGGCGATCCCCGTGATCGCCACCGAGAGATCGGCGTCGGCGATCCGTCGCGCCCCGTCGGCCATCGCGGTCGCCACCTCGGCGCTGACCGCGCCATAGCCGCGGATCGTCTCTTCGTTCACGCCGAGCACCGAGATCTTCGAGGCGTTCGAGTACGTCACAGCGTCGAAGAGCAGGTACTCGGAGCTGCCCGGGACGCTGGTGACGAGCTGACCGACGAGCCCGCCCGTGCACGACTCCGCAATCGCCAGCGAGAGGCCGCGCGAGCGCAGCACGCTGCCGACGTACGTCGGATACGTCTCTTCTCCCTCGCCGAAGACGATCGGCCCGAGCGTCACGCGGACGCGCTCGGCCACGCGTGCCGATGTCGCCTCGGCCTCCGACTCGCTGCCACCACGCGCGAGCACCTTCACTTCGATCTCGGGGAACGTCGCGCGATAGCCGACCGTGACGCTCTTCTCTTCGGCCTCGATCGTGGCGAGCTTCTCGCCGATCGCCGACTCGGGCATCCCGAACGTGCGCAACCGGATCTGGTGCGTGCGTCGCTCGACGAGCGGCGCGACGGCGGGCTCGATGTGGTCTTCCCAGAGCCGGCGCATCTCCGCCGGAACGCCCGGCGTGAAGAAGAGGCGTGCGGACCCGAGCGTGACTCCGAAGCCAGGCGCGGTGCCGATCGGGTTCGCGAGGATCGTCGCACCGTCGGGGAAATCCGCCTGCTTCTCGTTCGACGGAGTCATCGGGCGGTTGATCGTCGCGAAGCGCCGACGGATCGCCTCGAGCGACGCGTCGTCACGCACGAGCCCGACGCCGAGCGCATCCGCGGCGGCCGCTGTCGTGAGATCGTCGGTCGTCGGGCCGAGCCCGCCCGTCACCACGACGAAGCGGTGTCGCGCGGACAGGGCGCGCAAGGCCTCGACGATGCGTCGGTGATCGTCGTCGATCGCCAACTGCTCGGTCACTTCGAGCCCGAGCCCGGTGAGGCGCTCGGACAGCCACGAAGCGTTCGTGTTCACGAGCTCGCCCCGCGTCAGCTCGGTTCCGATCGACAAGATCGCTGCGGTCACGGTGGAGCTCCTCGCTCGGAGATAACACGACCGAGCCCCCGGGTGTTGCAAGGGTCCACGCTCGTGACGGGACGCCACAAAGGGAGGCTCTTCGGAAGCCGATTCGACTGGCATGCACGCTGCTTTTCGCCTCGGCACGCGTCCGGTCCGAGGAGGTTCCCGCGATGTCCAGTGCTCTGCCGCCCGCTCACACCGTCCCCACGCACGTCGTCGGTATCGGCGCCTCGGCAGGCGGCCTGGAAGCGCTCGAGCGATTCTTCGCGCACGTGCCCGAGCACAGCACGATGGCGTTCGTCGTCGTCCAGCACCTCTCGCCCGACTTCAAGAGCTTGATGGAGGAGCTCCTCGCGCGGCACACCGGGCTGCCCATCCGTCTGGTCGAGGACGGCATGCACGTCGAGCCGGACCACGTCTATCTGATCCCTCCGAAGAAAGAGATGATCATCGCCGACGGACGCCTCTTGCTGAGCGACCGCGAGCGCACCCACGAGCTGGCGCTGCCGATCGACACGTTCTTCCGCTCGCTCGCGCAGGACTGCGGGCGGCGCGCGATCGCGGTCGTGCTCTCGGGCGCGGGCGGTGACGGATCGCGCGGCATCAAGGACGTGCACGACGCAGGCGGCCTCGTGATCGTGCAAGACGAAGAGAGCGCGCAGTTCGACGGCATGCCGCGATCGGCCCGCGACGTCGGCGTCGCAGACTTCGTGCTCGCGCCGGAGGACATGCCCGCGACGCTGATGGATCACACGGAGCGCGATGGTCGGCGTCCCGCGGGCACGCTGGAGCAGGAACCATCACCGGTCGGCCTCGAGGCCGTCTACGCGCTTCTGGAGCGCGAGTTCGGGATCGACTTCACGCACTACAAGCCGAGCACGGTCACGCGCCGCATCGAGCGGCGCCTTCAGATGGTGCGCGCCGAGAACGTCGCCGACTACGTCGAGCGGCTCCGGCACGGGCACGGCGAGCTCGACGTTCTCTATCGCGATCTGCTGATCGGCGTGACGCGCTTCTTCCGCAACGAGGAAGCGTTCGAGGTGCTGGAGCACGAGGTGCTGCCCGAGCTCTTGCGGCGCGGCGCCAAGGACACGCCCTTTCGCGTCTGGGTCGCGGGCTGCGCGACCGGCGAAGAGGCGTACTCGCTCGCCATCTTGCTCTCCGATCTCACGACCGAGCACGGTGGTCGTCCGATCAAGATCTTCGCGACCGACGTGCATCCCGGCTCGATCGAGATCGCGGCGCGCGCGACCTACACCGAAGAAGCGATCGCGAACGTCGGCCCGCGCCGGCTCGAGCGCTACTTCACGCATCGGGGCGCCCAGTACCAGCTCTCGCCCGACATCCGGCAGCTCGTGGTGTTCGCCCAGCACAACGTGATCAAGGACGCGCCCTTCACGCGGATGGATCTGGTGAGCTGCCGGAACATGCTCATCTATCTGCAGCCGCCCGCGCAGCAGAAGGTGCTGAGCCTCTTCCACTTCGCGCTCAACCGCGGCGGCGTGCTCTTCCTCGGGCCGAGCGAGAGCCCGGGCGCGATGCTCGACGACTTCGAGTCGGTCGATCGTCACTGGCGCATCTACCGCAAGTACCGCGACGTGCGGCTACCGGTGGAGCCGCGCACGCTGCGCGCGCGAACGGAGGCGCGTCCGATCTCGGGCGGCTCGGCCACGGTGGCCGCGCGGCAGTCGCTCTCGGGGCTGCTCTCGACGTACGACGCGCTGCTCGATGGGGCGATGCCGCCCTCGTTCCTGATCGACGAGCGCGGCGAGCTCGTCCACTCGTTCGCGGGCGCGAGCAAGTTCCTCCGCCCACGCGACGGACGACAAGGGCTGATGGTCGTGGATGCGGTCGATCCCGAGCTGCGCACCGTGCTGCTCGGCGGCCTCGCGCGCGTGAAGAAGGAAGGAGCGCCGCTGGTCTTCAACGGCGTCCGCATCAAGATCGACGACGTCGAGACGCTGCACAAGGTGACCGTGCGCGCCGTGCGCGGGCGACGCGAGAGCGCCGGCCACGTGCTCGTGACGATCGAGGCGCTCGATGCGCCCACCGTCGCGCAGATCGAGCCGCCGCGCGAGGTCCATCTCGACGAAGCATCGCGCGAGCGTCTGAAGATCCTCGAGGGCGAGCTCACGTACACGAAGGAGAACCTGCAGGCGGCGGTCGAGCAGCTCGAGACGAGCAACGAAGAGCTGCAGGCGACGAACGAAGAGCTGCTCGCGTCGAACGAAGAGCTGCAGAGCACCAACGAAGAGCTGCAGAGCGTCAACGAGGAGCTCTACACGGTCAACGCCGAGTACCAGCGCAAGATCGCCGAGCTCACCGAGCTCACGAACGACATCGACAACCTGCTCGCGAGCACGGACGTCGGCGCGATTTTTCTCGACACGAAGCTGCGCATCCGGAAGTTCACTCCGCAGATCGCGGAGAGCTTCACGCTCATGCCGCAAGATCTCGGACGCTCGATCGAGACGTTCACGCATCGGCTCGAGCACCCGGAGCTCACCGAGAACCTGAAGCGCGTGCTCTCCACGGGTGTGCCCGTCGAGCGCGAGATCAAGATGTCCTCGGGTGGCGTGTACTTCCTGCGCATCCTGCCGTATCGCGCGAACGGTGCGATCGAAGGCGTCGTCATGACGCTCATCGACGTGAGCGGTCTGCGCGCCGCGGAGGACGCGCTCTTCCACGAGCGCTACCTGCTCAACAGCCTTCTCTCGAGCACGCCGGACGCGATCTACTTCAAGGACGCGCGCGGCCGCTTCATCCGCGTGAACGAGCCGATGGCGGCGCGCCTGCAGCTCTCGGAGCCGCGGGAGGCCGAGGGCAAGACGGCGTTCGAGCTGCCCGATCAGTCCACCGCGCTCGCGCTGCACCGTGCCGACGAGGTCGTGCTCGGCACCGGGCAGACGCAAGCCTATCGGCTCGAGAAGCGGCTGCGCGCCGACTCGGGCGAAGCGTGGGATCTGGTCACGCGGCTGCCGCTCGTCGATCGCGCCAAGCAGATCGTCGGCGTCATCGGCGTCGCGCGCGACGTGACCACGCAGAAGCTCACGGAGGAGCGAATCCGCGATCAGATGCGGCGTC
>CAYSCF010000475.1:0-4739 GCA_964429305.1 uncultured Sandaracinaceae bacterium | reverse complement strand
GGCCCTCGGGCCGGTATCGTTGCGACGTGGCCGAGCGTGGCGACGACCTCATCGGTCGGACCCTGGACGGATATCGTGTCGAGTACCGGCTCGGTGCCGGTGCGACCGGCGTCGTCTTTCGCGCGCGCCACGACGGCCAGATGGCGCCCGTCGCGCTGAAGGTCCTGCACGACACGCTCGGCACGATCACCTCGCTCAAGCGCCGCTTCGAGCGCGAGGCGCGCGTGCTGAGCAAGCTCGAGCACCCGAACATCGTCCACATCACGGACTTCGGCGTCACCGACAACCTCACGTTCATCGCGATGGAGCTGCTCGAGGGGCTCACGCTCGAGGACGTGCTCGACGAGGCGCCGGTCGATCCCGAGCGCGGTCTCGACATCGCAGCCGAGGTGCTCGAGGGCCTCGCGTACGCGCACGAGCAGCACGTCGTGCATCGCGATCTCAAGCCCGCGAACGTGTTCCTGTGCCTCGGCGGGCGCGGCGGCGACCCGACCAAGGACTCGGTGAAGCTCCTCGACTTCGGCCTCGCGAAGATTCTCTCGGACGACGAGGTCGCAGAGGACGGCACGCTCACGCGACGCGGTCGCATCGTGGGAACGCCGGCGTACATGGCGCCCGAGCAGATCACGGGCGTCTCGCTCGACGTGCGCGCGGACGTGTACGCGATGGGTGTGCTCCTCTACGAGCTGCTCGCGGATCGCCGTCCGTTCCTCTCCGAACGCCGTTCCGAGCTCTTGCGCGCGCATCTGCTGGAGCCACCTCCGCCGCTCGCGGTCGCACGCGAAGGCCTCGTGGTGCATCCCGAGCTCGAGGGGCTGGTGATGAAGGCGCTCGCCAAGGATCCGGCGGCGCGCTTCGCGAACGGCGCGGAGATGTTGGCTGCGCTGCGGCACCTGCCTGCGAAGTCAGCGCGCTTCGGCGCGGAGCTCACGCCGCCGTCGCTGCGCAGCCGCTCGGGCGCGACGAGCGAAGTGATCTCGTCGAGCGAGCGCCGCAAGATCAGCGAGGAGGCGTCGCAGCCGCGCATCGACGCGTTCCCGTCGCTCCTGGACGCCGCGCCGCCTCCTCCGGCTGCGCCGGCAGCCAAGCCCGTTGCCATCCCACCGCCCTCGCCCCCTGCCGCCCGAGCCACGCCCGCGGCGCCGCTCGGCCTCCCTCCAGCCGCCAAGCGCGCTCCCCGCGTGCCGCCGCCGCCCGCCGCGACGGTGCCGACCGCGGTGCTCTACGGTGTGGCAGCGACCCTGTTCGCGGCGGCTGCCGCACTCTGGTGGACGATCGGGCAGTAGGAGCCCCCGTTCACGACCTGCGAACGAGCGTTCGCGATCTTCGCGGGCCTCTTTCAGCGATTCGCCGCGAATTCCGGTGGGCACACGGAATGCTCCTGCCGGCCCATGACTCGTACGCTCGGCATCCTCGGTTTCACCCTCGCTCTCTCGCTCCCGGCGATCGCGTCGGCGCAGACCGTCGTGACCCCGACGGGCCAGACCGCGACCGAGCAGCGCCAGCGCGATCAAGAGACGCGCTTCCAGCAGGCGATCGCGCAGGGCCGCATCGACCCGCGCGAAGCCGCGGTGCTGACTGGCTACATGAGCCGGATCCAGACGTACCAGGAGCGCGCGTACTCGGATGGCGTGCTCACGCTCCGCGAGCAGACGCGCCTCTCGCGCTACCAGGATCGATACGAGCGCCTGCTCGCGCGCGCCATCGCGCGTTGATCGCCTAACGTCTCGTTGAGACTTGACATCCCCGCGCTGCCGAATAGATTCGCGCCCCTGCTAACGCGGAAGTGGCGGAATTGGCAGACGCACCAGACTAAGGATCTGGCGGGTAACCCCCGTGGAGGTTCAAGTCCTCTCTTCCGCAGCCAAGAACGGCGCCTGGGTCAAACCAGGCGCCGTTCGCCTTTCCGAGCGGGCGGTCAGTCGTCAGCGTCGTCCGCGTCGTCCTGCGCGGTGATCCCGTACTTCTTCATCAGCTTACGGAAGTACTTACGGTCGATCTCCGCTTCCCGAGCGGCGTGCGAGATGTTGCCGTTGTTCTTCCGCAGCAGGCTCGCGATGTAGTCGCGCTCGAAACCGGCGATCCAGCGCTCCTTGGCGTCCTTGAACGTCCCTTCGATGTCGCTCGGCCGCATCTCGGGAAGCGCGATCGCATGGTCGGTCGGGCTCGCGTCGTGCGAGGGCGGCGGCACCGCACCGCGCGGCCACGCGATGTGCTCGGGCAGATCCGCGAGCTCGATCGTATCGCTCTCCGAGAAGCTGACCGCGCGCTCGATGACGTTGTGCAGCTCGCGCACGTTGCCCGGCCAGTTGTACTCGCCGAGACGATCGAGCACGCCTGGCGCGAGGTTCGCGATCTTCCTGTTCCCGTCACGGTCGCGGTTGAAGCTGCCGTGCTCGAGGAAGTGACGCGCCAGCAGGCGCACGTCCTCGCGGCGATCGCGCAGCGCCGGGATCTTCACGCGCACGACGGTGAGTCGATAGAAGAGATCTTCGCGGAAGCGGCCCGCCTTCACCTCTTCTTCGAGGTTGCGGTTGGTCGCCGCGACGATGCGCACGTCGACCTTGATCGGCTTGGTGCCGCCGACGCGCTTGATCTCGCGCTGCTCGAGCACGCGCAGCAGCTTCGGCTGCAGATCGAGCTGCAGCTCGCCGAGCTCGTCGAGGAACACGGTGCCCCCGTTTCCGAGCTCGAACACGCCCTGACGCGACGCGTGCGCGCCCGTGAACGAGCCCTTCTCGTGTCCGAAGAGCTCGCTCTCGATCAGGTTCTCCGGCACCGCGCCGCAGTCGAACACCATGAAGGGGCCGTCTTTGCGGCGTGATGCGCCGTGCACGCTGCGCGCGACGACGTCTTTGCCGGTGCCGGTCTCGCCTTCGATCACCACGGTCGCGTCGGTCGGCGCGATCTTCTCGAGGATCGAATAGATCTCGCGCATCCGCCGGTCGCGGCCGACGATCTCGCCGAAGCGATCGCGCTCCGACGGCACGATGCGCACGCGCTCGTCGACGGGCGAGAACCGGATCTCGGTCTTGCCCATCGTGATGACGTGGTTCGGGTTCAGCCACGCCTCGCGGATGCGCACCCGGTTCACGAACGTCCCGTTCGTCGAGCCGAGGTCCTCGATCATGTACTGATCGCCGTCGACGTAGATGCGGCAGTGCGCGCGGCTGACGGTGTCGTCGTCGAGCGAGATGTCGTTCTCTTCCATCGCACCGAGCGTGATGACGTCCTTGTCGAACGTGTGCTCGGTGATGACGCCGGCGCTCGCGACCGCGAGCTTGCAGCGGCGCAGCGTGATCGTCGCGGGGCGCCCGTCGATGTAGGTGATCTTGGTCGCGGTCGCCGCGTGCGGCGAGAGCTCCCCATCCTCGGTCGCCTTCGCGGGTACCTCGACTTCGCTCATCCCACGCGAACGCTACCAAAAGGAAGCGCCGCGCGGGCTGGAAACGTCGATGGCCCTAGACGGCGAGCTCGCGCAGGCGTTGCGTGGGCGAGCGCGTCATCGGGGACTGGGGCAGCTCACGCAGATCGATCCCGAGCTCGAGGCGCGCACGCCGATCGAAGTCGAGGAAGCGCACGCCCGCGGCGTAGCCGGGATCGCCATCGCGCCAGCCCTCGATGACGCGAACGATCTCGCCTTCCGCGTCGAACCAGAGGCCGCTCGTCGGCAGGCGGAACGACATGACGAGGCGCTGACCGCGCACGACGCCGCGATCGCATGCGACGAGGCAACCTTGCGCGCTCACGTCGAGGAAGCGATCGCCCACGAGCGAGAAGCTGCTCTCGTCGACGATCTGGCCGCGGGTGCGAACGACGTGACGGGTCGTCTTGCGGATCGGAACGCGTGAGCTGCTCATGGTGGTCCTCCCGGATCGCATCGGGCTTCGATGCGTGGGTAGGACGTTATCCTACATGCGGCGGAGGTCCAAAAATCAGGACCATCAGTCATCCCCGTCGTCCGACGGCGGAACGACCGGGACCGACCAGGGCTCGCGGTAGCCGCGCGGGACCGAGTCGAGCGACTGGTAGCGCTCGTAGAGCTCGGTCTGGCGTGAGCGCAGCGGGACGTCGTGCCCGCGGATGATCAGGTGGCGTACCACCGTGGTCGTCTCGAAAGGATCGCCGCTCCACACCACGACGTTCGCGATGTGATTGGGCGCGATCGTTCCGTACTGCCCATCCATGCCGAACACGTGTGCGGGCAGTGACGTGATGCCGCGCAGCGCGGCGTCCCAGTTCATGCCGTTCGCGACGGCGTTGCCCGCCTCTTGCCGCAGGTTGTGCACGTCCCACGCACCGGGCGACATCAGCATCACGTCGACGCCGGCCTGCGAGAGCAACGCGGCGTTGTCGTAGCGCGTGTGCAGCGCCGAGAAGCGCGTCGGCAGATCCGCCAGCGGCTCGACGATCACCGGCACGTGCGCGGCCTGGATCTCCCGCGCGACCATCCAGCCCTCTTCGACGCCGGACAGCACGATGTGGAGGCCGTACTCGTCGGCGAGCGCGAGAACACGGAGGATGTCGCTCGCACGCGCGGTCTTGATCACGATCGGCATCTGCCCGCTCATCGCAGCCGCGACGCGCTCGAGATCGAGGCGCGAGACATCCGTCTCTCGGAACTGTCCGCGATCGTATTGCGCATGCGAGCGCTGGTAGAGGCGTGCGTCGTCGAAGAGCTCGCGCAGCGCCTCGATCGCCGCGGCCGGCGCGCCGTGCGCGGCGCTGAAGCCGCCGTC
>CAYSCF010000474.1:0-4753 GCA_964429305.1 uncultured Sandaracinaceae bacterium | reverse complement strand
AGATCGGCCGCGCCTTCGCGCAGGAGCTTCTGTGCCCGTGGGCCGAGCTCGACGCTTACACGGACGAGCATGGTACCGGCGAAAGCGCGGTCGCCGACGCAGCGGAGCGGTACCAGGTCTCCGAGATGCTCATCACTACGACGCTCGTGAACCGAGGCAAGATCGAGCGGGATCGGCTCGACACGTTCAGCGCGTGAGCGTGGCGCAAGCTCGAGCCTCGGGCGTCAAGTTGTTCGCGCGACCGGATGAGCGCTACGGAGGATTACGTCGGCTCGGTGCCACGCTTGCGCTCGTCGAGCGTGACGCCGTCGGCCGTCTTCCACTCGAGCCAGCCATTCGAAGTGCGGCCGAGGAGCGCGAGCGCCGCCATGCTGGGCGAGCCGAAGAGGTGATCCTTCTCGAACACCACGGTCGCGCCGTTCTCGATCATCACGCCCGACTCGACGAGCTTCGCTCGGAAGCGCCGGTTCGACTCGGCGAACGTCGGGACGTTCTCGCGCTTGCCCACCGAACCCTTGAGAACGACGAACCCCTCGCTCGTGTACAGGCCCTTTCCCTTGATGCCTCCGGCGGTGCAGTAGAAGATCTCACGCTCGCTGCTGCTCTTGGCGGCTGCTACCGCGTCGAAGAGCGGATGCCCGAGCGTGGCCAGCAGCGAGCGGCCCGTGTCGAAGATCTCCATGCAGTCTGCGGCCAGCGGCGCGGGCGTGTGTGGTCGCGAGCCGCCGTTGCCGTTCTCGGCCGTGTATCGACCGGCAGCTTCGATCTGCTGGAGGCAGTGCCACTCCAGGAAGAGCGAGTGCGTCTGCGTCAGGCTGTTCGTCCGCGAGACGAGCACCAGTGCTCGTTGCCAGAAGTCCTTCTTCTGGTTGTGCGCCAAGAGCCTCGTGCGGAGGTCGCCGGTCTGGCCCACGTAGACCCGCGGCGCATCATCGTCGGCCGCGTCGCTGACCAGGAAGTACACGGCGACCTGCTCGCTCTCAGGCATCGCGAGGAAATCAGCCAGGAGGCTGCGTGGCACCTCGATGACCTGCACGATGCGGGTCGTGATCTCGGCGATTCGAATGCCTTGCGGCTCACCGCCGGGTAGGAAGATCTGGATGGTCTTCGGGGTCGACGTCATGCCGCCGCACTCGCCGCGGTGCTGACATCGATCTGGCCGGTCACAGCCGCGGAGATGAGCGCCGTGCGACGATCATGCAGGAGCGTGCTCGCGCGCGCGGCTTCGCTCATCAATTGCTCCATCCCGGAGACGCGTCGGTTGAGATGCTCCGCAATCGCCTCCTGTTCACCGACGGGAGGTAGTGCGAGCCGTAGCGCGGAGATGATTTCGGTGTTGAGTGCGGCCTGGTTTCCACCACGGCCCATTTCTCTGAGAAACTCGTACGCGGCCTGCAGCGCGTAGAAGAGATACTCCGAGTTGATGCTGGCGTCTGGGACGATGCCTCCGAGATTCTGGTTGATGCAGGCCGGGATTTCGAGACGCGCTGCTAGCCCTCGCGTCTTGCCCTGGCCGATCATGCCCACTACAACGCTCCCCACGGGCAATATGCGAAGCGAGCATTTCGCCAGCGCGCTCGCGGTGATGAACTCGTCGGCCGCGACGATGCGATATTGATTCACCTCGCCAGAGGCAAGCCAAGGCACGCTCCCCTCGTTCCAGAACGACGGATCGTCTCGACTGGGCGTCGTCCCGTTCTCAACGGTAGCGACATAAGCAATGCGCGGAACTGTCCAGTGCGCGGGGATCTGGCCGAGCCAGGCGATGCCGGAGTCCTTCATGGGGGCGGTGGGGTTCAGGCCCTTGGTGACAGCGTGGGAGATGACCCCCTGACGGTTCTCCTGGAGCAACTCGATTAGTCGCTGCTGCTCGGCCGCAAGAGCATCGATCTTGGCAGTCTCGTGCTTGAGAAAATCGGCGATGACACGCTGTTCGGATACTGGAGGTCGCGGGAGGTCCATGCCGAGCCACGCGTCCATCCGTAGGGCTTTGGTTCCATGACCAGCCTCGTCCAGCCGCCGGAACGTCTCAGGCGAAGACGCGCGCAGCAGGTCTGCAAAGTAGTCGACGTGCCACGCTGAGTTTGGTCGAATGCCCTTCAAGTCCTGGTTGATCGCCATGCGGACGAGGGCTTTCGTCACTGGGAACGTGTGCGCGAGGATCATCCCGCGAACGACGACCATGAGGTCGCCTGGCTCGACCGTTGCGGCGCCGTCTGCCACGGCGCGATCGGTGATGTGGTCGATCGTGTCGTCGATAGACTCGCTCTTCAGATCCTTCGACGATGCCCATGGCACCGTTCCGTTCCAATACTCGGGATTGTCTTTGCTGGGCGTGCCGCCGCTTCCGAACGTGGCAGCTCGCTTGAGACGGTCGATCTCCCAGTGCCTCGGGACCTTCCCGAGCCAGGCGACACCACTGTCCTTGTACTCCGGGTATCTCGGGAAGCTCACTGCGAGAGTTCCTGGATCATCTTCACGATCCGATCGGTCACGCCCTTCAGCTCCGCATCGATCTCCGCGAGCGGCCGCGGCGGCGTGAACACGTAAAAGTGCCGATTGAAGGGGATCTCGTACCCCACCTTCGTCTTTTCCTCGTCGATCCATGCGTCCGCCGCGTGCGGCAGCACCTCGCGCTCGAAGTAGGCGCGTACGTCTTCCTTCAGCGGCACGTTCTCGGTGTCACGCAGGTTCGCATCAGGCGCGGGCTTCCCCTTTCCTTTGCCCTTCGTCGCGAGCACGACGTTCCCCTTAGCATCGCGCTCGGGCCGCTCGACCGTGATCGTCCGGTACCCGAAGTCGGCATTGTCGAAGATCCGGCTGATCGGCACGCCGTCCTTCGTCAGCTCCTGGAACTTCCCGAACACGCGCGTCAGCTCCTCGATGTGCGCTTCGCTCAGCTCCTTGCGCTTGCTGCCGAGGCTCTTGCGCATCTTCTGGAAGAAGCTGCTCCCGTCGATCAGCTGGACCTTCCCCTTCCGCTTCTTCGGCTTCCGGTTCGTCACGATCCACACGTAGGTCGCGATGCCGGTGTTGTAGAACATGTCAGTCGGAAGCCCGATGATCGCCTCGAGTAGGTCGTTCTCGAGGACGTAGCGGCGGATCTCGCTCTCGCCCGAGCCAGCGCCGCCGGTGAACAGCGGTGAGCCGTTGAGCACGATGCCGAAGCGGCTCCCGCCGTCCTTCACGGGGCGCATCTTGCTCAAGAGGTGCATCAGGAAGAGGAGCGAGCCGTCGCTCACGCGCGGAAGGCCGGGGCCGAAGCGGCCGTTGAAGCCGTCCTCCTCGTGCTCCTTCCGGATCTCCTTCTCGATCTTCTTCCACTCCACGCCGAACGGCGGGTTCGAGAGCATGTAGTCGAAGTGCTTCCCCTTCAGACCGTCTTCGGAGAGCGTGTTGCCGAAGACGATGTTCTCGATGTCCTCGCCCTTGATGAGCATGTCCGCCTTGCAGATGGCGTAGGACTCCGCGTTCAGCTCCTGCCCGTGCACCACGAGGCGCGCGTCCGGGCTCTGCGCGTGCAGGTGCTCGCTCGCGACGCTGAGCATCCCGCCCGTGCCGGCGGTCGGGTCGTAGATCGTGCGCACGACCGAGCCGACGAGGATGTCTTCGTCCTCGATGAAGAGGAGGTCGACCATGAGGCGGATGACCTCGCGCGGCGTGAAGTGCTCACCGGCCGTCTCGTTCGAGAGCTCGGCGAAACGGCGGATGAGCTCCTCGAAGACGAGGCCCATCTTCTCGTTGCTCACGCGGCTGGGGTGCAGGTCCGCGTTCGCGAAGCGCTCGACGACGAGATAGAGGAGCTTGGCCTTGGACAGGCGCTCGATCTGCGTATGCATCTCGAAGCGCTCGAAGATGTCGCGCACCGCGGGAGAGAACGCGTCGAGGTAGTTGCGCAGGTTCTCGGCGATGTCGTCCTGCGCGCCGAGCAGCGTCTTCAGGTCGAAGGACGACGTGTTGTAGAACTTCTGCTTGGCAGCCTTCAGGAGGAACGGCTCGAGGTTGACCTTGTCCTTGGCGCGCTTCTTCTTCTCGGCGAGCACGGCGTCCTTGGTCGGCGCGAGCACGCAATCGAGACGGCGCAGGACGGTGAAGGGGAGGACGACCTTGCCGTACTCGGACTGCTTGTAGTCGCCGCGCAGGAGCTCGGCGATCGACCAGAGGAGGGCGGAGAGATTCGGTTCGTTCATCGGGGAGGGTGCTGATTCGATCGGTCGGCTGGATCGCCGAGCGCTCGCGAGACGTTCGAGGTCGCGCGGCAGCGCCATCCCACCGGTTCGCAGCGTTCCCGTCAATCACCCCACGGGGGGAGGCGTGCCGGTTCCGTTCGGGCTTCAACGGCTCCGGCGCTCTGTTTCGATTTGCGAGCCCACTCGGCGCCCTCGATCGCGCCTGGGAAGCTCGCAGAGCCGCCATACTCCTCCCCGTGCGTCCCGCTGCCGAAGGCCTCTCGATCGCTCGCGCTGCGCTCCGCGCGCTCGCGGCCCAGTCGCACGTCCAGTCCTTCATCCTCGTCGGGGCGGTGCTGCTCTATCTCGCCGTGGGCCTCGTAGACGATGCGCTGATCCGACGCACACCGTACCCGGCGCCGAGCGCGTGGGTGATGGTGGGCTGGGCCGTTCTGATCTGCGGGCTCGCCGCATTCGCGTTCCCCGTCATCGCGGTGGGGCAGCGCGTGTTCGTCATCGACGACCTCGCGCGCGCGCGGACGCCGTTGCGAGCGCGGCCGTCGAGAGGTTCGGTCGTCGTCGCG
>CAYSCF010000473.1:0-4753 GCA_964429305.1 uncultured Sandaracinaceae bacterium | reverse complement strand
CCGAAGCAGACAAAGACGACGAGCCAGCGGCCTGGTCAGTGCAGCCAAAACATGCACCCGACAAACACGGGTGACGGCGGAGCGCCGGGCGAGGCACGAAAGCGCGAGCAAGAGTGTCCCTGTTGGGACTTTTTCGGCGCGGAAGCGCGTACGGCCCGTGGATTGTGGCTGGATCGACCTTTGCTCGAGGCGAGGTGTCTCTCTCTCTCACGAAGGATCCAATCATGAGCAACGAATCGAAGCGCACCGAGGGCACCGTCAAGCAGGTCGGCGGGGCCATCAAGAAGAACGTTGGGCACGCTCTCGGGAACGAGAAGATGGAGGCCGAAGGGCGCGCCACCGAGCTCCAGGGCAAGGCACAGAAGGAAGTCGCCAAGGGCGCCGAGCGAGTCAAGGGCGCAGTCCAGGAGGTCGCGGGCGCCGTGAAGCACGAGGTCGGCTCGCTCATCGGCAACGAGCGGATGACCGTCGAGGGCAAAGCGAAAGAGCTCGAGGGGTCGGCCCGCCAGAAGCTCAACAAGTAGCACCGCGCTCTACGGGCTTCGCTTCGCGCACCGGATGCGAAGCGAAGCCCGAGCTTTGACGAGTCGAGCCGTGCCGACGACCGTCCTCATCGTCCGTATCGCGGCGCCGTGATCGCGCCGCCAACCGGTCGGTGACAGCGTCGGTAAAGGTCGTCGTCCGTTGGAGCCGCGTAGGCCGGGCGTCGTGCAAGCGCGCGGTCGAGCCGCGCTCCGACGGCGCCGAGAAGATCGATGAGCGACTGCGGATCTGCGGATCTTCGCGTCGGGCCCCATGCGCGGCGAAGTCTGGTGCTTAAACGATGGCCTTCACAGTAGTCGCGATGGAACGCGACGAAGGAGACGTAGTCATGTTGAACCTGCTCTGGGGTCTCGCTCTCATCCTCGTTCTGTTCTGGGTGCTCGGCTTCGCGTTTCACGTCGGAGGGGGGCTCATCCACCTATTGCTCGTCGTAGCGCTCATCACGATCGTCGTGCGCTTGGTGGCCGGCTCCCGCACCAATCCCGGATGACGCCCCGAGTCGGCGCGCGGTCGCTGCACGGGGCGCGTCGGCTCGGCAACGTGTGTCCACTGCAGGTCCGTCGCCGTGAAGGCGGGCACGCGCGGGAACGCCGAGCCCGGAGTGCACGCGCCCGACTCGGTAGAGATCACCGAGTGGTCCAATCGCATGGCGTCCCTCGAAGTGCGAACGGCCTGGAGCTCGTGATCGAGCGTCTCGGCTTCGCGGGAGCTGTCAATCGAGAGACGAGCGTTGCGAGGAAGGAGAAGTCGCTAGCCCGCCGTCGCCGGTGACCACAGCACGCGGTCCAGCTCGGCGATCGGTCGCAGCTCGTCGTCGGTGCGGCTCTCGATCACGATCGGTTTGAAGCGCTGGTTCACCGACTCGAGCACGACCGTCGTGCCGCTCTTGTTCCGGCTCACGCGCGCGATCCGCTTCACCGCGAACGAGCCGCCGGTGTCGAGGTCGGCGACGCCGCGGTGTTGTACGAGCAGCACGCGGTCCACGTAGTCGTTCCCCGCGACCGGACGGAAAAGGCAGAGCGAGCCGTTCGGGATCTTCGGCTCCATCGACGCGCCGCTCACCTGGGCGACGAACCATCGCGCGCTCGTGCGCGGCGCCTCCTTCGGAGGGAGGAGCCACGCGATCACCTCCGGCTCGTCGTTCGGGATCGGCGGGCTCGCCGCGGCGCGCAACGTGAGGAACGGGATCGAGCCGGGCGGACGCGGGAGCTCGGCGGACGCGGAGCGCCAGTCGACGGTCGCGAGCGCGCGCAGCAAGCTGGCGCGGCCTCCGTCGCGCAGCCACGGCAGGCCCGAGCCGGGCGGTGCGAGCAGGGACATCGGATCGACGGTCAGCGCCGCCGCGATCTTGGCGAGTGAGTGGAGGCCCAGGTTTTGTTTCCCGGCCTCCATGCGCTGGACGTTCTTGGCGCCCGTCTCCAGTTTCGCGCCGAGCTCCTCCTGCGTCATGCCGCGCGCAGCGCGTAGCTCGGCCACGCGACGTGCGACGCGGTATCGGAGATCGTCCGTCGGCACTTGCACGCTCGAAGCGTCGGCGCTCGCGCGCGTCGCGAGAACCTTCCTCGCGGGCGGTCTCGGCGCAGCGCGGGAGTGCAGCGTCTGACGTGTCGTCCGCGGCGACACCCTCTCAGGGGAGGGTGTCGCGGACCGCGGCGCATTCCTCCTCCTCGTGAGCGCAGGCCCGGGACGCGGCGCGGCCCCTCCTCTACGAAGGTTCACCCAGCCCCGCCGGGCGATCGAGCCTCACGACGTGGGCGCGGGTACGGACGCGGCGCGGCGCGACCGCGCGATCGGGCGTGAGGGGCCATGAGCCCCGTCGACGATGCATTCGTTCGACAGCACGCGCCCATGGTCCGGCGCGCAGCGAACGGCATCGCGCGCGAGCTCAACCTGCAGCGTGCTCTCGACGACCTCGTCTCGATCGGGTTCGAGGCGCTGCTCGCGGCGCGCGCCAACTACGACGAGAGCCGCGGGGTGCCCTTCGCGGGGTTCGCGTACTACCGCGTGCGCGGCGCGATGCTCCAGGACGGCGTCTGCATCGACGGTCTGTCGCGTCGCACGCTCGCGCGCATCCTCCGCGCGGGAGACGCGGCGGCCGAGGAGCTGGGCGAAGAGCGCGCGCAGCGCGACGACTCGGCCGAGCCCGACCGCGTCACGCTCGGCTTCGACGTGCTCTTCGGCAAGGTCACCGGTGCGCTCGTCTGTGCGCGTCTCGCCGAGGAAGAGAAGACGCCCGAGGCGCAGCTCATCCTCGAGATGGAGCGAGCCCGCGTGCGGCGCGCCATCGCGGCGCTCGAAGAGCGCGAGCGCCTACTGCTCGTCGCGATCTACTTCGAGGAGCGCGCGCTCGACGACGTCGCGCCGGAGATCGGCCTCACCAAGAGCGGCGCATCGCGCATGCACCTGCGCGTGCTCGAACGACTGAGACAGGCGCTCGCCCCACCCTCGTGAACGGAGAGACCATGGCGGAGAAGAAGGAACGAACCGAAGAGGACGCGCCGCTCGAGAACCTCGAGGCGTCGTCGGGCCCGCGCGCGAAGGGCGCGACGGACGACATGCAGATCTTGATCGCGCAGCTGAGGCAACGCGTGCAGGGTCTGACGCCTGCGGAAGTGGAAGAAGAGATCCAACGCTTCTTCGAGAAGCTCATCGATCGCCATGCGAAGGTGGTGCCGGAGAGCCTGCGCGCAGAGCACCGCAAGCTCTTGCGGAACATGCTCGAGGAAGACCCGACCCTGCGCGCGATGACCGACGATCTGCGGCGCGGACTCGGCGATCGCTGACCGATGACGCCTGCGCTCGGTCGGACGTACGGGCCGTATCTCGTGACGAGCGCGCTCGGGCGCGGCGGCATGGGAGAGACATACGTCGGCGAGCGCACCGGGCCCGGGGGCTTCACGCAGCGCGTGTGTCTCAAGCGCCTGCGCGCGGATGCGGGCGATGCGTCGTGGGTGCGCATGTTCCAGACCGAAGCGCGCCTCGTCGCGATGCTCGCGCATCCCAACGTGGTCTCGCTCGTCGACTTCGGTGCGGAGAAGGACGAGTGGTGGATGGCGCTCGCGCTCGTCGAGGGCGTGGACCTGCGCGCGATGCTGACGAGCGCGCAGCACGCCGGTGAGCGCCTACCCATCGAGCTGGTGGTGCTCGTCGCGATCGAGATCGCCAAGGGCCTCGCGCACGCGCACTCGCGGCGTCTGCCGGACGGCGCGCCCGCCCACATCGTGCATCGCGACCTCTCGCCGGGGAACGTGATGGTCAGCACGGACGGAGCGGTGCTCCTCACGGACTTCGGCATCGCCAAGGTCGCGCACGGCGAGCGCACGCGCACGGGCGTCATCAAGGGCAAGGCGGACTACATGTCGCCCGAGCACGCGAGCGGCGAAGTGCTCGATGGTCGCGCCGACCTCTTCTCTCTGGGCGTCGTGCTCTTCGAGCTGCTCACCGGCACGCGCCCGTTCCTCGGGGCGACCGACATCGCCAAGACGCTGAGCGCGATCCGAGGCAAGCGCGCGCGCATCGAGCAGCTCGCGCCCGAGACGCCCGGCGCGCTCGTCGCGATCGTGGACCGCCTGCTCGAGCCGACGCGCGAGCGCCGATACGACGATGCGCGCGCGCTGCTCGACGACCTCGGCCGCTTCCACGTGCGACCGAGCCTCGTGTTCGCGCTCGGGGAACGCGCGATGCGGGCGATGCAGGAGAGAGGGACGCCCGAGCCCGAGCGAACGAGGACCGACGTGCCGACGACCCGGCCGCGCTGAGGTGTAACGGCGCATCGACCGAGAGGCGCGCCGCTCGAAACGAGAAGTCGTCGATCGCAGAGCGCCGTCGCAGCCCGATCGTCGTTCGACGACGATCGGCAAGCGAAGTCGCAGCGGGGATCGTCGTTCAACGACGATTCGGGACCGAGCGTCGGTCCGCGATCGTCGTTCACTGATGATCGGCAACCGAAGTCGCAGCGAGGATCGTCGTCTACTGACGATCGGCGAGCGCCGTCGCATGGCGGATCGTCGTTCACTGACGATCACGAAGCGAAATCGCAGCGGGGATCGTCGTTCACTGGCGATCGCGAAGCGAAATCGCAGCGGGGATCGTCGTTCACCGACGATCGGCCAAGCGTCGGCGCTTGCAGATCGCAGAAGAGAGATTTCCGGAAGCGTCGGTGCTCTCCGAAGCGAGAAATCTGGAATTCGACACGGCCTCGATCTTTTTT
>CAYSCF010000472.1:0-4776 GCA_964429305.1 uncultured Sandaracinaceae bacterium | reverse complement strand
GCGCGGGATGCCGTCGACGCCCGCGACGAAGCGCGCGACGACGTCGCCGACCATTCGAAGCACCTCGCGATCGAGCGCAATCTCTCCGCCGCCTTGCACGCGATCCACGAGCTCGCCGGCGAGCGTCTTGCCCGGCCCGGCGGCGTCCACGCCACGCAGCGCCTTGCGATAGAGCGCGCGGTTCTTCTCCCAGCTCTCGCCGTTCAGGAGCAGCACGTTGTCGAGCACGGCGCGCGTCAAGATGTAGGACGCGCCCTTGTAGTTGGCGCGCGGATCCGCGAGCACCGCCGCCGCGATCTCCGAGTCGCTGATGACGACCATGTGCGCGGGCCCGAGCGAGATCCGCGCGACCGGACCGCAGTGCTCGGCGTATCCGAGGATCCGCTCGAGCACGCGCGTCGCGTTGTCCAGCCCCATCCAGTCCGGCAAGTGACCGAGGAGCGCGCGGCGCGGCGGCTCCGGCATCGACGTGTACGGCAGCACCCGCTCAACGTAGCGCGAACGCGTGCGTCACGGTCGCCGCTTCGCCGCTCGTGGGCGCCGGGAACGTCCAGCTCTGCACGCGCGCGATCAGACACTCGTTGATCGCCGGGACGTGGACGTCGTCGTTCGCGACGGACGCGCTCGCGACGCTGCCGTCGAGACCGATCGTGAAGCGCAGCTCGATCGTACCGGCCACGTCGGGCCGATGCGCGAGCTCGGAAGCGAAGCAGTGCCGCACCTCCGCGTCGTGCGCCTGCGCGACGCTCGTGACCTGCGCGTCCGGATACGGCGGCGCGGCGCGCTCGGCGCGCGCGTGCTCGGGCAGGCTGCTCGATCGCGAGTGGAAGCCGCCGAGCGTCGCAGTGCCGTAGCCGCGCGGCTCGTGCCAGCTCACGCGCAGCTCGATCGTCCCGGTCTCGCCCGGCGCGAGCCTCACGCGCGGCAATGCGCCGACGACGCACGTCTGGAAGGCAGGCGCGGCCGAGTCACCGATCGGCGCGGCACTGACGCGGCCGTTCTCGGCGATGGCGAGCGTCACGCGGACCTCGTTGCCCGACGCGTTGCGTCCTTGCTCGGCGCAGCGCGCGAGCGCGGTACGGATTCGGGCGAGCGCGGGTGTCACGTCGGCGGCCGACCGTCCACCGCCACACGCGCCGACCTCGACGTTCGCGTGAGCGGTGTCGCGATCCTGCGCGAGCGCCGAGACGGTGATGGCCGACGTGAGCGCGAGAGCCACCCAAGCACGAAGCGACATGTTCATCCCCCGACGAAGCCCGGCCATCGTGCCCGCGCCGAACGAGACGCGCAAAGAGGCTTCTCACGATATGGATCGATGCGCCCTCGGTGCGGCGCGTTCATCCGTGAGGCGAGGCGATGCGTCACGAGCGTGGCCGTCGCGCGACGCCGCGCGCTCGCCGCGCGCCGATTCGTCGTGGCATGCCGCTCGCTCGGGAGGCGCGCACGGAGGATCGGTGAACATGCGCGAACGAAGTTGGGGTGTGTGGGTCGTGGTCGGCTTGTCGTTGATGGTGGCGTCGGCTGCGAGCGCGCAGGACAGCGCCGAGCGATGGACGATGGCGCCGCGCCTCTATGCGCAGGGTCAGCTCGGTCTCTTCGGCGACGTGCATCTGCACAGCGACAACGTGTCGGGCACCGACTCGCTCGAGCCGAGCGGTGGCGCGGTCCTCGGCTTCGAGATCCCGCTCGTGCAGGTGTTCTCGATCGGCGCGGAGGTCGGCGGCTGGGCGTGGAACTCGGACCGCGGCGACTCGTACGACATCGGCTCGAGCTTCCTCGGCGACCTCTCGATCGTGCCGCGCTTCCGCGTGCCGTGGTCGACGGGCAACGGTCCGCACGGCTCGGTCGGTCTGGCGCTGCCGATCGGTCCGACGCTGAGCGTGCTGAGCGAGGACATCCAGGATGGCCTGTCCCACATCGGCGCGTCGGCGAACGCGGGCTACGGATTGAACCTCGGCGCGATGATCAACGGCCAGTTCTTCATCGTGCCCGCGTTCGGCTTCACGTTCGACGTCGGCTATCAGCACCACTTCATGTGGCACGAGGTCCGCGGGACGTTCGGCGACACGCACCAGGTGCAGCTCGACATGGGCCAGCTCGTCATGCGCGCGGGTGTGATCTTCGCGCTCTGATCTCGGATCCGAACGAGCGAGGAGGCGAGGATAAAGAGAGAGGCGAGGAACGAGCCCACAAACCGGGCTCTCTCCTCGCCTCCTCTCTTCCTCGCCTCCCGCTTGTCCGGGAATTCCTGCTCAGTGCGCCGCCGCCGCGCGACCGCGACGCGGAGGCGTCGGCGGCGTCGCGGGCGCGGGCGGGGCTTCGACGCCGCCGATGTGCATCGTCGCCTGCGTCTCGCCCGTCGTGAAGCGGCCGACCCACACGACCCACGCGCCGGCAGCGGGCATCGCGATGTGGAGCGACGGATTGTACGAGCCGCTGTTGCCGTCGTCGGCGCAGTGCCAGCCGCCCGCGGGATCGCGCACGGCGAGCGTCGTGTCCGTCGGCGCCGTGACGCTCAGATCGAGCGCGGGCGCGCCGGCGAGGACGTCGATCACGAGATCGGCCTCGCGCTCGACGATGCCCGTGCACGCGGGGCGAAGGCCCATCTGCTGGATGTCGAGCTCACCGCCCGAGCTGACCACGAGCGTGCTCGGCGGCGACTCGGCCGTGAGCACGGCGTGCTCGGCGCCCGTGCCGTCGAGCGCGAGGACGTCGCCTGCCGTCCCGGCCATCGCCGCGGCCTCGGCCTCGGGCAAGAGGATGTCGCACGCGAACGGATCGTGTCCGTCGCAGCCGTGCTGGAGCGCCGTGCGCGCGGCGTCTGCGTTCGTCGACATCACGAGCCGCCCCATCTCGGTGCACGCGGCCGGCACGTTCGCCTCCATGCACGCGAAGCTGAGCAGCTCGGCACCGCGCGACGCGTTCGGCGGCGCGTCGCCCTCGGACATCGCCGCGCCCTCGAGGCCGCACGCGATGGGCGAGTCGTTCTGACAGGCCTGATCGTAGAACGCGATCGCCTCGACGACGCCGCCCTCCGCGACGCCGCTCATCGTGAGGCGGCCGAGCTCCATGCACGCATCGGCGTTCTCGCCGTCGCACGCGACGTGATAGTGCTCGATCGCGGTCGTCGTCTCGGCGGGCCGCGTGATCCAGCGCATCGCGCCGGCGCGATAGCAGCCGAAGATCTCGCCGCCCGTGCACGCCTGATCGGCGAGCGTGATCGCTCGATCGTGATCCGTCGTGACGAGGTTGCCCTCCCAGTAGGCCTCGGCGAGCTCGGAGCACGCGCACGGATTGCCCGCGGTGCACGCGCCGTCGAGCAACGGAATGCCGGACTCGTCGCCGACCTCCACGCGCTGCGCGCCCTGCTGGTACGCCTCGTTCTCGGGCGCGTTCGGGATCGAGCACTGGATGGGCGCCGGTGTCTCGCCACCGCTCGTGTCGTTGGTGCCGGTCGTGTCCGTGGTGGTGGTCGTCGTCTCCGCCGCGCCGCCTCCACACGCACCCAGCAACGCGACCACTCCGACCAGACCCAGACGCTTCGTGTCGATCATGCGCTCACCCCTTTTGCGGGGCGCAGGGTAGATCAGAACGAGAGCGTTGGGGCTGCCCGCTTGCGCGCGTGGAGCGCCGCAGGCAGCCTCGATGGATGCGCCTCTTGCTCGGTCTCGTCGTCGCGATCGCGCTGGGCGGCCCGAGCTCTGCGCTGGCGCAGGCCGCCACGACACCCGAAGCGCGCCGTGCGTGCGCGTCGGCGGCGTTTGCGAGCGCCGAGGTCGCAGGGCAAGCGTTCGACGCTTTCCGCATCGTCGTTCCGTACGCGTCGGGCCCGGTGCGGGGCGTCGTCGACGACCTCCGGCGTCGGATCCAGGACGGTTCCGTCCGCGCACGACGCGCGGCGACCGGATACGAGTCCGTGATTCGATGCGGCAGCCCGACGTGGACCCTCGCGGCGTTGGTCCGGGAAGGTCAGATGTACGCGCGCCTCGCCTGGGCCATACGCGACCAAGCCCATCAGTTCCCGCAATACCCTCCGCAGTTCGGACAGCGCATCGTCACCGCGATGGAGCCGCAGATCGCGCCGCTCGATTGTCTCGCCATCGTCCGCTACATCCTCGCGGTCCGAGCCGCACGCGCAGCGGGCATGCGCACGGAATACACGACATTGGCGCTCGACGCGCTCGCCGGGTACGAGCTCACACGCGTCACCACGTGCGCCGCGGATCAGCACGCGCGCGATTCGACGTTCGCGCCGTTCACGCCCGGCGATCTCCGTCCCCTCTAACGACGCGACGATCAGCGATCAGAACGTGCGCGGCTCGGCCTCGCCGTGCGCATCTTCGCTCGGCGCGCGCGCGAGGCGTCCGGTCTCGAGGGTCTCGTCCGGAACGGCCTCGTCGACGTCCTCGTGCTCGGGCTCGGCGCCGTCCTCGTGCTCGTCTTCGTCTTCGTGTTCGGCCACGTGCCCACGCTCGTGCGCGTGCTCTTCCGCGTCCGCCGCGGGCTCGGCGTCGGCGGCCATCGCCGGATGCGCCACCCTCACGATCGGCACGTCGTCCGCGAACACGGTCGTCGCGCGCGTGCGCAGCGTGATCGTGTCGCCGGGCGTCACGAGCTCGGCGATGTCGTCCACGCGGTTGCGGAACGTGGCGAGCATCGTGTCGTCGCCCGATCGCAGCGTGAGCACGAGCCGATCGTCGTCGCGGCGCTCGCTGACCACCTGCGCCTCGATCTGGCCGACGCCGCCCATCGCACGATCGACGGCCGGCCGCCCGA
>CAYSCF010000471.1:0-4780 GCA_964429305.1 uncultured Sandaracinaceae bacterium | reverse complement strand
GAGACGTCGCCGAGCATCGCGTCGATCGTGTACGCCCCCGCGCATCGTTGGGGCGATGGGCGGTGGATGGCGACGCGTGGCGCAGCGAACGCGCTCAGCGCGCCGATGTCGATCTACGAGGTGCACCTCGGCAGCTTTCGTCGCGTGCCCGAGGAGGGACAGCGCTCGCTCGGCTACCGCGAGATCGCGCCGCGCCTCGCAGACTACGTGACGGAGCGCGGCTTCACGCACGTCGAGCTCATGCCGGTGATGGAGCATCCGTTCTTCGGCAGCTGGGGCTATCAGATCACCGGCTTCTTCGCGCCGACGCATCGCTACGGCACGCCCGAAGACTTCATGTACCTCGTCGATCACCTGCACCAGCGAGGGATCGGCGTGCTGCTCGATTGGGTGCCGTCGCACTTCCCCGGCGACGGGCATGGTCTGGCGTACTTCGACGGCACGCATCTCTTCGAGAACGAAGATCCGCGTCTCGGGCACCACCCCGACTGGAACAGCATGATCTTCGACTACGACCGGCGCGAGGTGCGTTCGTTCCTCGTGTCGAGCGCCGTGTCTTGGCTCGAGCGTTATCACATCGATGGCCTGCGCGTGGATGCGGTCGCCTCGATGCTCTACCTCGACTACTCGCGCAAAGAGGGCGAGTGGAAGCCCAACGAGCACGGCGGGCGCGAGAACCTCGGCGCGGTCGCGTTCGTGCGGCAGCTCAACGAGTCCATCTATCGCGACTTCCCCGACGTGCAGATCATCGCCGAAGAGTCGACGAGCTGGCCGATGGTCAGTCGCCCCAACTACATGGGCGGTCTCGGCTTCGGTCTGAAGTGGGACATGGGCTGGATGCACGATGCGCTGCGCTATCTCGAGCGCGATCCGATCCATCGGCGCTGGCACCACAACGAGGTAACGTTCCGCTCGCTCTACGCGTTCAGCGAGAACTTCGTGCTCCCGCTCAGTCACGACGAGGTCGTGCACGGCAAGGGCTCGCTGCTCAACAAGATGCCGGGCGATCGCTGGCAGAAGTTCGCGAACCTGCGGCTGCTCTTCGGTTGGCAGTACGCGCAGCCCGGCAAGAAGCTCCTCTTCATGGGCGGCGAGATCGCGCAGTGGCGCGAGTGGAACCACGACGGCTCGCTCGACTGGGATCTGATCGAGAGCGAGACCGGGAGCGAAGAGCACCTCGGGATCGCGAAGCTCGTGACGGATCTGAACGCGCTCTATCGGAGCGAGCCGGCGATGCACGCGTTCGACTGCGACGCGCGCGGCTTCAAGTGGGTGAGCGGCGCGGACGCCGAGCACAGCATCATCACGTTCATGCGTCTCGGCCCAGAGGGCACGGCGCCCATCCTCGTGGCGATCAACTTCACGCCCGTGGTCCGCTACGAGTACGGCGTGGGCCTGCCGTCGCTCGGTCGATGGACGGAGCTGCTCAACACGGACAGCCGTGCGTACGGCGGCAGCGGCGTCGGCAACCTCGGCGGCGTCGTCGCAATCGACGAGCCCCTCTTCGATTTCCCGTGCTCGGCGAAGATCACGCTGCCGCCGCTCGGTGCCGTGTTCTTCAAGGCGCCCGAGGGGACGAGCGAGCGCTAACATCCCGCGCATGGGTCTGCGCCACGTCGTCGTCCACGGACACTTCTATCAACCGCCGCGCGAGTCGCCGTGGCTCGAGGTGGTGGAAGAGCAGCCGAGCGCGGCGCCGGCGCACGACTGGAACGAGCGTGTGTGCGCCGAGTGCTACGCGCCGAACGCCACGGCGCGGATCCTCGACTCGCGCGGGCGGGTCGATCGCCTCGTGAACAACTACGCGGCCATCAGCTACGACGCGGGGCCGACGTTGCTCGCGTGGCTCGAGCGCGCGGATCCGTCCACGTACGAGGCGATGATCGATGCCGACAAGGCCTCCGTCGCGGCGCGCGGCCATGGCCTCGCGATGTCGCAAGCGCATGGGCATTTGATCCTGCCCCTCTGCAACGATCGCGATCGACGCACGCAGGTGCGCTGGGGCGCGCGCGACTTCGAGCACCGCTTCGGTCGCAAGGCCCGCGGGATGTGGCTCGCCGAGACGGCGGTCGACGTGCCGTGTCTCGAAGCGCTCGTGGACGAGGGCATCGTTCTCACCGTGCTCGCGCCCCACCAGTGCGCGCGCGTGCGACCGAAGGGGCAGGGCGCGTGGGTCGACGTCGGCGGCGGGCGCGTCGATCCGAGGCGCGTGTACGACGTCGTGCTGCCGTCGGGACGGAGCATCGCGATCTTCTTCTACGACAGCCCCCTCTCGCGCTCGGTCGCGTTCGAGCACGTGCTGGACGACGGAAAGACGTTCGCCGATCGCATCCTCGGTACGTTCCACAGGGCGGCGCGCGAGCCGCAGATCGTGCATCTGGCGACCGACGGCGAGAGCTACGGACATCATCATCACTTCGGCGAGATGGCGCTCGCGTTCGCGCTGGAGCACATCGCGCACGTGGAGGGCCGCGAGGCGCTCTCTGGCTACGAGGAATATCTCGCGACGCACCCACCGACGTGGGAAGCGGAGATCGTTCCGCGCACGAGCTGGAGCTGCGCGCACGGGATCGAGCGGTGGAAGAGCGACTGCGGCTGCTCGACGGGCGCGCCGCTCGGCTGGAACCAGGCCTGGCGAGCGCCGCTGAGGCGCGCGCTCGACGTCTTCCGCGATGCGATCGCTCCGGAGTACGAGCGCGCCGGTCGCGAGCTGCTGCGCGATCCGTGGGCCGCACGCGACGCGTACATCGAAGTCCTGCTCTCGCCCACGGCCGCGAGCCGCGAGCTCTTCTTCCGCGAGCACGGGACGAGCGCTGCGTTGCTCGTGCCGGGCAGCCCCGAGCGTGTTCGCGCGCTCTCGCTGCTCGAGATGCAGCGCCATGCGATGAGCATGTACACGTCGTGCGGCTGGTTCTTCAACGACATCAGCGGCATCGAAGGTCAGCAGTGTCTCGCGTACGCGGCACGTGCGATCGAGCTCGCGACCGAGCTCTTCGGAGATCGCTTCCGCGAGCCGTTCCTCGCGACGCTGGCCGAGGCGCGCAGCAACGTCGCGGAGTGGCGCGATGGTCGCTACGTGTTCGAGCAGCTCGTCGCGCCGCGCTCGGTGTCACTCCACGGTGCCGCGGCGCACTTCGCGATCACTTCGCTCTTCACGAGCTACGGCGCGCACGAGGAACAGTACGGCTTCGACGTCGACTTCGTGCAGCCGGAGCAGCGCCGTGCGGCGAAGGCCCGCCTCGGGCTCGGCCAGCTCGTCCTACGACACGAGCGCACCGAAGCGTCGGTGCACGTCGACTACGCGGTCATCCATCTGGGCGATCACAACCTCGGCGGCGGCGTGCGGACCTATCCGGGCGAGGCGCGACACGCGGCGATGAAGAACGAGATCGGCGCGGTGTTCGCGCGTCTCGATCTGCCCGAGGTGCTGCGCGCGCTCGAGCGACACTTCCCGGGCGAGGTGTACTCGCTGCGAGGCATCTTCCACGACGAACAGAGCCGCATCGTCGACGGCATCCTCGAGGAGACGCTCGACGACGTCGCGAAGGACTACGAGGACATCTACGAGCAACAGGTGCCGCTGATGCGCTACCTCGCGAGCATCGGTCAGACGCTGCCACGCGAGTTCGTGGCGGCCGCCGAGATGTCGCTCGGGCGATCCCTCGAGCGCGAGATGCGACGCGGGGCGTCGATCGATCTGGTCGCGATCGATGCGCTGCTGAAAGAGGCCAAGGATGCGGGCGTCGTGCTCTCGATGCCGCAGCTCGGGCGCGGGCTCGAGGCCTCGCTCATGGAGATCCTCGCGCAGATCGAGAGAGAGCCGAGCGAAGAGCTGGAGGCGCTGGCCGTCCGCGTCGCATCGCTCGGGACGGTCGGCGTGTTTCCGTTCGACCGGCATCGCGCGCAGAACGAGGTCGTACGTCTGCGCGACGGGCGTCGCGAGAAGTCGGAGAGCTTCGACGCGCTCTGCGACGCGCTCGGCGTCGCGCGGCGCTGAACACCGCTGATCAGCGCAGCGAGGCGTGGACGCGTGCGCCGTCCGTGCCGGCGCGAAGACGATCCGCGCCGCTTCCTGGCGAGGTGACGGGATCGTCGACCATCGTCGCGTCCATCGGCATCTCGGTCATCGAGGCATCGACGACGCCGCGTCGCGTGGGCGCGCCCACGCTGGCAGGCGCTCCACACGTCACGTCGAGATCGAAGACGACGGAAGGCTGTCCGCGGTACGGATAGCCGTAGCTCTGGCTCCACGTGTTCCATGCGCCTGCCGGTGTCGTCGGGGTCGGGTAGCTCGTCGGATCGTAGACCGCGTCGTAGTCGCCCTCGACGTTGATCTCCACCGAGACGTGGAGCTCGCCGCGCGGCCAGTCCGCGGGAACAGTCCAGTCGATCGTGACCTCGCCGCCGCCGGTGGGCGTCGCCTGCGTGATCGCATCGAGCTCGGGCATGATCGCGAGGGCATCGGCGCCGAAGTGCGCGTAGTCGTCCGAGTCGCCCGACTGCGCCGGCGCATCGTGACGCGGCGGATACGGCGACGTGAGCGAGAGCATCCGCATCGTGCCCACGCCGGCCGCCGTCTCGAACGGCTCCGCGTAGCCCGCCGTGACGTCGTCCGCGGTGATGTATCGACCGCGATCGCCCGAGAACGGCGAAGCGCAAGACACGGCGTCGAGACCGTCGCGCCGCGTCTGGCTCGGAGTGAACGGCAAGCATCCGTAAGGATCGGGGGTGCTTCCGTCGTAATGCGACGCCCCGCCTTCTTGGCCCATCCTCTGGAAGA
>CAYSCF010000470.1:0-4798 GCA_964429305.1 uncultured Sandaracinaceae bacterium | reverse complement strand
TGTCGTTGCCCTGGACGCGTCCGATCGTCACTTCGGTCTTGTCGAAGTCGAGCTTGCGCTGGGATCCACCCTTCTCGGTGATGACGACTGCGAACATTCCCTCGTCCTCGTTCTCGCGCCAAAGCGTCGACGTCGGTGACGGCTCAGTACCGCCCCGCGCGTGGATTCTAACGAGATCGAGGCGTCACGGGTCAAGTACGATTCTGGTTTTCAGGGACGCTGAGCGCGTCCCTCGTCGCACCGGCGAAGCCGGATGCGTCTCACCCTCGCTCCGCCTCGTCGCTGCGCTCCTCGCGAGCGAGTCAGCTCCTCGCAGCGTGGGCTCGCTTCTTCGCCGGCACCGACTCGACTCCGACGGTGCGCTTGCTCAGCGCGGCAGAACGACGCCATCGCGCACTCGTGCTTCGAGCGCGGCGCGGTCGGGGACGTCTCGCAACAGCTGCTCGGGTGACCAGCCTTCTCGATCGATCAGGTGCGCGACGAGCAGCGTGTAGAGCAGGTAGAGCCCGCTGCGGCTGGGATCGAGCGTGCGATCGCCCGCGAGCCAGAGCTCTCGATTGGCCTCGTAGTCGAAGCCTTCGCCTCGCGCGACGTAGTCGGCGTAGCCCTCGCGAGCCCACGACGGCAGGCGTGCGTAAGCGAGCGGCCCGAGGAAGTCCGCGGTCAGCGTGTGCGTGACCTCGTGAGAGAAGAAGTACGCCACCGTGCGCTCACCCGGCGTCTCGCGGCCGGAGGGACCGACGAAGCGATCGTGATCGAAGTGCACCGGCCGCGTGAAGACCGGCCGGCCGAACGGACCGAACGCATACGCGCCCGACCCGAACGCGCTGTTCGAGAGCAGGCTCCAGCGCCACGGCGTCTGACACACGTAGAGATGATGAGTGACGCCCGGCGACAAGAGCGGCGAGCGTCGCAGGCGCGCTTCGGTGTCGGCGACGATCGCATCGGCGCTCGCGGGGATGGGCGCATCCGCGTGCACGACGACGAAGCGACCTGTGCGCGCATGCGCGAAGAGCGGACCCGGAAACACGAGCAGCGCGAGATACGCGACGAAGACGGACGAGAAGCCGAGCGCGAATCGGCTCACGATGCGGCGTGCCTTCTTCATCGGCGGGCCAACGCGCGCTCGAGGTGGCTCATTCCACCAGGGACAAGCCCGGCGGCAGCGACTCACCCAGCAGACGCGCGACCGAGTCCTGGCCGAGCTCGGCGACCTCTTCGACCATCGTCGCCCATGCGGCAGGCGCGCCGTGCGCGCGCAGTCGCTTCGCCGTCTCGGTCGCGAGCGCCGCGTCGATGTCGCGCGTACGATCGCCGCTGCGCCGTGCGAGCATCGTCGCAGCGAACGCCGCGGGCTCCACGGCGCGCCAGTCGAGCGCGAGCACCGCGCGCAGCCACGTCTCGGCATGCGTGCGCGAGACGACCGTGTGCGCCGAGCCGTAGAGCGGCACGCGCGCGCCGATGCGGCCGATCGCCCACCAGCTGAAGGGGCCGTCTCCATGCTTGGTCACACGCTCGAGCAGCCAAGCGCCGATGCGCTCCTTGTTGGCCGCCGAGATGCGCTCGAGCGACGCCGCGAGACGCACCATGTCGTCGTAGCCGAGCGCCTTCGGCCCGTTCGGGCGCGGGCGCGGGCGCGGCGACGGCGGCTGCAGATACCAGTCGATCGCGGCGAGGATCTTCTCCTGCTGTGCGTCGTCGAGCCCGCCCGCGACGCGGCGCCAGAGCGTCCACCACTCGCTCCAGTTCTGGGCTTCCGGTGCGAACTGCACGCCTTGCTCGAAGATCGCGGCGAGCTGCTTGCTGCGGAAGTCGTCGAGCGGATAGCCGACGCCCGGCCGCAGCGTGTAGCCCGCGAGGTTGAACCACACACGCTCGTGATCGGCGCTGCGGCGGCGCCGCTTCACGCCCGCGAGCAGCGCGCCGAAGAGCTCGCGCAAGAGCGGCATCGGCCACTTCTCACGCGGGCCGAGGATCTTCTCGAGATCGGCGCGCAAGGTCTTCACCAGCTTGCCGCCGTCGGCCTCGCTCTTTCCGTAGACGGCGTCGATCTTGGCGCGCGCCTCGGCGTAGCGCGGGTGTAGCTGCGTCACGCGCTGTGGCGCGAGCTCGCTTCCGTGCTGACCGCGCAGCTCGAGCTCGAGCTTCCATCGCTGCGACTCGTCGGCTTCCGAGATGCAGCTCATCTCGAGCGTACCGATCTCGGTGAGCGCCGCAGCCAGCCGCACGCGCACCTCGCGTCCCTTCGCGGGCGCGGGCTTCGGCGGCGCCATCGAGTAGCCCGCGGGCGGCGCCATCGAGGGACGCGGCGCGTCTTGGGGCGCATCGTCGAGCACGGCCGCGATCGGCGGCAGCGCCCGGAACAGCTCGGGATCGACGTCCACGATCTCGCCCGCCCGCACGTACGCGGCCTCGCCCGTGCTCGACGCGAGCGAGAAGTGCACGGGCTCGCCGAGCTTGAGCGAGAACGTGCGCTCGCGGACCACGACTTCTTCGCCTTCTTCGGCGCCGCGCGGGAGCACGCAGAGACCACGTTTCTCGTCGAGGAGAAGGAAGTACGAGCGCGCCGAGCCGCCGCCGATCTTCATCCCGAGGCCGCGACGCGCGAGACCGTACAACGCCGCGCCGCGCGCGACCGCGAGCTCGGGCTCGGTGTTGTCGAGCACGCGCACCGGCGCGCCGCGCCACGACGAGAGCACGTCGATCATTCGCTTGGCGATCGGTGCGCCGCGGAACACGCCACCGTTCAACAAGACGGCATCCGGCAGCGCGAGCCCGTTCACGAGCTGACCTTCGACCGCGTCCTTCGCGACGTCTTGATGGCGCAGCGCGAACGCCGCGACGTGACGCGTGACGGCGGCGTCGGCGACGTACGGAAGGCCGAGCTCCACGATCGCGGTCGCGCGTCGCGCGGGCTTGTCGTCGATCGCGGCGACGGGAAAGAAGCCGTCGACGATCTGCTTCTCGACGTCCGCGCGTGCGATCTCGGTCGAGAGCGAGCCCCCGACGAGCTTGCTGCCCGCGCCGAGCACGGTGACCTTGAAGCGATCGGGAGCGTTCTCGCCGAGCAGCGCTTCCTTCGCGCGTCGCGCCTGCACGATCAGCTGACTGAAGCGCCCGGGCGGCAGCTTCTGGTCGCGGAGCGGCGCGGAGTGGGGCCCCGCGACCGATTCATTCGGCGCGGGGCGAGGGTCGCCCCGACCCTCGCGGAAGAACAGCGAGGCCTCGGCGGTCTTGGCGAGCGCGAGATCCATGTTGTCGCCGCCGAGCATCAGGTGATCGCCGACAGCGATGCGCGTCAGGCGCGGTCCGGTCTCGCGCATCTCGACGCGCACGAGCGTCAAATCCGTGGTGCCGCCGCCGACGTCGACCACGATCGCGAGCTTGGTGCCCGCGGCGCTCGCTGCGACGTCTTCTTGTCGCCCGAGCCAGTCGTAGAACGCGGCCTGCGGCTCTTCGAGCAGGTGCACGCGCGGAATCCCGGCGAGCTTGCTGGCCGCGAGCGTCAGCGCGCGCGCGCCTTCGTCGAACGACGCCGGGATCGTGAGCACGACCTCCTGCTCGTCGAGCGGCGCGGACGGATGCCCGCTGTCCCACGCGGCGCGCACGTGCGCGAGATAGCTCGCGCTCGCATCGACGGGCGAGATCTTGGGAACGCCGTCTTCGGCGCCCCACGGCAGGATCGCGGCGGTGCGATCGACGCCCGCGTGCGAGAGCCAGCTCTTGGCGCTCACGACGAGGCGCCCGGGCACCTTCGCGCCGAGCTCGCGCGCGAGCTCTCCGACGACGTAAGGCGGCGTGCCCGTCGGGATGTCGGGCAGCGCCCACGGCAGCGCGCGCTGCGCTTCGGTCAGCTCCGCGCTCGCGGGCTGATATCGCAGCGAGTGCAAGAGCGGGCGCGCCCCGATCTCGCCGGGCGCGACCAGCTGATCGACCTCGAAGATCTTCGGCACAGAGCCGCGCTCGTCGGCGCGCACGTAAGCGACGACGGTGTGGGTCGTTCCGAGATCGATGCCGACGATGAAGCGCGGTTCGGACAAGCGGGGCGCGAGAGGATAACTGATCTCGCCTCTCGCTCTCGCCTCTCGCTCTCGCCTCTCGCTCTCGCCTCTCGCTCTCGCGGGTGCGTCTGCGCGGCCTTTCTTCGAGGCGCTCTTCCGGCTGCCCTTCGGGAGCGCTCAGGCCGCGCGGGCCCCAAGGCGGAGAAACCAAGGTTTCTCCACCCTGGACCCCCACTTCCTTTTTTCCATCCATCGGTGCTCGCCGCTGCCGCGAGAGATCAGTGCAATCGCACGGCCCCATCGCTGCGCGACGGGGACCCCACCGCGCTTCCGCTTTCGTAGCGCGGCGCGATCGGCGATCGGACAGTGAGCGACTGCCGCGTCGCCTCGCGGCTCGGGCCGAGATGAACGGCCGGCGGGAGTGACCCGCCGACCGTGTCGATCTCAGCGTCGCGTGAGCTTCACGAGGACGCCGATGATGTGGTCGAGACGCGCGCGGACCGCCTCGTCGATGACCGCGTAGCCGAGCGCTTCGATCACGTCGAAGCATGCGCCGACCTCGCGTGCCGAGCCGAGCGCGGTGAGTCGACGCTGTCGTCGGTTGCCGCCTTGCTGGCCGTCGGACTCGGCCATGTTGAGCGGTACCGACGCCACCGCGCGTCGCAGTTGATCACGGAGCGAGGCGTCCGGTACGGAGCGGTTGATGTTCTGGACGTCGCGGCAGAGCTGAATCGAGACTGGATAGATGTGAAGCATGGGCTGTTCTCCTGGCTGCTGAGTGCACCGACCTGCTCGGG
>CAYSCF010000469.1:0-4803 GCA_964429305.1 uncultured Sandaracinaceae bacterium | reverse complement strand
GCCGATCAGCGAGCTCCAGCGGAACAACCGCGGCACGCTCACGTACCTGCGCGGTCCGGGTGAGATCTTGATCGAGGTCAGCTGCCGCCCACCGGCGCGTTGATCGCCCGTCTTGTGTACGATGGCGCGCATGTCCCGGACCTGCGCGCTCGTCATCCTCTCGCTGCTCTCTCTCGTGCTCGTCCCCGGATGCGGCGGGCCAACGACGCTCGCGATGTACGGCCACACGATCGTGTACGAGGGCAACCAGGAGCACGTGACGATGTCGTACGACGGCCGTCCGCTCGACGTGCACTACGATCCGAGCGTCGGCGCCTACGTGGCCGCCGACTGTGACGTCGGGCCTGGCTCCACGCTCGATCTGCTCGCCGAGCAGGTCGCGGCGTCTCCGAGCCAGTGTGCCCCGAGCCCGGCCGTCGACTGACCGGCTCTCGGCGGCGCCGAATGTCGCGCGCGGCGATGGCGGCGCGCGTGCCCGTGTGTAGCTGATCGGGGATGAGCTCTTCGATTCGCACGCACCGCGACGCCCTGCGCAAAGAGATGACGCGAGTGCTCCTGCTCGACGTGCCGCCGGGCACGGACGACCAAGGAACCGATCAGTTCGTCGCGGGCTTCGTCGATCTCGCGATCCATGCGTCCGAGGGAAACACCTTGCCCCGTGACGAGTACCTCGCGGTGATCGTGCCTTCGGTGCGCGCATCCGGAATCACGCTCGCGATGTCGATGGCCGGCATGGTGGGCCTGGGCATGGGCGGCGCCGCGGTGCTCGAAGGCGAGCAACGCCTCTGGTGGTACCGCTTCTGCGCCGACTACAGCGCAAGGATGGCGACGCTCTGGGAAGCATCGGCGCCATGAGCGCCCTTCCGAGCCTCTTCGATCAGATCATCGCGGCCTCCGAGCTGTCTCCGATCTTCGCGCGCGGGGCGATCGCGCGGGCACTACGACGCGCCGGGATCGTGCCCGAAGAGGTCACGCGCAGCTCGGCGCGCGGTGCACTTCCGGAGATCCGCCGCGCCATCGAGCCGTTCCTGCAGGACCGGACCGACGCGGTGATGCGTCGGCTGGCGCACTTGCTCGAGTGACGCGCGCTCAGCGAAAGCCGAGCACGAACACGAACACCACGCCGAGCACGACCGCGAGACCCGACGCCTTCGCGACGATCGTGTCGGTGCGCAGCACGGCGCGTGGCGGCGCTTGGATCTCGCTCGCGAGCGGCGGCGCGCTCGACTCTCGATAGCCCTGCTCGCGCAGCGTGGGCGCGAGCATCGAGGCGTCCACCTCGAACAGCGCTCCGGTCTCCCCACGAACCCGCCGCGTGCTCATGGCCCCAGGATGAACCGCGGACCGGGCGAACGCATTCCGCGATCAGGGACAGGGCGCGCCGCACGCGATCGACGTACCGTCCGGGCAGAGCCGGTGGTCACCCGCGCCGCACGAGACGATGTTGCACGCGCTCGTCCCGATGTCGGTCACGCCGCACTGCTGCGTGCAGTGCGCGCCCACTTCGCAGTCCGTCGTGCAAGGCAGGCTCGCAGAGCATGTGGCACGTGCTGCCGGCGGCGCACCGCGCGTGGCATGGCCCAGAACCGCAGTGGAAACGTGCAGGTGCTTCCCTCGCCGCACACGAACTCGCCGCTCGAGCACGTGCCTTTCGCAGGCCGCGTTCTCGCCGGCGCAGTCGACCGAGCACACGCTGGCGATCGCGCATCCGAAGTGGCAGCTCGCGGTCGGCTCGCACATGCAGGATCCACGAGTGCAGTGCCCCGCCGGCGCGCACGCCTAGAGCCACAGCACGAACGCGAGCCTGTGCACGCTCGATTCTAGCTTCAGGCCTCGGCCAGGCGCCACGCGATGCGCGTCGCCATCATCATCACGGTGAGCTGCGGGTTCACGCCGAGGCTCGAGGGCAAGATGCTGCCGTCGGCGACGTAGAGATCCTTCACGTCCCAGCTCTGGCCCCACGCGTCCACGACACCGTCGGCCGCGCTTCGGCTCATGCGGCACGTGCCGAGCGGATGCTGCGACGCGCACTCGAGGCTCACGATCGGGATCGAGTCGAGATCGAAGCGGCGGAACTCGTCCGGCGTGAGGCCCTCGCCACCGAGGATCGGCAAGAAGAGCTCGCGCGCGCCGGCTTCGAGGAACGTCTCTCCGATCAAGCGGATGCCGCGGCGCAGTGCGGCCAGATCGTGCGGCGAGCAGCGATAGAGCATCAGTGGCTCGCGACCGAGCGGGTTGCGGATCACGACGCCGCCACCATCGTCGTGCACCTGCGCGCCGAACATCGCGATGTGCGCGACCTGCTCGGCGAGGCGCGCGTGGCGCGGGCCGCTGCCCGGCATCGTCGCCGCGATCACGCTCGCCGGGATGAAGAGCGAGTTGAGCAGCACGCCCTCGTGCTCGAACTTCGTCGAGAACGCGCTCTGCATCGCGCCCGACCAGCCACGCACCTCTTCGTCGAAGCGCGCGAACACGCGGCAGCCCGGATGCAGCGTGAGGTTGCGACCGACGTGCGTGCCCATGCCGCCGAGGCCGCTCGCGCTCAGCAAGACGGCCGAGTGCACGCCGCCGCACGCGACGACGACCTTCTTCGCGCGCACGACGAAGTGGCCCGCCCGCGATCCATCGCCGTTCAGCAAGCGGCCGCGCACGCCCGTCGCGCGATCGCCGCGCACGACGACGCGCTCGACCAGGCAGTCGGACCACACGTCGGCGCCGGCCTCGATCGCGCGCGGCAGATAGCTCAGATCGACCGAGAGCTTGGCGCCGTGCGGGCAGCCGAAGTTGCAGCGGCCGCAGCCCTCGCAGCCCTTCGTGTTGCGACGCATCGGCTCGAGCTCGAAGCCCATCTTGCGCGCGCCCTCTGCGAAGAGCGCGGTCGAGCGCGAGCGCATCTCGACCGGAACCTCTTCGACGTGCATCGCCTTCTCGACGTGACCGTAGAAGCGATCGACGCCCGCGGGCGTGAGCTCTTCGAGGCCCATGTCGCGCGACCACTTCGCGAGCACTTCGTCCGCGACGCGAAAGCAGACGCCGCCGGTGAGCATCGAGCTGCCGCCGACCACGCGACCCATCGTGACGTTCACGGTCGGTGCACCGCCCACGCCGAACGCGGTCGTCATGCCGCCCTCGCGCCAGACGTGGCGCAGCGACTGGCTCTGCGTCATCGCGCCGTGATCGAGCGCGGCGACCTCTTTGCCTTCCTCGACGACGATCACGCGCTTGCCGGCGAGCGCGAGCTCGGTCGCGACCACCGCGCCGCCCGCGCCCGAGCCGACGACGACGACGTCGCACTCGAGCTCGAGATCGCCCCGGTGCGCGCGACCGCTGTGGATGCCGCTCACGGGAGCACCTCTAGCGATCGCTTGCCCGCACAGCGCTGATCCCACTTCATCTCTGCCGCCGCGTCGGGATGCTCGTAGTAGACGAAGCTGCCGAGCGCCTTGAGCGCGAAGAGCGCCAGCTGCGCCACCGGTGTGCGCTCCATCGCCTCGAGCGCCGCGATGCGATCGGCGATGCTCAGCCGCTCGAGCCGCTGGAACGGGCGCGCCACCAGGAAAGGCGCGCCCCACGTCGCGGCGGCCAGACACGCGAGGAAGAGCAGTCTCGCGCGGCCACGCACGTGACCGAAGAAGTCGCTGATCTCGGCCTCGAAGTGATCGAGCCGATCGCTGGGCACGCCGGCGCCGTCGCGCGAGAAGAACGCCTCCGCGAACGCGCGCGCGTCACGCTTGGTGCGTGGCGAGAGACCATCTCTCTTCTCGAGCGCCGTCACGGCGCGGGAATATACGCGAGATGCGTCTCGATGAACGCAATCGCCGCAACGGCCGTGAGCAATCAGATCATCGAACAGGTCGTGCTCGGCAGGCACACGCTGCCAGCGCTCGGAATCGCGCAGCACACGTTGCCGCCCGCCGCACATTCGGCGTCGTTGGTGCACGCGCCGCCGGTCATCGTCCCGCCCTCCGACGTGCACATCGTGCTCGACGACGACGAGCCACCGCATGCCTGGATCGCCTCGCGCTGCACCGCACTGACCGTCTCCGTCGAGCCGTCCGGACACGTCAGCAGGAGATCGCCTGTCGCGCCGCCGGGAAACGACATCGAGAACGTCATGCCGCTCGCCGACGTGTAGTGGATCACCGAGTCGGTGCCGAACGTCTGGGTCGCACACAACGAGCCGTCGGCGCCGTAGAGCATCGTGCTGCTCGTCGTGCCGGAGACCGACGATACGCTGTGCGCCCCGTTCGCGTACGTCGTGGTCACGCCACCTGTTCCGTCCGTGCGATAGGTGCAAGCACCCGACGGGTGGTAACATTCGAACACGTTCCACACGACGCTTCCGCACGCGTCCGTGAACGGATTCGTGACCGTATCGCACGACGTCGAGCCCGTCTCGGTCGTGAAGACGTCTCGCTCGACCTCGATCGTGCCGATGTCGACGCAGCGCGGATCGTTCGGATCGACGGGCACCGTCGTGTCGGCGGCGCCGCTCGTGATCGTGCGCGTCGTTCCACCGCCGCTCGCGTGGTACGCCGCAACGCTGATCTGGCTGGACTTGCGGACCGCGACGCAGAAGCGTCCGTTCGCGTCGGCGCTCGCCTCGCTCGAGCCGAAGTAATCGAGGCCCTCGGCATCGATGCGCGCACCCGGCAAGGGGCCAGCACCGCGCTCGACGACGGTGCCGCAGATGCACGTCGCGAGATACGGCTTGTCGATGTTCCACACCGACATGTGATGCGTCGTCGCGACGTACGTGCCGCTGCCCGCATCGAGGCTCGCCGTGCCTTCGTCGGTCCACAC
>CAYSCF010000468.1:0-4808 GCA_964429305.1 uncultured Sandaracinaceae bacterium | reverse complement strand
CGATCTCGAGCCGCATCGTCATCGCGTGCAGTCCGAGCTCGCGGCGATCGGAATCGATCTGCTCTGTCAGCCGTGGGCCTATCTCTCGCCGCGCCGCTGGACGCGCATGCGGCAGAGCGTGCGCGAGGCGCGGCGCTTCTTCCGCAAGGCGGTCGATGCGCGCCTGGCGCGGCCGAGCCCCGAAGCGCGCGACGTGCTCAACGGCTTCATCGCGCTCGCGAAGGCCGGCGAGTACCCGAGCGACGCCGAGGCCATCCAGGAAGGCGTGGTGAACTTCTTCTTCACCGCGCACGACGTGCTCGCGTCGTCGACGTCGTGGACGCTGCACCTGCTCGCGACGCATCCGGAGGCGCAGTCGAAGCTGCGCGCGGCGCTCGGCACGAGCGAAGGCCCCGCGGCGCTCGAGCGCGTGATGAAGGAAGGCCTTCGTCTGTTCCCCGGCTACGGTCTGTTCGGTCGCACGACGCGCGCGCCCATGGAGATCGGCGGCTACGAGGTCCCGCGCGGCACGCTGCTCATCGTCTCGCCGTTCGTGACGCATCGCCTCGAGCGCTACTGGCCGAACGCGACGCAGTTCGATCCCGAGCGTTGGCGCGAGCGACCGAGCGGCCAGCCCGCGCCGACTGCGCGTGATCAATATCTCCCCTTCGGTTCGGGATCGCGCGCGTGCCTCGCGTCGCACCTCGCGTTCCCGCTCGCGAGCGCGATGATCCGCGAGATCATCGAGCGCGTGGAGCTCGTCGCCGATCCCGCGCACGACCCGGGGCTGCTCTACTGGGGCACGAGCTACACACGTCACGGGATGCCTGTGCGCGTCCGCCCGCTGCCTCGCGAAGGCGCCCGCGTCGCCGCCTGAGCCGGTGTAGCCTGCGCCGCCATGCGCAAGCTCTTCGCACTCGGATGCCTGTTCCTCGTCGCCTGCGGCGGCTCTCCAGCGCGCGTCGAGCACGCGACCGCGAGCGGTCCCGAGCACGCGGCCGGCGTGCACACGCCCGCGCTCGCCTCGCTCTTGAACGAGAGCTGGGAGGCGGAGCTGCACGAGAATCCGATGACCGCGACGATGCTCGGCGATCATCGCTTCGACGCCGAGGTGCCCGACGTGTCCGCGGAGGCCGTTCTCCGGCGTCGCGTCCGCATCCACGACGAGCTCGATCGCGCGCGTGCGCTCGAGAGCACGATCGATCCCGCGGATCGCATCACGTGGCGGCTCTTCGTCGAGGGCCACGAGGCCGAGAACGCGATGGAGGTGTGCGAGCTGCACCTCTGGAACGACTCGCCGATGTCGAACCTCGTGACGTGGCTCAATCAGATCGCGCGCATCCACGAGGTCACCGACGCCGAGAGCGCGCGCACGTACGTCGCGCGCATGCACGGCTTCGCGAGTCTCTTCGATGCGGACCTCGCGAACCTGCGCGTGGGCGTGTCGCAGGGAAGGGTGGCGCCGCGCGGCACGCTCGAGCGCCTGGTCGCGCTCGCCGACGCGACGCTCGCGCAGCCCACGGCCGAGTGGACCGCGGCGAGCGTGCCGGTCGCGACTTTTCCATCCGTGTCCGCCGACCTGCTCGCGGTGCTCGACGGCGACGTGCGCCCCGCGATCCAGCGCTACCGCGACGGCCTCTCGAGCGAGATCCTTCTGCACGGCCGCGATGCCGAGCACGAAGGCGTCGCGTCGCTGCCGGACGGCGCGGCCTGCTACGCGGCGACGATCCGCATGCATACGACGACGACGCGGACGGCCGACGAGCTGCACGCGCTCGGCGAGTCGGAGATCGCGCGCACCGACGCGCAGATGATCGAGATCGGCGGCCGCCTCTTCCACGCAACGGCGATCGCCGAGGTCGTGACGCACCTGCGCGAGGACCCGACGCTCGGCTACGCGTCGAGCGACGCGATCCTCGAGGACGGGCGCGCGCGCGTGGCGGCCGCCGAGGCGATCGCGCCTCGGTTCTTCAGCCATCCGCCGTCGCAGGCGTGCGCGGTCGTCGCGATGCCGCCCGCCGAGGCCGTGAGCGCGCCGTTCGCGTACTATGTGCCCGGCGCCGAGGACGGTTCGCGCGGCGGCATGTTCTTCGTGAACACCGCCACGCCCGAGACGCGTCGCCGCTACAGCCTCGCATCGCTCGCGGCGCACGAGGCGGTGCCAGGCCATCACTTCCAGATCTCGATCGCGCAGACGCTGCCGGACATGCCCGCGTTCCGACGCAACGGCGGCTTCACGGCGTACGTCGAGGGCTGGGGGCTGTACGCCGAGCGCCTCGCGGACGAGATGGGCCTCTATCACGACGACCTCGATCGGATCGGCGCGGTGGATCTCGAGGCGTTCCGCGCAGCGCGCCTCGTCGTCGACACGGGGCTGCACGCGATGGGCTGGTCGCGCACCCAGGCCGAGGACTACATGCGCGCGCACACGACGATGCCCGACGATCTGATCCGCAACGAGGTCGACCGTTACTTGAACACGCCGGGGCAGGCGCTCGCGTACAAGGTCGGGCAGCTCGAGATCTTGTCGCTGCGCGAGGAGGGGCGCGCGGCGCTCGGAGAGCGGTTCGATCTGCGCGGGTTCCACGATGTGGTGCTCGGGACGGGGGCGGTGAGCTTGCCGGTGTTGGATGAGGTCGTGCGCGCCTGGATCGCCGCGTCACGCTGACCGGGGACATCGCGGCGGCGGGCTGAGAGCCCGTCGATGTCACTGGGTCGCACCCGCCCGCCGCGACCCCGTGGAGATCGATGGGCCGCCGACCGACCGCTACCCGCGAGGAGCCGGCACGACGAGCACCGGGATCGGCGAGGCGCGGACCACGCGCTCGGTCACGCTCCCCATCACGAAGTGCGCGAGCCCCGTGCGGCCGTGCGTGCTCATCACGATCAAGTCGGCGGCCGTCTTCTGCGCGTGCGCGATGAGATCGCTCCACGCGACGCCCTGCACGAGGCTCGTGTCGACGCGGCCCTTCGGCAGCGTGAAGCGCGCGGCTCGCTCGTGCAGCAGCTGCTGCATGTCGGTCGTGTACTTCACGATCTGCTCGGGCGTCGGCACGAACGCGGCGTCGAACGCCATCGAGATCGGCGGAGCCCACACGTGCAGCAGGTCGACCTTCGCGCCGACGGACGCCGCGAGCGCATCGGCGGCGCCGAGCGCGACGTCCGACGCGTCGGAGAAGTCCGTCGGGCACACGATGCGGGTGATGGCGAAGCGCGGGAGGCTCATGCTTCCGCCGGCCACAGCGACCACTGACGCATCGCTCGTTCTGCGCTTCGATCGACGTGAACGCTGTCGTCCACGTGCGTCACCCAGCTCGTCGGGATTGCGTGCTTCATGCCCTCTGCGTCCTGTTGTAGCACGATCGATCCGCCTTGGACCCGATCGACGACGGCAAACGACCCGCCCTTCGAGCACACGACTCGCATGCCCGAGACGATCTGGCCGATGTCGGCGATGCCCGGCGCTGCCGAGCGGTGCTGCGTGTCCTTCACGGCGCTCTCCCCGATCATCCGCGCAGCCCGTCGGCGACCGCGCGCGCATGCGCGAGATGCGTGGCCACGCCTGCACGGCTCGTCGCCACCAACGCTCGGAAGCTCGGGTCGTGCGCGCCAGGAGCGATGCGCTCGTCGAGGATCCGCAGCGCGTCTTGGTGCATCTCGACCTGCGAGCGAACGTACGCCGTGTCGAACTGATCGTCGGGCGTGCTCTCGAGGCTCGCGCGCACCGTCGCGACGGCGCGACCGATCGTGGGCGTGACGTCGTTCGATGCCGCCGTCACCGATGCGGTCTGCGCCCAGCGCTCGACGTTCGCCTGCGCGACGGTGTCCTGGTCGATCATCATCTGCGCGAGATCGCGCGTCTGCTACTGGCGCGCGCGACCGAGCGCGTAGCGCGCGAGACCGATCTCGCCGTGGCTCAGCGAGCCCAGCACATCGACCGACTGCGCCTGCGTGAGTGCCGCGGCATGGGGGGAGGGCGCGGTCGGCGGCAACGCACGAAGCTCGGCGGTCGGCGCCTGCTCCAGGATCGGTAGATCGCCCGCGCGCTCTTCACATCCGTACGCGACCGCCGCCGTGATCGCGGCGAGAATCACCGCACGTCCGTTCGTTCCGAACTTCATCTCGCGCCTCCGTCTTGGGTGGGGAGACGTGTGCACGAGCGAGACCGCGCATTCCGAGGCGAGATGCCCTCGATGCCGCGGCGCGATTGAGTCGTGCGCGCGCGACCGTGGCCGCGCGCGACGCCACAGCGGGGCTACGGCTGGTACGTCGCCGTTGCGACGTAGCGCAGCACGTATGCGCAGCGCGCGGAGCCCACGGTCCCGTGACACGGGTCCTGGCCCTCGAGCTTCGTCTCGCCGGCGCGCAGGCCGCGCACGAGCTCGTACGTGATGTCGTGGCCGCCTTCTTTGCAGTCGCGGTTGCCGCACTTCATCTCGAAGAGCGCGGGCGCGCGCGCCACGACGACGTGTCGCACGTGATCGCTGCCGCCGATCGCGCCGGGCTCGCCGTCCGAGATGGCGAGAGAGAGCGTGAGGAGCTTGGGCACCTCGACGTTCAGACGCGGAGCAGTGTCCTCGCGCTGCCTTCGGTCGTTTGCACGCTGCTGAGCTTCGGCGTTTCGTCTGGAGGCGTACATGATTCCTTCTCTCGCGAGGCCGTCACGAGAGGACTGTCCTCACGTCGATCGAGCACGCCCATGGTAGCGCTTCGCGGGCGTGGCGGCTTGTCCCGATTCGACTTCGTCTGGTACGAACGCCGCCATGGACAAAGTGCGTGCATCCGCGCTCGAAGCGATCCGTCTCGCCGCGATCGGAGACGGCGCGACG
>CAYSCF010000467.1:0-4859 GCA_964429305.1 uncultured Sandaracinaceae bacterium | reverse complement strand
AGCGCGTTGAACGTGTGGAAGAACTCTTCCTGCGTCTGCTCGCGCCCCGCGAGGAACTGGATGTCGTCGATGACGAGCACGTCGCACGCGACGCGATAGCGATTGCGGAACTCGTCGATGCGCTTGTTCTGCAGCGCCCAGATGAACTCGTTCGTGAAGCGCTCGGCGCTCAGGAAGAGGATGCGCGCGTCCGGCTTGTCCTGCCGGATGCGGTGGCCCACTGCGTTCACCAGATGCGTCTTGCCGAGGCCGACGTTCGAGTAGATGAAGAGCGGGTTGTACTTCTTGCCCGGGCTCGTCGCGGCGGCCTGCGCGGCGGCGTGCGCGAGCTGGTTGCTCGTGCCGACGACGAAGTTGTCGAACTCGTAGCGCGGGTTCAGGCCGTAGGGGCCATCGTCGCGGTGCGTGCCGCGCATCGAAGGCGGCGGAACGTCGTTCAGCGGCGCCGGCGTGGCGACGGGCACGTCGAGCGCCAGCTCGGTCGAATCGTGTCGCGCTGCCTGCGCATCGTCCTGATCGAAGGGCAGCTCCATCGCGCGGGGATTCGCTCGCGGGCGCGGTCGCAGCGTCGCGCGACGCGGCGCGGGCGGGACCGCGGCCATCGCACGTGCGGGCGGCAGACGCGACGGACGCTCCTCGCCGACAGGAGGCGTCGAAGACCCGATGGCCGCGCTCGGCACGGCCATGACGGTGCCGGCGCTCGACGCGCTCGCATCGAGCGACCACTCGATCGTCATCGCGGGATCGCCCGAGACGCCGCGCAGCGTCTCGACGAGATCACCGAGATAGGAGCGCGAGATCCAGTCCACGAAGAAGCGACTCGGCGCGCGCAGGCGCACGACGGAGCCATCGACGGCCTCGAGCGCGAGAGGCGCGAGCCATGCCTCGTACGTGTGCTCGGAGACCTTGTCTCGCAGCCGGTCGAGCGCAGATTCCCACAACGTCGTCATCCTAGAAAACCTCGACAAAACGCGGACATATGCCCGTGCTCCACAAGCTGTCCACAGCCTGTGTCGCTCCCCTTATCGGCCTCTCTCTCGACACGGAACGGAGTGAGCGCCCGGCTGGCTGACTCTCGCACCGAGGTGCGTCGTGAAAGGGAAGGCGACGCTAGCAAAGCGAATCGCGAGCGTCTACGGCTTGCGTGGATCAAGTTTGTAACCGAGCAGGATCTTGGAAGTTTCTCTCACGCGATTCGCGCACACGTCGAGTTTCCATCGCGCGATCGTTTGGCACGGATCCGCAAGTCGCGGAGATCCCTCGTGATCGAGGCAACGCGCCGCACGCGTGACGCGAACGCGCGAAAATGCGCGCGCGCGATCGAACGGAGTCGTGTGATCTCGGTGTCCTCCACGTCGAAATTCGAAAGTGCGATCTCGATCGGGGATGACGCAACGCACTCTCGATCGTTCTGCCGTCGATTTCTGGCGGCGTAGGCGCCGGGCAGGTAGAGGACGAGGCTGGCGCGAGGCTCGGGACAAGAGCGACAGCGCCTCGGGAGCGGATCGAATGCGTGATCGAGCTTGGATCTGGGTGCTGGCGATCGCGCTGAGCGTCGTCGCACTGAGCCTCGTGCCGAAGAGCGCGAGCGCGCAGGCAGCCGACATCGTCCCTCCGGCCGACGACTACGAGACCGCGCGCGGTATGGCGATGGGCTCGGGCGCGATCGCGTCCGCCGCGTCCACGTCGGCGCTCACGTACAACCCGGCGAACCTCGCGCTCTCGCGCATCTATCACATCGAGACGGCGGTCGGTTACCACCCGCAAGCGACGAACTTCACGTTCGGCGGCGCGCTCGTCGACAGCTTCTCTTCGCCCGTCGCGATGGGCGTGCAGTACCGCTACTTGCTCGGCAACGGGCACGACGGGCACGCGGGCATGGACGGACGCATCGGGCTCGCGGTGCCGATCGGCGACGCGTTCTCGATCGGCGCCAGCGGGCGCTACGTGAGCTTCACGCGCGAAGGCCAGGCCGCGGGCGACACGCGCGGGCCCTACGCCGAAGGCATCACGTTCGACGTGGGCTTGCGCGTCACGCCGGCGCCGGGCTTCCACATCGGCGCGGTCGGTCGCAACCTCATCGACTTCGGCTCGCCGCTCGTGCCGCGCCTCGTCGGCGGCGGTGTCTCGTACACGATCGACAGCATGTTCACGATCGCGATCGACGGTCAGGCCGACCTCTCGACGTTCCACAACGTGGATCTCTCGCTGCGTCCCGAGGCGCTCTTCGGCGCAGGTCTCGAGCTGTTCACGGGCGAGGTCGCGATCCGCGCGGGCTACCAGTACGACACCGGCCGCGGTGTGCACCTCGTCACCGCGGGCCTCGGTTACGTGAACGCGAGCTTCGCGATCGAGCTCTCGTACCGCCAGCAGCTCGTCAACCAGGACGGCAGCTGGCTCTTGGCCTCGTTCCGGTACTTCATCCACTGACGGTACGCTGAACCGATGATCGCTCGGCTCGCTCTGGTGCTCATCGTGTTCGCGCTGCCGTCCATGGCATCGGCTCAGGAGCTCGGCACGCTCCAGCTGGAGGCCGACGACGGATCGGCGCTTCGCCTCTACTTGCACGACAAGTCCACCGCGTCGCACTGGAGAGAGATGTGCGTCCTCCCGTGTTCGCTCGCGATCGATGCCCGCGAGCGCTGGGCGATCGCGCCCGTGGGGCACGATCCCGTGTGGGCTTCGCTGCATCTGCGCGGCGCTCCGAGCGCGGCCGTCTCGTTCCAGGATCGACATCGGATGCGCGACGACGGAGTGATCGTGCTCGCCGTGTTTCTCCCGGCATCCGTGGCCTCGTTCGCCACGTTGATCGGCATGTACGCCGCGGTGCCGCAGGACTCGCAGACCATCCTGGCCGAGATCATCCTGGGCGGCGCGGGCCTCTTGTTTCTCGCTGTCGCGCTCGCCATCGGCCTGCCGCTCTCGATCACGCGCGACATCGCGCGGATCACGAGCGCCGTTCCGATCGGTTGACGCTCGGTTCGACGTCCGCCGCGCGGTTGCTGGCGTTCTTCGCGACCGCGCCGTGAACGAAGGCGACTCCCGTCGAGACTACGGCGCTGGCTCGGTCGGCGTGCCGCGGCGCAGGCCATCGAGCGGCGTCGGAAGCGGCAGCGCATCACCCTGCGCGAGATCCGCACCGACCTCGCGCAGCGGCGGGAACTCGACGTCGTTCAGACGCGTGAGCCCTTCGTGCAGCTGCGCCGTCCACGTGTTGAAGATGTGGAGGCTGATCGCGGTCTGGTAGCCGCCCTGGTAGGCCTCGAGCGCCTGCTCTTCGATCGGCACGATGAAGTTGCCGAGCTGATCGCGGTACGCCTGATCTTCTTCTTCGCTCAGCCCTTCCGGAATCGGGAAGTCGCGCAGCTGGTTCGCGAAGAGCTCGTAGCTGTGGCCGATCTGGAAGAGCGCGGCCGTGACCCACTCGGCGACGTGGAACTGCACGACGTCCGCGAACGCTTCCGATGCGTCGCGCAGCAGGTTGCTCTTCTGCCGCAGGCGATCGGCGAGGCCCGCGACGTCACCCGCGATCTGCACGGCCTCGAAGCGCGCGAGGATCGCTTCACCCTGCATGTAGCGCGCTTGCGCGAGGAAATTGTGGCCGCTCGCCGTGAGCCGTCGCAGCGACGCGCGCCCGCCGCGCACCGCTTGCTGGAGCGCGCGATCGGCGCCTTCGCGATCGCCCGCCTGGATCAGCACCATCGCGAGGCGCGTCTGCGCTTCGACGTCGCGATCGGGATTGCGGCTCGCGCGCGCGTAGTCGGTGTAGATGCGCGCCGCGTCCTGCCAGCGATGCGCGCCTTCGTGCGCGCGCGCCTGCATGAACGTGACCTCGCCCGCCGACTCGTGCTGCGGGAAGCGCTGCAGGAACTGCGAGGCCGACTGCACGGCGGCGTCCCAGTCCTCGGCCGCGAGGCGCAGCACGACCGCGTTGTAGAGCGCGTCCGAGCCGTGCTCACCCTCGGGGAAGCGCGTGCCGTATGCCTCGTAGAAGCGCGCCGCATCGCGGAACTGCGCGATCGACTCGTACATCTGCGCCGCGTTCCACGCGCCCAGCGCGCCCTCGGTCGATCCGGGATAGCGATCGACCAGGTGATCGTAGACGCCGCTCGCACCCGGCAGATCGCCCGCGCGCTGCAGCTCGAGGCCCGCGTTGTAGAGCGCCTGACGCGCGCGCGGATCGTTCGGGAACTCTTCGGCTGCGTGCTGATAGGCCTCGGCCGCGCCGTGGTGATCGTTCTGACACGCGAGCTGCTCGCCGCGCGCGAACGCTGCTTGGAGAATGAGCGTGTCGAGCCGCTGCTGCGACTCCGCGGTCTGGAACGCCGGCGCCGTCTTGAGCCGCCGCGCCCACGTCTCGATGTTGCCGAAGTCGGCCGCGCGGTTGAACGAGTCGAGGATGAGCTCGCCCGCGTCGTGCGCGTAGTCGCTCTGCGGATAGCGCTCGAGCAGCTGACCGAAGAGGCGCACCGCGGGGTCGTAGATCGCGCGGTCGTAGTAGAGGTGTCCCTGACGGAACAAGATCTCGGGGATGTCCGGATCGTTGGGGAAGTACTGGACGTAGAGCTCGATCGCTTCCGAGAAGTGGCGATCGTTGTCCGTCTCGGCGCACGGATCTTCCGGCGCGGGCGTTCCGTTCGCCGTCGCGTCGGCGGCGGGCGTGGTCGTCGCGGCAGCGGCGGGCGTCGGCGGAGCTGCGGTCGTAGCCGCGCAGTTCACCGTGTGCGCCGCAGGCGTGGCCGGCGTCGTGCCCGGTCGCGCGGGCGGCGGCGTCGGCGGCGCGCTCGTGCCGCGCGCGGCAGTACACGCGGCGAGCTGTCCTTCGCGCACGTGCTCGAACGCGCCGAAGGACAGCTCGC
>CAYSCF010000466.1:0-4871 GCA_964429305.1 uncultured Sandaracinaceae bacterium | reverse complement strand
TGTGACGCGCGCCGACATCGTCGGCCATGCGCTCGACGACGAGGCGCATGCGTCGCGCATCGAGGCCGCCGACGCGCGCCGTGGGCTCGCTCGCACCGAAGATCGTCGCGAGCCGCGCGATGATGCCGATGCACATGCCTTCGCCCCAGAGAGGGTCGGGCGTATCGCTCTGCACGACCTCGCTCACGACCAGCTTCAGCATCGCCACGAGCTTCGGGTCGCAACCCTCGTACTGCTCGTGCACGGGGATCGGTCGGCCGAGCACGCGAAGGACCTTGTCGCGCGAGAGCTGCACGCCGCCCCAGTGATGCACTCCGACCGCGCGTGCCGTCACCGTGTAGTCGGCCGGGACGATGCAGTAGCGGCCGGGAGCGGTCGTGATCGTGATCGTGCCGCGCGCCGTCTCGCGCTCCACGACGTGCGGGCGTCTTCCCGTGTTCAGCGAGATCCAGTGCCCGGCGAAGCAGACGGTCGTCGCGTCCCACGAGCGGGACTGGCCGGCCACCGCGAGGAAGCCATCCCAGCCGCGATGCGCGCTCGTGCCGAACAAGCGCGTGTGTGTCCACTCGTCATCGGCGAGCTCTCCCTTGCCCGACCGATGAGCGTGCAGCCCGGTGCCTGCATCCATCGACGCCGATTCTATCGCACTTTCGGTGCGCGCGGCCGACCGCGCGGGCCCTCGCCTCGGCCGATGTCGGCCGCTCGCTCGTGGTCCGCTGTCGAGGAGTCGCTGCCTCGCCTGTAAGCGCGTGGCGCGCATCCGACGTCGCGCCGGAATGCCGTGCTGAACGCGCTCTCCGATGCGTAACCGAGCTCGAATGCGAGCTCTCCGATCGGACGATCGGTCATCCGCAATGCGTCTTTCGCGAGCGCCATCCTCCAATCGATCGCGTACGCCAGTGGCGAGCGTCCGACGAGCGCTTTGAAGCGCGCAGCAAACGCAGTGCGCGACATGCCCGACACGCGCGCGAGCTCGCTCAACGACGTCCCCTTCTCCACGTTGCCGTGAACGTGGCGCAGCGCGGCTCCGATGCGTGGATCGGCCAGTGCGCGGAGCCAGCTCGTGCGCGCGGGGCTCTCGCCTTCGGAATCGAGCCAGCGCAGCGCGTACGTGAGCACCAACTGCGCGAGCTGGTCCAGTGCCCGGAGACGACCGCTCCGCGCTGCGCGTACCTCGTCGACGAGAAGTCGCGTCACGTCGCGCAACGACCTCGCTTGCTCCGCGGGGATGCGCACGAGATCGGGCAACGCCTCGACGAGCAGATGAGCGTTCGCCGGGTCGAGCGCGAAGCGTCCACCGACGATGTGCGCGACCGGCTTCTCTCGCACGCCACCGAGCCGGACGACTCGTTTCGCGCGGCGAAGGAAGTCGTTTCCGTCTCGGCTGGGCGTCGCCATGTCGCTCGCCATCACGTAGGAGCGCCCGCTGCCGAGGAGGAACACGTCGCCCGCACGCAGCGTCGTCGCCCTGCGACCACGAACGGCGATCCGGCACTCTCCCTCGACGACGATGCCGAACTTCACGCCCGGATAGGCGTCGAATGCGAGGCTCCACCGTCCGTAGGCATGCACCTCGGCCGCGACTGCAGCCTCGGGCCGCAAGAGCGCGAGCACGTCGGCGAGCGGATCGCGCACGTCCATCGTCGGTGGGACGATACATCAAGTAATACGGCCGAAGCATCATGGTGCGTGCAGCTGGGAGCGCTCACACTCGGGCCCATGCAAATCGCTCTCTGGATCGCCTCGGGCCTCCTCGCGCTCGCGATGTTGGGTGCTGGCGGGCTCAAGCTCGCCAAGCCTCGGGTCGAGCTGATGGAGAGGATGAAGTGGGCCAAGACGTGGAGCGACCGCAACGTGAAGCTGCTCGGCCTCGCGGAGGTGCTGGGCGCGATCGGCCTGATCGTTCCACAGCTCACCGGCATCTTGCCCATCCTCACGCCGATCGCCGCGGTGTGTCTCATCGTGCTGATGATCGGCGCCGTGAAGACGCACGTAGATCTGCACGAGCCCGTAGCGCCTCCGGCGCTCCTCGCGCTCCTCGGTGTCTTCGTCGCTCTGGGGCGCTTCGGCATCGTCTGACGAGGAGAGCAACATGACGTTCGAGATGCTCGCGTACGTGATGACGTTTGCCGGCTGCCTGCTCGGAGCCCGATTCATCTTCGCCGGAGCTTCGGTGCTGAAGGAATGGGGCATCGCGGTGAGCGATGGCCCGCTCGTCATGGGTCGCCGGATCGGCGCCCTCTACCTCGGCCTCGCCCTCATGTTCTTTCTCGGACGAGCCGCCCCGCCCTCGGAGCTGCGCTCGGCGGCGTGCCTGGGCATCGCAGTCGCGAGCGCGCTGCTCGCATGCCTCGGGCTCTTCGAGCTGCGAGCGCGACGCGTGACCTCGGGCATCATCGTCCCCTCCATCGTCGAGGCAGTGCTCGCGACGGGCTGCGTCTGGGTGTGGTGGACTGGGCGATGACCTTCCGAGAGCCACGCGACCGCGACGTCGTCTGCGAACGAGGACGCGAGTGCTCGTGACTCGGCTCGGCCCTAGCGCTTCCGCTCAAGGCTGATCCCCTTTCGTCCGAGATCCGGGCATGAGCCAGGACGACTTCGCCTCATCGGATCCCATCGACGCGTCCGCGCCGCGAGGGCTCGCGCGGGTCGCGCTCGCGGCCTGGCTGATCGGCGTCGTCTTCGTGCTCGCGTTGCTCTGGCGATACGACAGCACGCCGGGCCTCGCCGCGACGGCGCCCTCGATCTGGCCTGCCGATGCGCGCGTCGCGCTGAGCACGGATCGACCGACGTTGCTCGTCACGCTCCACGCCTATTGTCCGTGCTCGAGCGCCACGATCTCGGAGGTCGCGTGGGTCGCCGACCGCGCGCATGCGCGCTTTCACATCACGTTCCTCGTCGAAGCGCCCGACGAGGTGAGCGACGACGCGCTCGCGGCCAGCGCTGCGTATCGCCTGGCGTCCGCCATCCTCGGCGCGTCGGTCGTGCGTGATCGCGGCGGCCACGATGCCGCGCTCCTCGATGCGCACACGTCGGGGCAGACCTATCTCTACGAGCCGGACGGTTCGCTCGCCTTCGCCGGCGGGCTCACCTGGGCGCGCGGTCACGAAGGAGACAGCGACGGTCGCGACGAAGTCCTCGCTCGCATCGATCGCGCCGGCGCCGCGATGGCGAGCGCGGCCGTGTTCGGCTGTCCGCTCGAGGTCGCGCCGTGATGCGCGACGCCGAGCTGCTCGACGCTCAGTTCCGCAGAGTACGGGCCGCGGCGAACCCGCTCTTCGCGCGGCTGCTCGTGGTGCAGTGGATTGGCGCCGTCGTGTGGGCGGTCCTCGCCACGCCGACCTCGTGGAACGGGGCCTCGACCCAGCTCAGCGTGCACCTCTGGACGGCGCTGCTGCTCGGTGGGCTCGCGACGTTGCCCACGCTCTGGCTCGTGCGCGCGCATCCGCAATGGGTGGGGACGCGCCATGCGGTCGCCGTCGCGCAGCTGCTCTTCTCCGGGATCTTGATCGACGTCAGCGGTGGTCGCGTCGAGACGCACTTCCACATCTTCGGATCGCTGGCGATTCTGGCGTTCTATCGTGATCCGTGGGTACTCGTGACGGCGTCCGTCGTGACGCTCGTCGACCACGCCGCGCGAGGCGCGCTCGCACCGGCTTCGATCTACGGAGTGTCATCCGTCACCGCGATGCGCACGATCGAGCATGCGTGCTGGATCGCGTTCGAGGACGCCATGCTGATCGTCGGCATCCGCAAGAGCGTCGGCGAGATGCGCACGATGGCGCACCAGCGCGGCGAGCTGGAGCGAACGCAGGTCGAGCTCGCACGCGCGGCGGACACCCAGCATCACCACGAGATCGCCGATCAGCTGCTCCACGCCGAGCGCCGCGAGGTCGAGCGCGCCGTCGGAGAGCGCACGCGCTTTCTCTCGACGATGAGCCACGAGCTGCGCACGCCGCTGAACGCGGTCATCGGCTTCCTCGATCTCTTGAGCTTCACGAACCTCGACGAGACGCAGGCGTCGCACGTCGCGGGCGCCAAGACGTCGTCGCGCCACGTGCTCGATCTCGTCGACGACTTCCTCGATCACGTGAAGCTCGAGAACGGTCGCGTCGAGCTCTGGCGCACGCCGTTCTCGGTCGAGAGCGCGGTTCGCGAGGCGACGACGTTGGTGAAGCGGGTCGCCGCCGACAAGCACCTCCTGCTCGAGACCTCGGTCGCCCAAGACGTGCCGGCGTGGGTCCTCGGCGACGCGCTCCGTGTGCGACAGATCCTCGTGAACCTGCTCGGCAACGCGGTGAAGTTCACGTCGCACGGCGGAGTGCGCATGCGGGTGATGCGCGCCGAAGGGCGGCAGGACGGTCTCGCGTTCGAGGTCGACGACGACGGTCCGGGCATCTCCGCCGAGGAGGAGGCCCGTATCTTCGAGCCCTTCCGTCAGGCCGATCGCAAGACGTCGCACGTGTTCGGCGGCACCGGGCTCGGCCTCAGCATCTCGCGTCAGCTCGCGCGCAAGATGGGCGGAGAGCTCGGCGTGCGATCGTCGCCCGGCCGCGGGTCGACGTTTCGGCTCGTGCTTCCGCTGCCCGAGTCGGCGGCACCGACGCACACGACGGTCGATCTCCCGCAGGGCACCAGCACGCGCGCGCTCCGTGTCCTGCTCGCCGACGACGATCCGACCAACCGATTGGTGGGAAAGCAGCTGCTCGCCCGGCTCGGCCACACCGTCGAGCTCGCGGTCGACGGCGCCGATGCGCTGAAGAAGATCCGCGAGAGGCGTCACGACCTCGTCGTGATGGACGTCGAGATGCCGAACCTCGACGGGCTCGAGGCCACGCGGCAGCTGCGCGGGGCAGGGATCACGATCCCGG
>CAYSCF010000465.1:0-4873 GCA_964429305.1 uncultured Sandaracinaceae bacterium | reverse complement strand
GCGGCGGCGGCTCCTCGGGCTCGGCGAAGATGATATCGCTCAGCTCGGGCGGGATCGTCGCAAGCGTCGGAGGCACGGGCCAGTCCGCGTTCTCGAGGAAGATGATGAATCCGAAGTGCGTCATGAACGAGAACATGACGAACGCGGTGAAGAGCCAGTCGATGCCGGCGACGAAGCCGCCGACGACGGCCGCCGGAAGCTGCGGGCGCGGCTGGACGGGCGGCGGATCGATGAACTGGAACAGCAGCGTCGTGTCGCCGATCGCGACGCGACCGCGCGAGTTGTCCGAGAGCTTCACCTGCCAGTAGTTGCCGGCGTTCCGGGCGCTGCCCGAGCTGCGCAGCTGCTCGAGCGCTTCGACGCGACCGGCGAGGCCGACACGACCGCGCATGTCTGCCGTGAAGTTGAGGATGTAGTCCCCACCGACCAGCTCGAAGAGGTTGAACGTCGGCGGCAACGTCGGGCTGGCGATGACGAAGTGATTCTTCTCCGAAGAGCCGACCGTGACCGTCTCGCGCGATCGAATGATGCGCTCCTCGATCATCTTGTCGCCCTGGATCACGCCGATGCGCAGGACCTTCGGTCCCGTGGGCCGCGCTTGGACGGCCTGCATCGCCATCGTCATCGCGCCGGGGCGTCCGGCGGGTCCGGGACCCGAACCGGGACGTTGGCTCTGCGGATTCTGGGGGCCCTGGGGCGTCGTCATCGATTTACCTGTTGGGGGGCGCGACGAGAAGAGTCGCGCGGCCCGTTGGACATCGTCGTGAGCGAGAAGTTCCGAGCGTCTTGCGAATCGCGCGAGCGCGACCCGAACGATCGGTGGGACCTTACCATCATCGTTCGGTTTGGGTCCATGCGTCTGCGGGAGCCATTCGGCAGCGATCGGCGACCCGGTCGGCGTCCTCGAGAAGCCGTAGCGCGCGACGACGCAGGAAAAACAGGCCGCCCAGGGCCGACGTGGAGCCTGCGATGCCGAGCGCGAGGCAGGTCGCCCCGGCGCTCATCGCCATCCCGAGCACGCGATCGGGGTCGAGCGCGAGCAGGCCCGGGGGATTGCGCGCCCAGCCCGCCTGCACAGCCGCCCCCACCAGACCGAGCGCGGACGCCGCAGGCGCCATCACGCGCAGCCACAGCAACCGCCGCGTCGCGCGCTCGCGAACCAGCGCGTGCGTGTCTTCGATCGCGATGAAGCGATCGTCGGGCTCGGCAGAGACCGCGGCGCGAGCGATCTCGGCGATCGCGCTGGTCTCACCCACGGCAGCCAGCACCCGCATCGCGCGCACTCCGCCGCGTGTCACCCGCTGGACGGCGGCGCGCCCGAGCGGCCAGGTGAAGAGGATCTCCCGAGCGCGCTGGGCGAGCACGAGCAGGATCGCGAGGTCGAAGAGCGCGACGAGGACGCCCGAGACGCTCAGTCCCGCCGCCAGATCGATCAGAAGGGCTCGCCCTGGACCGAGCGGATGATCTCACGCACGAAGGTCGTGCGCAGATCGAGCACCTGATAGCCGATGCTCGAGCGGTTCAAGATGTAGAACGCGTTCGGGCGCTGGACGCGACCCTCGATGCGGAACTCGTCGAGGGTGATGACGTGCGGCGCCGGCCGATGGCTCGCTTGCGCGCTCGCCGACGACGCGATCCCGATCAGCCCGATCACGAGCAACGTTCCGAAGAGTGCGCGCATCACTGACCTCCTCCGGCATCTGCTGGTCCCGCATCGGGCGCAGCCTTGGCCGCACGCGCTGCGGCTCGGGCGAGCGCCTTCTGGGCGAGGCCGATCTGACGCGTGATCGTGTCGGAGTATCCCTGCGACGCGTCGCCCGCGGGCAGCTGCGAGCCAATCGCCGCCCGGTACGCCGCGAACTCGTTCTGCGCGCGCTGCATCATGTCGATCTGCTCTTGGCCCGTGAGCGACGCGTACTGCGTCATGTACATGAGGCCGAGATCGTAGTGCACCTGCGCGTTGCTCGGACGCATGGCGAGCACTTGATCGAACTGCTGCTTGGCGAGGTCGTACTGCTTGGTCGAGCGATACGCGTCGCCGAGGTTCAGATGGACCTCGAACTGGTCCGGCACCAGACGCGACGCTGCCTCGAACTCCGTGACCGCCTCGGCGTAGTTCGCGCCCGCCAGGAGCTGCAGGCCGAGGCGCATGTGCGCATCCACGTAGTCCGGACGCAGCCGGACGGCCGCGCGATACTCGGCGAGCGCCTGCGCGAGCTGGTTGTTCTCCTGGAGGCGAACGCCATTGAGGTAGTGCAGCTCGGCGTTGTTCGCGTCGATCGCCATCGCCTGATCGAGGATCGAGTTCGCGAGCTCGGTCCGGCCGAGGCTCATGTTCGCCTTGATGAGGACGATCATCGCCGGGACCGACCGCTCGTCGCGTCGAAGTGCACCGCGCGCGGCCGTGATCGCGTCCTGCTCTCGATGCGCTTCGACGAGAGCTTCACCGTAGATCGCGGTGACCGCCAGGTTGCGCACGTACTGCGTCGCGATCGGCTGGACGAACGAGACCGCGCCCGCGGTGTCGCCGCGTCGAATCATGATCGTGACGATGCCCTGCACCGCCAGCTCGTAGTCGGGCTGGATCCGCAGCGCCTGCCGATAGTAGGTCAGCGCTTGATCGTCGTTGCCCGCGCGATCGGCGAGCACCCCGAGGTTGTACGCCGCACGGAACGCGCTCGAGTCTGCCGACAATGCAGCCTGGAACGCGCTCTGTGCGCCGCTCGTGTCGCCACGCGACGCCGAGTCCATTCCCTGCTGGAAGCTGCTCGCCGCCGAGCCGCTCATCGCGTGACGCGGCGGGAGCGGCGGGCCGGTATCGGCATCCGACTGCCCCCACGGGCTCGCCGCGGGCGTCGCGCTCGATGCCGTGGTGGTGCTGGTGGTCGTGCTCGGCGGAGGTGTCGCGGCGGTGGTCGATGCGGGGGGCGGATCCGCGACGGGATCGCGTGATCCTGGAGGCGATGTGAGCTCCGCGTGCCCCGCATCCGGCGAGCTCGAAGAGCTGGACGTCGAGTCGTCACCGCTCGAGCTCGAAGTGCCGTGGCTCGTCGACGAGCTGCTGCCGCAGCCGCCGATGGCAGCGCCCGAGAGCGTCGCGACGATGCTCAGCCAGATCAGCGCGCGCCCTACGTGTTGCATCGTCTCGATCATGGCGCATCCCCCGTAGCCGACGCCAGCGGCGGAGCTCCGAGATCGTCCGCCATCGGCACCGTCTGACCCGCACGGGCGCGCGTGAACTCGCCCGGTTGGTAAGCGGCGAACGACGAGTCGCGCGTCTGCTGATCCGAGATGCACTGCGCGATGCGATCGTCGCCGTACGCCTGGAGGCGATCGATCGCCTGACGGGTCGCCGGTGTGTCGAGCGTCGAAGCCCGCGCCGCACGGGCCGCGAGCGCGTAGCGAACGACCGCGAGACATTCGACCGGCGCGATCTGCGGCTCCATCGCCTGACGGATCCGGTCGTCGAACTGCGTCTGGATGTCCGTGCGCACGTCTTCCGACGCGTGCTGGATCTGGTGCTGGAGATCGGCGGGCAGCGGGTGCTGCGCCGCGACGATCGCGTGCGCGAGGACCTCGTAGACGCGCCCTTGCGAGACGAGGGCAGCGATGGTCCACGTCGGTCGCGTGTACGCCATGATCGGCTCGTACTCTTGGGCCACCGCCTGGGCGCGCGTCGAGCCCGCCTGGATCTGCGCGACGATGCCCTGGATGTACGCCGCGGCCGTCGCGCCGCGCGTCGTGTTGAGCGCGAACGTCTCGAACGCCTGACCGTCGGGATCGACGAGCAGGAACTTCGCGTTCGCCGCGTACTCGGCCGCGATGGAGCCCGCGGGCTGACCGCTGTGCGCGAACGCGTCGACGACCGCCTGGAGCGCCGCGTTGTACTGGCTCGCCGATGCATGCTGCTGCTGGCGCGCCTGCGAGATCCGCCACGTCGCCTGCACCACCAGCTCACCGGCCGCGGTGTCGCTGCGATAGCGGTCGATGAACGCCTGCATGTCGCGGATCGTGCCGTTCCAATCGTGTCGCTCGTACGACATCTCGGCGATTCGGTAGAACGCCGTACGCCGCGTCGACACGCTGTCCGCGTCGGTCGCGCTCGCGAGGGCATCGGTCACGCGTCGGTAGTAGGTCGTCGCGTCCGTGTAGTTCTGTTGGAACTCCAGGATGCGTGCCGCGTTGATCAGCGCGTCCGTGCGGCGCGCCGGCATGTCCGGATCCGTCGAGCGCTGGAAGCGCTGCGAGTCGGCGAGCGTGCGGTAGTTCTGGACCGCGCGGTCGTAGTCGAAGAACCGGTTCGCCGTGTACGCGAGGCGGAAGTACGCCGTCGCGAGGATGGAGTCGAGCTGCTGCTGCGGCACCGCGTCCGATGCCGAGCGCGGACCGACTTCGTCGATGACGCGCGAGTAGAGCTGCGAGGCCGACTCGTAGCGGCTGGTGCACTCGAGCGCGATCGCCGCCTGAACGAGCGCTTGGGGCGCGTGATCGTGATTGGGGTGCGAGTTCACCGCCGTCACGAACATCGTGGCTGCCGTCTCGTAGCAGGTGACCATCGCCGGCGTGACGGTGGCGGGACAGAGGTCGCCCGACGGCGCGCTGCCACGGCACTGGTTGTACTGATCGTTGGCCGCCGAGAACTCGACGTCCGTGATGCCGCAGTGCGCGATGCAGCGCGGCGGGAGGTTGTCGGTACCGCACGCGCAGTCCGCATCGGAAACCGCCTGCGGCGCGGTGCCATCGGCGGTGAACGTGCAGCCGCGATCGAGGACGTCGTGCGAGAGGCGCGAGACCTCGGCCGAGTCGTTGGCCGCGACGGCCATGTTGTACAGGTTCTGCCACGCGACCTGACCGACCTCCGAGCCCATCGGGC
>CAYSCF010000464.1:0-4874 GCA_964429305.1 uncultured Sandaracinaceae bacterium | reverse complement strand
CGGCGCGTGCAGCGCGAACGGGTTGTGATCGAGCCCGGCGCCCGAGCGGAACCGCCGCGTGTCGACGATCGAGATGCCCGGGTGGACGTCGTCGACCGGCCCGCGGCTCGCGACGTACGTGCACGCGGGATCGAGCGGCGGGACGATGATCACGGTCGGGAGCTGGCCGACCGGCACGAACGTGTACCCGGGGACGCTCATGTCGCTGTCGAGCACGCCGCGCGCGATCAGATCGACGGCGCCGACCTCACCACGCGTCGACTGCGTCACGAGCGCGTGCATGTGATAGCGCGTGTCCGCGGGTGGCTGCCGCGTGTTGGACGGAACGTCGACGAGGAGCGCGCAGTTGCTCAGCGGTGCGACGATGGGCATGCCGGTCACCGACACGTCGAAGCACACGAAGGCGACGTCCACCGGATGGTTCATCGATCGCGGCGCAGCGAGACCGACGCCCGAGCTGCAGCCAGGCGCGGAGAACGAGGTGAAGCCGGCCACTGCCAGCACGAGGCAGGAGAGCGCGCGTGCTCGCGTCACGGGAACCCCACGTGCGTGCGCGGCGTGCCCACGCGCCCGAGCACGACGGCGTTGTGCCCGATCAACAGCGGCGAGAGATCGATGAAGCGGATCACCGACGTCTTGAAGTCGGCGACGATCGCGAGCTGCCGCAGCTCGTCGATCACGAGCTCGTACGCTCCGTCGAAGCCGGGGACGATCGATGCGACCTCGGTCGGCTGCGTGCGGAACGCCCAGACGTTGCCGCCGTCGAAGCACGTGACGAGCAAGAAGTCTCGGCCGTCCATCGTGAAACGGCGCATGCGCGAAGGGCCGAAGCCCACGTCGTCGACGTCGACGATCGCGGCGTTGCCCGGGATGAACGGCGTGCCGTTCTGATCGATCGTGATGACCGCCTCGGGCGAGCGAGAGAGGACGTAGGCGTAGCGCGCGCCGTCGCCGGTCCCGAACGCGCTGTCGCGGCTGTCGTAGCCCGTCGCGAGGCCGTCGAGGAAGACGCTCGGCGCGGCGAAGACCTCCGAGCACTCGCGGTGGCTCGGATCGATGAAGATGCCGACGCGCGAGAGCGAGCGGGTCGCGCGCGAGCTCACCGGCGAAGACGTGTCGAGCCACGAGAGGCCGCTCGACGGCTCGAGCTCGGCGTTGATCGTGTCGGGCGGCAGCCCCGTCAGCACGTGCGTGCGCCAAGGCTCGCGGCCGCGTGCGCCGCTCGACGTGTGGTCGAGGAAGAGGGTCGCGTTCCCGTTCCTTTGGAACATCACGATCGCATCGCGGTTGTGGTCGTCCGGGTTGCCCGTGATCGTGTCGAGGCTCACGACCGTCACCGCGTTCGGATCACCGGTCATCGTCAGGTCGCGGTCGCCGCAGGTGTCGACGAGCGTGGTGCGCCGATGCGGGCCGCAGCGGAGCGAGCCAGTCGCTTGCTCGCAGCCGATCGCCCCGTTGTCGGGATCGATGTCGACCCACGTCAGGTTCGCGGTGCCGCGCGTCGGGATGTAGAAGCGATCGCCCTGGGGGGAGAGGACGATCCCCGACGCGAACGAGTCGATCCAGACCTCGGCGCCCTGCTGCAGACCGTCGGTGCCCGGCGCCATCACGTCGATCGCCTCGCCGATCTGGCACTCGATGGTCGGGGAGTCCCAGGCGGCCGGGTTCGTGCAGCCGAGGTTGGTGCCCTGCGGGAACCGCCCGTTCACTCGCACCGACTCGAACCGGCGCATGATCTCGCGCATGTCGAGCGAGAGGATCGTCCCCTGATTGTAGCGAGCGTCGTAGTTCGCGTTGACCACGAGCAGGAAGTTGCTGGGATGGTTGATGTCGGCGGGCGCGGTGAGGCCCACCGCGATCGGAAAGTTCAGAGTCGCCGGCACCGGCGGAATGCCCGGGTTCGGGATCTGACAGCCGACCAGGACGACCAGGCAGCAGAAGAAAGGTATGCCGCGGGGCGACATGAGGCGGCGGAACCTACTCGGTCGATCGGGGTGGAGCAACGACCGAACGCGCGACTTCGGAGCTAGATAGGCAGCCTCGATGCAACCGACACGCCTTCGCGGCGCCCGCACGCACAACCTCCGCGGGATCGACCTGGATCTCGCGCCCGGAACGCTGGTCGTCATCGCAGGCCCCAGCGGGGCTGGAAAGTCGTCGCTCGCATTCTCGACGCTCTACGCAGAAGGGCAGCGTCGCTATGTCGAGAGCTTCAGCGCTTACGCACGGCAGTTCCTCGAGCGGCTCGCCCGGCCGCCGGTGGATCTGCTCGAGCCGATCGCCGCCGGCATCGCGGTCGATCGCCAGGCGCCCGTCCGGACGAGCCGATCGACCGTCGGGACGATGACCGAGGTCGCCGACTACGCCAAGAGCCTCTGGGCCAAGGACGCGCAGCTCCACTGCCGGCAGTGTCACGAGCCGGTGCAGCGCGAGACGCCCGAGCGCGTGGCCGATGCGCTGCTGAAGGATCACCGCGGCGCGAAGGCCGTGATCACGTACGACGTGCCGGTCGAGGGCGCGGAAGGGTTCCTCGGCGCCCGCGAGTCGCTGCTCGCGCTCGGCTATCGGCGCGTGCGCGTCGATGGCGTCGTGAAGGATCTCGACGAGGTCCGCCCGACCGACGTGCTCGGCGCGGCGCCGAAGAAGAAGGCCTCCAAGAAGGCCGCGCCGGTGCACGCCTCGCTCGAGGTAGTCGCCGATCGCACCGTCGTGTCCGACGCCGATCGCGGGCGCCTCGTCGAAGCGCTCGAAGCGGCCATGTCGCGCGGCGAAGGTCGCGCCGCGGTCGTGATCGACGATCGAGCCACGCGCTTCTCGCGAGGCCTGCACTGCGCGAAGTGCGACATCGCCTACCGCGATCCCACGCCCGGCATGTTCTCGTTCAACGACGCGATCGGCGCGTGCGACGCGTGCCGCGGCTTCGGCCGCGTGATCGGCGTCGACTGGGGCAAGGTCCTTCCCGATCCGTGGAAGACGCTGCGCGGCGGCGCGATCGCGTGCTGGGGCGGCAAGTCGACGCAGTGGGAGCGCAAGGCGCTCTTCAAGTACGCGCCGCTCGCCGGCGTCCCGCTCGACGCCCCCCTCGGCGAGCTCACGCCCGCGCAGATGGACTGGCTGCGCGACGGCGACGGCAAGGGCTGGAACAAGGGCTGGTTCGGCCTGAAGAAGTGGTTCGAGTGGCTCGAGACCAAAGCCTACAAGATGCACGTGCGCGTCTTGCTCTCGCGCTATCGCAGCTACGACCCGTGCCCGAGCTGCGGCGGCGCGCGCCTCAAGCCGGAGGGCCTCTGCTACCGGATCGACGGCAAGACGATCGCGGAGCTCTTCCGGATGCCCGCCGACGACGCGCGCGCGTTCTTGCGAGCCCGCAGCGCGCACCTCGAGTCGACGGGAGAGCTCGATGCGGCGGTCGCCCTGCTCTTCACGGAGATCGACGCGCGCCTCGGCACGCTGATCGACGTCGGCCTCGGCTATCTGCAGCTCGATCGCGCGTCGCGCACGCTGAGCGGCGGCGAGTCGCAGCGCGTGGCGCTGACGAGCGCGCTCGCCGCGTCGCTCACCGGCGCGATGTTCGTGCTCGACGAGCCGACGGTCGGCCTCCATCCATCCGACGTCGAGCGGCTCGTCAAAGTGATCCGCGGCCTCTCGAAGGACGACAACCTCGCGATCGTCGTCGAGCACGACACGGACGTGATCGCATCGGCCGATCGCGTGGTGGAGCTCGGGCCCGGCGCGGGCGAGCACGGCGGCATGATCGTGTTCGACGGAACGCCCGAGGCGCTCCGCGAAGCGAAGACGAAGACCGGCGATGCGATCCGCGCGGCCACGCCGTCGCCTCGTGCGCGCGCGGGCAAGAAGCTCACGAGCTTCCTCGGCCTCACGGGCGCGACCGGCAACAATCTGCGCGGCGTCGACATCCAGATCCCGTTCGGCGCGCTCACGTGCGTGACGGGCCCGTCCGGCAGCGGCAAGAGCTCGCTGATCCTCGAGACGCTCGTGCCCGCCGTCGAGCGCGCGCTCCACGTCGCCGGTGCGACGCTTCCGCTTCCACACGCATCGCTCACGCATGCCGCGCGGCTCGCGGGAGTCGCGCGTGTCGATCAAGCACCGCTCGGCCGCACCTCGCGCGGCAACGCGGCGACATACCTCGGCGCATGGGAAGTGATCCGCAAGCGCTTCGCGAGAGAGCCGATCGCGAAGGAGCGCGGCTACTCCGACGCGTACTTCTCGTTCAACGTCGCGGGCGGTCGCTGCGAGACGTGCAAGGGCGACGGCAGCGAGACCGTCGAGATGCAGTTCCTCGCGGACGTCACGTTCGCGTGCCCCGACTGCGCGGGACGGCGCTTCGTCGGTCCGGTGCTCGACGTGCTCCATCGCGACATGACGGTCGCCGACGTTCTCGAGCTCACCGCGAGCGAGGCCGCAGCGCGCTTCGAGAGCGATGCCGGCGTGAGCAAGAAGCTCGCGCCGATGATCTCGGTCGGGCTCGGCTACCTCAAGCTCGGCCAGTCGCTCAACACGCTGAGCGGCGGCGAGGCGCAGCGCCTCAAGCTCGCGCTCGCCTTGAGCGAAGCGCCGGTCGGCGGCCTCGTCGTGCTCGACGAGCCCACGGCGGGCCTCCACGCGGCCGACGTGACGCCGCTGATCGAGGTGCTCGAGTCCCTCGTCGCGCGTGGCGACACCGTCGTCGTCGTCGAGCACGACATGCGCATCGCGGCGCGCGCCGACTGGGTGATCGATCTCGGCCCGGGTGCCGGCCTCGAAGGCGGATTCGTCGTCGCGCAAGGCACGGCCGAGCAAGTCGCCGCCGCGAAGGACTCGCGCACCGCACCTTATCTCGCGCGCGCCTTGGGCCATTCCCCATCCCCGAAGTC
>CAYSCF010000463.1:0-4878 GCA_964429305.1 uncultured Sandaracinaceae bacterium | reverse complement strand
CTTGCGGTACGAGATGCGCTGCGAGCCGCTCGCGGCGCGCACGCTGATCACTTCACCGTCTTCGTAGTAGGTGTTCCAGAGGCGCTGCGCGAAGCGCGCGTGCAGATCGGGCGAAGCGACGACACGCAGGACCGCGCGATGCACGCCCGTGAGCGTCACCTCGAGCGCGCCGCGTGCACCCTCGGTCGCGAGACGCGCCATCTCGGCGTCGCTGCGACCCTCGGCGAGCGCGTCGAGGAAGCCGTGCACCGACGATGCGTCGTACCAGCTCGCCGCGAGGATTCCGAGGTGTGGTTGTCCGATCGCAAAGGTGCGACGCGCTTCGCCGGTGACGCGCGAGACGATCTGATCGAGCTGCTTCTGGCCGAGCGCGCGCGCGAGCCAGCCGACGTACTCGCGGAAGACCGCGCCCTTGATCCGCCCCGCCATCGCGTACGAAGGATGCCGCGCGCAGGCGCGCGCCGCATCCTCGGACGATCTACTCGGTCTTGCCCGACGGTTTCAGGGCGCGCTCGACGTCGTGAGGGATCGCCATCGCGTGATAGCCCTTGTCGACGTGGATGACGGCGCCGCTGATGCCGGTGCCCAGCGGGCTCGCGAGGAACGCTGCCGTGTTGCCGACCTCGCTCGCCGTGAGCGTCTCGGCGAGCGGCCCGCTCTGCTCGTAGTACGCGATGATCTTCGCGATGAAGCCGATCGCGCTCGCCGCGCGCGACGCGTACGGGCCGGCGCTGATGCAGTTCACGCGCGCGCCCCATTTGCGACCCGCCTCGTACGCGAGCACGCGCGTGTCGCTCTCGAGTGCCGCCTTCGCGCTCGACATCCCGCCGCCGTAGCCGGGCACGACGCGCTCGGCTGCGAGGTAGCTGAGGTTCAGGTACGAGCCGCCCGGTCGGAGCAGCGGCCCCGTCTTCTGCACGAGCGAGACGAACGAGTACGCGCTCGCGCTCATCGCGCCGAGGTAGCCCTTGCGCGAGGTCTCGAGCAGCGGGTTCTTCACCTCGGGCCCGTTCGCGAGGCTGTGCACGACGACATCGAGGCACGGCTTGCCGAAGTCGGTTTCCAGAGACCTGACGAGGCCCGTCATCGTGAAGTCGCCGCGCTCGCGATAACGGCGGTTGGTCTTGATCTCTTCGGGCACGAGCTCCATCGCGTCGTGATCGGCGTCCAGCGCGTAGATCTTCTCGAACGTCAGCATCGAGCCGTCCGAGAGCTTGCGCGACTCGTCGAGCTTGCCGCGCGAGAGCAGCGTCTCGAAGATCCCCATCGCGGGCGGCCAGCACGCGACGACCACGCTCGCGCCGGCCTCCGCCAGCGAGTGAGCGATCGCCCAACCGAAGCCGCCGTCGTCTGCCACGCCCGCGACGAGCGCGCGCTTGCCCTTGAGATCGATGCCGAGCGTCATGCGCAGAGACAGAGCGCGCCGTGCGGCTCTCGTCAAGGAGCGATATCGTTCCTCGGGTGGGATGGATCGAAACCGAGCATGGACCGTTGCCGTACGTGGAACTGGTGAGAGCGATCCAGGCAGCCCAGCTCGCTTTCGATGGGAAGAAGCCGCGTGATCGCGGTCCACGTCCGACCACGTCGCCTTCGGTCCCGATTCAGCAGATGCGTCACCCGAGATTCGGTGTCGGCCTGCTCGCGTGGCTGCCCGGTTGGCATGGCGCAACGGATGCCATAAAATCATGGCATGACGCAGGCCAGTCATCGGTCGAAGAATCTTCACGTTCCTCTCTCCGAGGCAGTCCACCGCGAGCTTCGCGCCGTGGCGAGCCGGAGTGGTCGGCCGGCCACGGCTCTCGTACGAGAAGCGGTAGAGGGATGGCTGATCGCTCAGCGGCGCGCGAAGCTCCACGACGAGCTCGCGGACTACGCGAAGAAGTGGGCCGGCACCGAGGTGGACCTGGATCCCGCGCTCGAAGCAGCGGGCGCCGCTGAGCTGGTCCGCTCGTCGAAGACCCGGCGCTCGCGTTCGTCACGATGAAGCGCGGCGAAGTCTACTGGGCAGAGCTCGCCCCTCGATCCGGTTCGGAACAGAGCGGTCGCCGTCCCGTCGTGATCGTCTCGCACGACGCATTCGTGAGCACGGAGCGCTGGCGATCGATCATCGTGGTTCCCCTTTCGACTTCGAATGCTCAGGCCGGCCGGGGAGCGACCGCTGTTCGCGTCCCGCGCGGTGCGGCGGGCCTCGCGCGCGAGAGCGTTGCTCTCTGCCATCAAGTCACGACGCTCGACCGCACGAGGCTCGGCAAGCACGTGGGCACGCTGCCTCGTGAGATCCTGGACGCCGTATCGAGTGGGCTGCTCGTCGCGATGGACCTGCTCGCATGACCGCGTCAGGGCCCGACGAGCGCTCGTCGTGGAGCGAGAGGCCGCGTGGCGCGCAACTCAACCGACGCCGAGCAGGCTGAGCGCGTAATCCGTCACGGCGCCGACGACGCTCATCACGAGCGCGGCCACGAACGCGGTGCCGAAGCTCTTCACCTTCAGCTTGTCGGTCAACGCGTCGACGAGCTTGAGCACGAGCGCGGTCGCGACGAGGCGGCCGACGAACGAGAACACGAAGCCGAGGCCGAGCGTGCCGATGCCGATCAGCACGAACAGGAAGCGGCCGACCAGCACGTTCAGCACGCCGAAGATGGCGGCGACGAGCAGCTGATTGCCGAGGCCTCCCTTGAGCTGGAAGCCGTCGACGAGCTTGCTCGTGACGACGAACGAGACGGTGAGGACGAGCCAGCTGATCAGGAGGGCCATGCGCGCACCTTGGCCACGAGAGCGCTGCCTGTAAAGGCTTCAGAACGACATGTCGCCGGCCATCTCGATGACGATCCGCTGGACGTTCGAGGCCGGCTGCACGGGGGAAGGTGCCGCGGTAGTGACGACGGGCGCTGGGACCGCATTGGTGTTCCCGCCCGAGGTAGGAGCAGGCTCGGGGGGCGCCACGGGCTGAACGAACGCGATCGGCGCGGCCTGTCTCTCGGTCGCGCTTGCGCCGCAAGCAGTCAGCGCGCTCGCCATCATCGCAGGCCCGGCGAGCCGCACGAGCCGTGAGGGATCGGGAGCGAAGATCGGTGTGCCGTCGGGTGTCGCACGCACCCACGCGCACACCTTTCCTTCCGAGGCGCGCTTCTGCGCGAGCACGGCCAGCGCGCGCTTGCGCGGCACGCGACGCAGGTCGAGCACGTCGCGGTCACAGCGCGAACAGTGCACGCCGCCCGGCGTCCGCGGCATTCCGGGAAGGTTCTCCGAGCATGGATGGGCGATGCGCATGCCTCTTCGACGTACGGACGGCCATGGCGATCTCTTCCGCCGTCACAAGCTGCGGAGCATCGACTTCTTGCGGGGCCCGTGACGCGGCGCCGAGTAACCGGCGGCGCCGAGGAGCCGGAGCGCGCGACCGCGATGTGGCCGGAAGCGCTCGAGCAGCGCGAGCATCTCGGCGTCGTCGCTGCGTGGCTTTCCCGTGAGCGCATAGCTCACCATGTGTGGGATCCAGTAGTCGGCCGTCGGGATCGCATCGGCATCGCCGCGGCACTGGCCGAGGAAGCTCTCGATCGTCCACGGGCCGATCCCGGGGATGCGCTGCATCACGGTGCGGATCTCGTCGAACGGGCGAGCGAGCGCTTCGAAGATCTCTTCGTCGTGATCGAGCAGCGCGCGGATGGCGAGCTCGCGCTTACGGTCGACGAGCGATTCGCGATACGCCCACGTCGGCATCTCGAGCAGCGTCTGCTTGTCGGGAAAGAGCGTCAGCCCGAGCGGCCCCGGCGCCTCGCTGCCGCGCTGGCGCGCGATCTTCGCCCAGCCCTGCGCCGCCTCCACGAAGGCGATGCGCTGCTGCAGGATGATCCCGACCAGCGCCTCCATGATCCACGGCACGCGCGGCTGGCGCATCTTGCGGAAGCGCCGCGCGAGGCGCTGCATGCCTTCGTGATCCGTCGTGAACGCGTCGGGATCGTCGAGCGCGCCGCAGATCGCGGGCACCTCTTCGATCGCCCGCTCCGCGCTCGGGCCCCACGCCTCTGCGAGGATCGTCGTCGGGCCCGTCTGGGTCACCGACAACGTCACGGGCCCCTCGGCCATGCGGAACGCGTACGCGAATCGGCGCGTCGTGCGATCGAAGAGCCCGCACGGATCGTAGGGGCCGACCCGCTGCATGCGCAGCGTCGCCACCAGATCGACCACGGGCACTTCGAACGAGCGGCTGATCACGGAAGGCAAGAGTGCTCGCCCGGAGGGCCCGGACGGAAGCGCGCGCAGCGCGCGGACGGGAGGGACTGGAGCGGCGAGCCGATCATCATGGCTTCATCGCGAGCGCCTTCGCGAACGCGGCGCGTCCCGAGAGCTCGTCGAGCCAGCGCGTCAGGTGCGGGTACTTGCCGAGATTCATCCCGAGAAAGCCGCGCGCCGCGTTCGGCCACGTGAAGTTCGCGATGTCCGCGATCGAGAAGCGGTCACCCGCGAGATAGGGCGCTTCGCCGAGCCGCCGATCGAGCACGCCGAAGAGCCGCTCGGCCTCGCTCGTGAAGCGATCGATCGCGAACGGGATGCGCTGCGGGCTGAACTTCGTGAAGAAGCCGAGCTGACCGAGCATCGGCCCGGGCCCGCCGATGTTGAAGAAGGTCCAGGCGAGCGCCGTGTAGCGCTCGGGCCCGGACAGCGGCAGCAAGCGTCCGGTCTTCTCGGCGAGATAGACGAGCACCGCGCCCGACTCGAACACCGTCGTTCCCGTCTCGTGGTCGACGATCGCCGGGATCTTCGAGTTCGGGTTGATACGCACGTACTCGGGCGTCTTCTGTGCGCCCTTCGTGATGTCGATCCATCGCGGCGTGTACGGAAGGCCGAGCTCCTCGAGGCCGATGAGCGCTTTGAAACCGT
>CAYSCF010000462.1:0-4881 GCA_964429305.1 uncultured Sandaracinaceae bacterium | reverse complement strand
CCGTGGCGCGGCGCAGCGCCCCGCCAGGACGACCGCCCGTCGTCGCGTCTCGGCAGGTGCGTCCTCGCCGAGCGCCCAGTCGAGATGGTCGAGGTCGATCGCGACGCCGGTCGCGGGGAGCGGAAGACCGAAGCGGGCGAGCAGCTCGTCGTAGCGACCGACGACCGCCACGGGCTCACCAGGCCCTTCCGCGAGCACCGCGAAGCTCGTCCCCGTGTAGTAGCCGAAGCCGCGCGGCTCGCCGAGGTCGAACCCGATCGGGACGCCGAGCTCGAGCCCCTCGAGCGCGCGATGGATGCCCGCGAGCGCATCGAGGCGCTTGCGCGATGCAGTGTCCGCGTAGAGTCGACGCGCGCGCGACAGGACTTCTTTGCCGCCGATCAGCTCGAGCGCGGCCAGGGTCCCGACGCGCACCTCGCGCGAGGAGGTCGCCAGCAGCCGCACGAGCTCCGCGCGATCCTTGCGCGCGAGCGCGAGGCGCGCATCGGTGCGGCGTGACGGCTCGACGCGATCGAGGAGCGCGCCTGCGAGTGGCGTGAGGTTCAGCTCGATTCGATGCTTGCGCAGCCCCGCCGCCCGCAGCGCTCGCGAGGTGAGCTCGATCACCTCGACGTCGGCGAACGCGCCCGCGGCGCCGACGCACTCGACGCCTGCCTGCGCGATCTGTCGCTGCGTGCGCGCGCGCCCACGACGTCGCCGCACGACGTGTCCTTCGTACGAGAGACGCAGCGGCGTCGGACGATCGCGCAGGCGGCTCGCCACCAAGCGCGCGATCTGCGGTGTGATGTCCGGACGCAGCATCACGACTTCCCCCGACTCACCATCGACGAAGCGGAGCAGCTCGCGTGCATCGACTCCGTCCAGCGCGCGCTCCATCACCGACTCGAGCTCGAACGGAGGCGTGACCACCGGCGCATAGCCGAAGAGCTCGAACACCTCGCCGAGCACGCGCCCGAGCGCACGCCGCCGCCCCGCTTCCGGTGGGACCAGATCGCGCATCCCCACGGGCGGCACCAACGGGCCTCGCGCGTCGAAGCCCTCGGGGGACGAAGCCTCTTGAGGCGCACGGCCGGAACGCACGGGCCAGCGCGGTATCAGTCGCGTGGATCGGCGTCAAGCGCTCGGGTCGACCCAGCGGATCGCGCCGAGGCCCAGGAGCAGCGTTCCGTCTCGCTGCGCGCGTGCCTCGTCGCGGCCGCGATCGTCGAGGATCTGAGCCAGCGGGCCCGGTCGAAGGCCGCGATCGAGCGCGCGCCGCAGGCCCGGAGGAAGAGGCGCGCTCGCGAGGCCACGAGGGGCCGGTCGCGTCGTCTCCACGAGATCGGCCAGACGCGTCGCGACGTGCTCGGGATCGATTCCGGCCGCGATCCGTCGCGCGACTCCGTCTCCCAAGATGCGCCACGCATCGAGCCCGAGGGGAAACCCGCTCGGCGGTCGCGCGAGGCCTCGATAGAACGTCGCTCGTCCAGACGTCCACAAGAAGAGATCGAGCAGCTTCTCTTCGACCTGGCTGGCGATCTGTCGGAACAGGTGGACCGGCTCGACGAGCCCGAGCGCCGTGAGCGTGTCGCCGAGACGGCCGTCGAAGCGCGGCATCACGGCGAGCGCCATGTCGAGCTCGCCACGCGAGATCACGCTGCGCGCCACGAGGAACTCGCCGAGCAGCTCGCCCGCGACGTTCGACGAGACGAACTCGGGAACGCCGTTCTCGAGGTAGACCTCCTTGCGAACGCCCGCTTGCTCGCACAGCAGGAGGCCCGTCTCTCGCTCCAGCGTGAGCTGCGCGAGGATCGGCAGCACGCCGCGCGGTCGCGCGAGATCGATCTCGTTGTCGGGCGCGGCCGGCGACGCCCGATCCGCCGTCCGCTCGCTCAAGCTCGATGCGGGCACGTGGCGCGCGAGATCGGACTGCGAAGAGAGCGGTACGAGCGGCTGGCCCACGATGCCGACGCGATCGTCGGGGCCGATTTGCCGCGTGGCGACTGCCTCGACGAGCTTCGCGTACGAGAGCGGGCCGAGCGCGTCCCCGCTCGCGGTCTTGACCACGTACTCGAGCACCGGCGTCTCGGACGTGCTCTCGGCGCGCGGACGAGACTCACGCACCATGGCCATCTGACCCGAAGGCACGCGATCGATGCTGGCCGTGCGCACCAGCGCCGCCAGCTCTTCGCGCAGCCCCGACTCCGGCCCGGGCTCGAAGGGCTCCAGCGCGTGCGCGAGCTCCAGCGCGCTCGCAGTGCGATCGCGCGGCGTGCGATTCAGCGCACGTACGATCGCCTGACCGAGCGCGGGCGGCAGCGTTCGTGCGGCCTCTTCGAACGGGCGGATCTGTGCATCACGGATCGCGAGCAGGATCGCCAGCTCCGAGCCGCCCGTGAAGAGCGGACGGCCCATCAAGAGCTCGGCGGCGAGCACGCCGGCCGCGAACACGTCCGCCCGCCGATCGGAGTCCTGTCCACGAACCTGCTCGGGCGCGAGATAGCCGAGCTTGCCCTTCGTGCGGCCCGAGCCGGTCGCCTGCGGAAACGACTGCTGCAGCAGCGTCTGCGCGATCCCGAAGTCGCCGATCTTCACGTCTCCGTCCTCCGACAGCAGGACGTTCGACGGGCTGACGTCGCGATGGACGACGCCCAGCGGCACACCGTCCGCGTCGCGGGCTTCGTGAACCGCGTGCAGGCCGAACAAGATCCGGCGCGTGAGGTGAACGGCCAGCGGGATACCCAACGATCGTCGCCCGCGCGCCATCCACCGCGTCAGCCGCCAGAGGTCGACGCCCGGCACGTGCTCCAGCACGAGGTAGGGCAGACCGTTCTCTTCTCCGGAGCCGAGCACGTGCACGACGTTCGGGTGAGCGACCGCGAGGCCGATGCGTGCCTCCTCCTCGAACATCGCGCGAGTCCCCTGCTCGCGCGCGAGCGAGGCGAGCATTCGTTTGACGACGAACGTGTGCGCGTTCGAGGTGGCCGACGCGTCGCGCGCGCGGAACACCTCGGCCATGCCGCCGACCGCGATGCGCTCGAGCAGGATCATTCCTGCAAAGCGCGTGTGCGGGGGCGGCGCCTCCGGGGGCGGCGGCGGACGCGAGATCCTCACCCCGCAATGCTACACAGAATCGTGGCTCCTCGGTCTCGTCGCGTTCTCGTCGTGCTCGGCGCCTGGCTGCTCGTGGCCTTGACCTTCTTCGGCTACCGCTGGGCGGCGGCCCTCTCGTCCGATCCTCGCTTGAGCGTTCGCGGCATCCGTCTCGGAATGACCGCCGACGACGTCCGGCGCCGCGTCGACGAGCACGGGCCGGGCGAGTGGACCAGCCGTTTGGACCGCGGCGACTGGGTGCTGGAGCACGACGCGCCCACTGAGACGTCCTCGTTCGAGCTCCACGAAGGACAGCTCGTCGCAATTCGATACGACGCACCGGCCGATGCCGATCTCGGAGCCGGTCCCGAATTCGAGATGACGCGAGGGAGCGTTCTGACTCGTCGCATCCAGAGCGGTCGCGTGCGGATTACCCTTCTTTCCAGGGACTGTCCGACGCATCACGACGAAGCCGAGCAGCTCGTGGCGGCGCACGGTACGTCACCTTGAGACCAGTCCGAGCACACTCTCCCACCGAAAAGAAAAACGAGGGTTGAACATCCCATGCGGCGGCCGTATACAGGCGCCGCCTCGATGGCCCTCACGCGGGTTCACCCTCGTGGCGCCCGATCGACGTCGATGAAGACGTCGTCGATCAGACGCCTCTAGCGGCCCGCTCGGCACTCTTCGTCGATTCCCGACAGGAGTGTCTTCACCGGAGCCCCGAACCGTTTGTGGATCGGGCTCGGTTTCGAGACTGCCCGCATGCAGATATTCCCGAGGACGCTCAACTTCCTGCCGCTGGTCGCGGCGCTGGCCTTGGCCGTGGGTGGAGGCGTCGTGACGTTCATCGTCGCGTACTACTTCTCTCCCTGGAACACCCAGGTCGGCTACGCGCCGGTTCAACCCGTCCCGTTCAGCCATCGGCTGCACGCTGGTCAGCTCGGCATGGACTGCCGGTACTGCCATGCGCAGATCGAGCGCAGCTACGAGGCGATGGTTCCCAGCACGCAGACGTGCATGGGCTGCCACGTGACGCTCCACGGAGGCGGAACCGATCCGCACGTGGCGACGCACGGGTCGGTCCAGCCGCTCTTCGACAGCTGGTTCTCGTCGACGCCCGATCGTCCGCAAGGCGATCCGGTGCAGTGGGTGCGCGTTCACAACCTCCCCGACCACGTCTACTTCGATCACAGCGTGCATCTCTCGGCCGGCGTCGGCTGCGCGAGCTGCCACGGCCGCATCGATCAGATGGAGGTCGTGCGTCAGGACCAGCCGCTCAGCATGGCGTGGTGCCTCGACTGTCACCGTGATCCAGAGCCGAATCTCCGGCCGACCACCGAGATCACGAACATGGCGTGGCAGCGTCCCGACGGCGAAGCCCCGCACGAGTACGCGATGAGCCTCGTCGCAGGCCGTGAAGGCGCGCCTCCCCAACGTTACGTCGTTCCTCCCGAGAACTGCGGCGGGTGTCACCGATGAAGACCAATTGCCTGAAGGCTTGTGGGTCATGAGCAAGCGTGAACAGACGGCCTTCCGCGCGACGAGCGCTGCGGTCGGAACGAAGCAGAAGGCCGCATGGCGGTCGCTCGAAGAGAAGCATGCGCCCGGGCGCTCGCACGAAGACGTGATCGCCGAGAGCGGCGTCCAGGTCGGTGACCTCGTCACGCTGGGTGCCAAGACCAAGAAGGCCAATGGCGACGACGGCGTCTCGCGCCGTCAGTTCCTCACGGTCACGGGCGCAGCCGCGGCTGCCGCGGCTCTGCAGGGCTGCATCCGCCGCCCGATGGAGCACATCCTTCCGTACAC
>CAYSCF010000461.1:0-4881 GCA_964429305.1 uncultured Sandaracinaceae bacterium | reverse complement strand
CGCATCTACCTCACGAAGGACGGCTTCACGCGCCCCGAGCACTTCCGCGCGATGGAGCCGCGCCTACCGGCGTTCCTCGACGTACGCCGCAAGTGGGATCCGACCGGCAAGATTCGGAGCGCGCAGTCCGTGCGCTTGTTCGGAGATCATCGATGAGCAGAAAACGCCCGTTGAACGTCGCGGTGCTCGGTGCGACGAGCGGCATGGGCCGCGCGGTGGCGCGGCGGATGGCCAAGCGCGGCGATCGCGTGTTCGTGCTCGGCGTCGATCGCAACGAGCTCGAGCGCTCCGCCGCGGATCTCGGCGTGCACGCAGGCACGAAGGTCGAGTGGGCCGAGTGCGATCTGCTGCGACCCGAGACGTTCGGGCCGGCGCTCGCGGCCGCGGATCGCGCGCTCGGCGGTGTCGACACGATCGTCGTGACGGCGGCGCTCTTCGCGACGCAGGAAGCGCTCGAGAACGATCCCGCGCTCACGGCGCGCCTGCTGACCGCGGACTTCACGAACACCGTGCTCTTCTGCGAAGAGGCCAAGCGAATGCTGCTCGCGGGCGGCGGCGGCACGCTCTGCGTGTTCAGCAGCGTCGCGGGCGATCGCGGCCGCAAGCCGGTCATCCTCTACGGCGCCAGCAAGGCCGGTCTCACGCGCTACCTCGAAGGTCTCGATCACAAGCACCACGCCGATGGGCTGCACGTGGTCACGGTGAAGCCCGGCTTCGTGAAGACAGGCATGACCGCCGGCCTCAAGCCGCCGCCCTTCGCCGGCGAGCCCGACGACGTCGCGGCGCGCGTGGTGAAGGCGATCGATCGCGGCGATGCCGAGGTCTACGCGCCCGCGCCGTGGCGCGCGGTGATGGGCGTGATCAAGGGCATGCCGCGCTTCGTCATGCGCCGCGTCGGCTTCTGAGGCGTACTCAGGGTCGATCGTTCCTGCGGCGTGCGCGGACGATCAGAACAATCGAGGAGGCGAGGAGGAACGGAGGCGAGGAGAGGACGACGCGCCACCCGTCCTCCGTGTCGATCGCGCAGAGTGAGTCGAGAAAGGGACTCCTCGCCTCCTCGCCTCCCGCTTGTCCTGATCTCCGGTGCCTGCCGAGATCATGCCTCGCCGATCGAGTGGAGGAACTCCTCCGCCTCGCGCAGCTCGGCGTCCTCGATGCGGGCGCGTCGCGCCCAGAGCACGGCCTTCTGGTGATCGCCCTGGCGGTTCGCGATCTGCGCCTGGCGCAGGAACGCGATCGCTTTGCTCATCGGGCCCTGCGTCTTCTGCAGCGTGACGACCTTGAGCGCGGTCATCGCGCTTGCATCGTCGCCCAGCTGGATCGCCAGCTCGGCGAGCTCGGCCGCCACCACGTTCGACTGCTTGTCGGTCTCGAGCGCGACCTTGAGCCACTCGAGCTGTGTCTGCGGATCTCCCGAGAGACCCGCGATGCGCGCCATGCGCTGCTGGAGCGACGCGAGCGCGGGCGAGCGCTTCTTGCCCTTCGCCGAGATGGCGGCCTGCAGGATCTCCACGGCCTCCGCGAGCGCGTCCGATCCGATGAGCGCGTCGACGAGCAGCACGAGCAGCTCGAGGTCGTCCTCCTTGAGCGTGAGCGCCTCGCGGAGAGGCGCGATCGCGCGCGTCGGAGTCTGCAGCTCGTACACGTAGATCTCGCCGGCGCGACGCAGCGCAGCTTCGCGGCCGTCGCCCTCGGCTTGCTGTGCATCGACGAGCAAGAGCGCCGCGAGCTCCTCGAACGCACTGACGCTCTCGTAGAGGGAGCGCAGCGCGTTACGAATGCCCGCATGATCCGGCTGATCGCGATGCGCTGCCTCGAGGCCGTCGCGCGCCGAGCCGGGATCGCCGCCTTCACCCGCTGCCGCGTGCAGCTGCAGCGCGATCTCCGCCTGAGGCTCGCCCGTCTCGAGACCGATGAGGCGCGTCGTGTGGCTCACGACGTCGCTCCAGCGCTTGGCGCTGCTGTCGAGCTCGACGAGCGTGCGCAGTGCCGAGACGTCGCTCGGATCGCGCTCGACCCATGCCGCGAGCACGTCACGACTGCGCGGCGTGTCGCCGCCGGCGCGGAGCACCATCGAGAGACGCAGCGTGGTCGCGCGCTCGTTCTCGCGGTCGCCGTTGTCGGCCAGCGTGTCCTTGTGCGCGTCGAGCGCCGCGATCAGCTGATCGCGACCGCTCTTCGCATCGATGCGGAAGCTCTCCTCGGCATCCTCGAGCGCGCCCGCGGTGTCGCGGAGCTCGAGGCGCAGACGAGAGCGCGTGCCGAGCAGCTGCGCGCGCTCCTTGCTCTCATCGGGTCGTGACTCGAGCGCGACGCGCACCGCGTCGGCCGCGTCGTCGATGCGCCCCGACTGCGTGAGCGCATCGACCAGCTCGCCGAGCAGATCGAGATCGCCGGGCGCGAGCGCCGCCGCGTCCTTGAGCACGTCGGCCGCGCGCTCGGGCCGGTTGAGCTCGCCCTTGTAGAGCGCCGCCGCCTCGCGGAAGCGCGCGAGACGCGCCGCCGGATCCGTCCGGTTCGCAGCGTCGAACGCCATCATGTCGGCCAGCGCGTCGAGATCGTTCCGCTCGCGCAGCGTCTTCTCGAGGCGCTTCTTGAGCTTCTCGTTCGTGGGCGCCGCGCGGAATCCGGTGTCGAGCGCGCGGAGCGCCGCGTCGGCATCCTCGAGCTCGATCAGTTGATCGGCGACCGAGATCGCGAGCTTGGCCGCGGCCTCGCCCGTCTCGACCGCGAGCAGCTTCTCGCCGAGCGTCACGCGATCACGGGCGTCGTCGTTCTTGCCGTAGAGCTCGTAGAGCGCGCGCAGTAGGCCCGGATCCTCCGGCGACCAGTCGAGGCCCGCGCGGTAGGCGTCCATCGCGTCCTCGCGACGCACGCCTCCGCCAGAAGGCCGTGCATAGAGACCACCGGTGCGGAGCGAGAGGGCCGCGACGGCGGGCCCGTCGTTGCGATCACGCGCGCGATCGAGCTGCAGGCGGAGCAGATCCGCGAGCTCCTCGTCGCGACCCGCGCGCTCGAACACGTCGGCGAGTGCCTGCGAGGCCCCGAGATGATCGGGATCCTCGTCGAGCACCTCGCGCAGCACGGTGATCGCGTCTTCCTGTGCGCTGAAGGGCCCCATCAGGCGCGTGGCGAGCTCCATGCGGAGCGCGTTGCGGTCCTCGGGCTCGATGAGACCGTCGAGCGTGCGGCGCACGAGGCCTTCGTATCCCTCGCGATCCTTCAGCCCGACGAACACGTCGGCGGCCGGTCCCCAGAGGGTGCGATCGCGCGGCTCGAGCTCGATGAGGCGCGTGTACGTCGCCGCAGCGAGCTGCGGATCGCCGCCCGGCTGCGCGGCGAGCGATGCGAGCTCCTTGCTCAACGCCTCCGTGCGCGGCGCGTCACCCGACGCATCCGACGCTTCGACGGCCGCCACCGTCCACTGGATCGCGCCCTTGAGATCTCCGGCCGCGCGTCGGCGCTCGGCGAGCGACGTCGGGATCCAGAGCGCGCCGGCGAGACCGTCGAGCGATCCGCGCGCGATCTCCGCGCCGCGCACGAGCAGCTTCTCGGCGTCGGCATCGCGGCCGAGCTCGGTCGCGACCTGCGCGGCCTCGCGCACGTCCTCGATCGAAGCGCCTTCACCGCCGATGCGCTCGCTCAGGTAGCCGAGCAAGAGCGCCTTGTCTCCGGACGCGCGCGCGGTGCGCTCCCAGAGCGCGGCGAGACCGTCGTACACGCCCGATCGCGCGTCGGACGGGAAGTGCGAGGCCGCTTCGGCCGCCGCCTTCGCGGCGCGCGCGTTGTCTCCATCGCGCGCGACGGCATCGGAGAGCGTGTCGAGACCGCTCTGCAGCGTCTCGCCATCACGCAGCTCGACCTCGGCGATGCGGTAGAGCGCGTCGGTCTTCGCGGACTCCGGGATGTCGTCTTCCGGGCGGCCGAAGCTGCTCGTGTCGACGCCGGCTGCGACGAGGCGACGCAGCACGCGGATCTCTTCGATCCGATCGCCACGCGCTGCGGCCACGCGTCCGAGCGCGCGCCACGCATCGACGGTGCGAACGCCGAGCGCTTCCACGCGCGCGTACGCTTCCGCCGCGCCCGCGAGATCGTTCACGTCGTTTTCCAGGATGTCGGCGAGCTGCATGAGCAGATCGGACGCGAGTGCCGCGTCCTCCTTGCGACGCGTCGATCGATCCACGAGCTTCTTCAATGCCTCGGCGACGGCAGCGCTCTGTCCGTGCTTCTTGCCGGTCGCGCGCGCGGCCTCGATCTGCGCCGTCCACTCGGGCGCGATCTCGATCGCCGACAGGCGCGCTTCGAGCGCTTCCTTCGGCTGGTTCTTCAGCGTCTCGAGCAGGTCCGCGCGATCGGCGAGCACCTTCGCGCGCGGCATGCCCGACTCGTCGAGCGTGAGGCGCCGCGTGAGGATCTTCTCCGCGAGCTCGATCTCGCCGCGCGCGATGAGAACCCTCGTGAAGCGCGCTGCTTCCGCGCTCGACTGCTGCGCAGTCTCGACCGCCGACTCGAGCAGCTCGCGCGCCTGCGCGTCCTGCCCGCGATCCTTCGAGAGGCGCGAGAGCTCGTAGAGCACCTCGCTCGATCCGACCTGCACGTCGGGCGAGTCCGGCGACTGACGACGCACGAGGAGAAGGAGCGCGCGATACGCACGCTCGCTGCGATCGAGCTGGCCGCCTTCGCGCGCGAGCTGACCGAGCAGGCGCAGGATGCCGGCATGGCCGAGGTCCATGCTCGAGGCCTTGTCGAGGTGATCGAGCGCTTCCTTGATGTCGCCGGCTGCGTGCGCGACTTGCGCGAGCTGGTAGTGCGCGTGCGCGCGCTCGGGCGAGCGACGACGACCGAAGTCGGTGATCATCTGCTCGAGAACGGCGCGCGCGT
>CAYSCF010000460.1:0-4913 GCA_964429305.1 uncultured Sandaracinaceae bacterium | reverse complement strand
CGGCATCGTGCTCGTCGTCGCGGCGGCGGTCGCGCTCGCGTGGGCGTCGCTCGCGCCGACGACGTACGCCCAGTTGCGGAGCCCGCTGGCCGCGTTCCTGATCGACGACGTGCTGATGACGGTGTTCTTCTTCGTCGCGGGGCTCGAGATCCGCGGCGAGCTCGAGACCGGGTCGCTGAGCGACGCGCAGCGCGCGGCACTGCCGATCGTCGCGGCGCTCGGCGGGATGATCGTGCCGGGTGCGATCTACTTGTTGCTCGCGCCACGTGGATCGAGCGCGGGCTGGGCCATCCCGACCGCGACGGATATCGCGTTCGCGCTCGGTGTGCTCTCGCTCCTCGGCTCTCGCGTGCCTGCCGGGCTGCGGGCGCTCTTGCTCGCGCTCGCGATCGTGGACGACCTCGGTGCGATCGTGCTGGTCGCGCTCTTCTACGCGTCGGGCATCTGGCTGCCGGGGCTGATCGTGGCGCCGCTCGCGCTCGCGGTCCGCCGCATGGCGCGCCACCGCAGCGCGAGCCTGGTCGCGTGGATCGCCGCGCTGCTCGTGTGGCTCGCGGTCGCGTCCTCGGGCGTGCATCCGACGATCGCCGGGGCCGCGATCGGTCTCGCGACGCCGGCGCGCGAGGTGGCGAGCCTCGCCCGCCTGCGCCTGTTCGTGACGCTGATCGTCATGCCGACGTTCGCGCTCGCGCACGCGGGCGTGCACGTCGCCGCCTTGCCCACGGAGCAGACCGAAGTGGGCGTGATCGTCGCCGTGGCGCTCGGGCTCGCGATCGGCAAGCCGGTCGGTGTGCTCGCGGCATCGTGGTTGGCCGTGCGCCTGCGCTTCGCGGCGCTTCCACCTGGCGTGGGCGTGCGCGAGATGATCGTGCTCGCGGTGACGGCGGGCATCGGGTTCACGATGTCGCTCTTGATCGGCTCGCTCGCGTTCGCGCACGCATCGCTGCGCGACGCGGCGACCCTCGGCGTGCTCCTCGGCAGCGGGATCGCCGCGCTGGCGTCGCTCGCCCTGGGCCGCGCGCTGCTCTCGCGTACGTGAGCGGCTCTACGGCTCGTCCAGCAGCTCGCGGATCTCGGTCTCGATCGCCACGACGTCGCCCGACCGGTAGCCGTGGTGCACGTAGCGCACGAGGCCATCCCGGCCGACGAGGTACGTGGTCGGCATTCCCGGCGCGCGCATGCGTGCTGCGAGCAGGTACCCTGTGTCGTGGAGCACGGCGAACGGCAGCGCGTGTCGTGCCGCGAAGGCGACGACGTTGTCGCGCGACGAGTCTTCCAGCGCTGCGATCACCGTGAGGCCGCGCTCCCGCAATCCGGGATCGAGCGCTGCGAGCGCGACCAGCTCGCGCTCCGAGGGCTCGCTCCACCTCGCGCCGAGCACGAGCAACGTCACGCCACCACGCAACGATTCTCGGCTCGTGACCTCGGCCTCGAGCGGTGCGAGCGCGATCTCGGGCATCGGGTCACCCACGCGCAGGGTCGAATGCTCGGGGGAAGCGTCCAGCTCCGCTTGGAGCCGTTCGGCGTGTGCGGTCTCGGCGTCCAGACGATCCAGAGCTTCCGCGAGCGCGAACCGAGAGCTCAGGACGGCGCTCGCCGCTGCACCGAGGGCGATCAGCGCTACCAGACCCGCCGCGATGACTCGACGGTCGCGATGGCGGGCCGAATCGCTCATGAGCGAAGCTTACGCCGACGCTGGCATGCACGACGGGGAAAGGCGGCGCCCCCCTCGCTCGTAGGCCTTGGTGTCCGTGCTTGACCCTCCCGTTCGGCGCGGATAAACCCCGCCAGTTTTTCGCCCGGATTTCGCCGGCCTCCACCGTTCTCCGCCCAAAGATCGAGACCCGCCCCGCGCGATGCGCCGCCCCCTCCTCAGCACCCTGCTCGCGCTCAGCTCGCTCGCCACCGTGGTCGGTGGGATCGCGCTCGATCGTGCCATCGCGCAGCAGGCGGAAGCCGACGCGGACGCCGAGGCGGCCGCCGACGCCGAGGAAGAAGCCGAAGAGGAAGAGGCCCTGCGCGAGCAACAGGAGGCCGAGACCACCTCGCCCTCGGGGACCATCTACGAGGGCGTCGACGACCCGAGCGTGGGCGTCCACGTCCCGACGACGATCTGCGAGGGCGCCCGCATCCGCCGCATCCGCATCCTCGGCAACCGCCGCGTCGCCGACGAGGACGTGCTCGCAGGTATCCGCCTGCGCGCGGGCCGCACGTGCACCGACGTCGCCGTGACCCACGACGCCGAGTCGCTCTGGGATCTCGGGTTCTTCGACGACATCGTCGTGGAGGGCGAGCAGCAGAGCGATCATCGCATCGATCTCGTCTTCCGCGTCCGCGAGCGCCCCGCGATGGGGCACATCCACTACGAAGGCAACAACCACGTCGGCACGAGCGACATCGACGAGGTCATGCAGCTGCGCGAGGGCGCCGTCCTCTCGCGCCCCGACGTCGCCGCCCAGGTCACGCGCCTTCGCGATCTCTACGCCGAGAAGGGCTACTTCCTCGCGCACATCGAGCCGGTGATCACGAACCTCGAGAACAACGAGGTCGACGTGAACTTCCGGATCGAAGAGGGCCTCGAGGTCTCGGTCCGGCGCGTGCGCTTCGTCGGCAACCACCACATCCCCGACGCCGATCTGCGCGGCGCGATGCAGACCGGCGAGACGGGCTTCTTCTCGTTCCTCACGAACAACGACAACTTCCAGCAGGCGCACTTCGACGAGGACCAGACGCGCCTCTCGGCGACCTACTACGACCGCGGGTTCCTGCAGATCCACATCGGCACGCCGCGCATCGAGCTCACGGCCGATCGCCGCTACATCGACATCACGATCCCCATCACGGAGGGCCCGCGCTTCCAGCTCGGCCACATCCGCGTCACCGAGCTCGACGACACGGGCGAAGAGATCGATCCGCTCGGCGGCCACCGCGTGCTGCGCGAGATGATCCACGCGCAGCCGGGCGACTGGTTCAATCGCACGTCGCTCGCGCAGGCGCTGCAGTCGATCACCCGCTTCTACCGCGACCAGGGCTTCGCCCACGCGGAAGTGCAGCCGCAGATGGAGCTCGACGCCGAGACGCGCGCGGTCGATCTCACCGTCGGCATCCGCCGCGGCCCGCTGACGACGATCGAGCGCATCAACGTCCGCGGCAACACCAAGACGCGCGACAGCGTCATCCGCCTCGAGCTGCGCATCTCCGAGGGCGATCTCTACTCGCAGTCGCAGCTCGAGACGTCGCGCGCGGCGGTCCAGGCGCTCGGTTACTTCGAGCACGTCGACATGAGCGAGTCGGACGGCTCGCGCGACGACACCATCATCGTGAACTTCGAGGTCGCCGAGCGCGCGACCGGCACGTTCCAGGTCGGCGCCGGCTTCTCGTCGATCGAGAGCTTCATCCTCACGGCGCAGGTCAACCAACAGAACCTGTTCGGCAACGGTCAGTCTCTCTCGCTGCAGCTGCAGCTCTCCGGCCTGAGGCAGCTCATCCAGCTGCAGTTGGTCGAGCCTTATTTCCTAGGCACTCAATGGAGTGCCGCGGTGGAGCTGTTCAGAACCACCAGGCAGTACCAAGCCTTCAGTCGGAACTCGACTGGAGGCTCGCTCAGCTTCGGTCACTGGCTGCTCGACAGAAGGTTCACCTTCTTCGCGAGCTACCGTGGCGACTACGTCGAGATCGGCGCGCGCACTGGCGGCTTCTTCGGATCGGGAACGGGCGCGGGCTTGTTCCAGCTGCCGACGCTGCAGCTCGCCAACCTGTATCGACAAGGTCTCTCGAGCTCGATCCGATTCACACTGCAGTTCGACTCGCGCGACAATCGCTTGTTCCCGAGAAACGGCGTGTACATCCAGGCATCGACCGAGATCGCGGACGAGGTCCTCGGCTCGGCCAACACGTTCGTCCGGACGAGCGCGTTCGTGCGCTGGTACGTCGAGCTCTTCAGCGGCGTCGTGCTCAAGATGAACACGACGGCCGGCATCATCACGTCGCGGCAGCAGCCCGGGCCGCCGATCTTCGAGCGCTATTATCTCGGCGGTATCTTCAGCGTCCGCGGCTTCCCGCTCAATGGTCTCGGCCCGCGCCTCGGCGTGTCGCAATCGACCGATCCGAACGCGCAGCTAGGCGACACGGGCATCCCGGTCGGCGGCAACGCGCAGTTCTATTACAACCTCGAGCTCGAGTTCCCGATCATCGAGCAGGTGCAGATCCGCGGCGTCGTCTTCACGGACGGCGGCAATGCGTGGAACCTCGACAGCTATCTCTGTCAGATCCCGCAGGCGCCGGTGCAGGACCCGTCGAGCAATCCCTGCAACTACATGTCGAACCCCTTCGACATCCGCACGAGCTGGGGCTTCGGCGTCCGCTGGATCTCGCCACTCGGCCCGCTGCGCTTCGAGTGGGGTATCCCGTTCATCCGCCGGCCGTGGGAACAGGCCGTGGACTTCCAGTTCACGATCGGCAACTTCTTCTGATCGCCGCTGAGGAGGGCGGAGGGGAAGGCAGGAAGGCAGGAGCGGGCTCTCGCTGCGTCAGTAGATGGGATAGTGCGTGCCGAGCGCGGCGAGCACGTCTGCGCCCGCGGCGGTGGTCGGATGCGGGAAGCGCGCCGCGAGGTCGCGGTTCGCGAGCCAGGCCTGCGCTCGATAGTGGTCGTTGGACTCGGCCTCGAACGACGCCGAGTGGGTCGCGAGACAGTGCTGTGCCCACGCGTCGTTCCAGCCGCTGTTGCCGCCGTACGAAGCGAGGCACGTGCTGGATGCGCCGTGACCCGCGCCCGCCTCGTAGTCGCACCATTGCTCGCGGGAGATCGAGTTGATGCGGCAGTAGCAAGTGCGGCAGGTGCGGCTCAGCGAGCCGTATCCGTAGGCGACGCCCGAGCGGAACTCGTAGACGACGTCCTCGCTGATCTGGCC
>CAYSCF010000459.1:0-4916 GCA_964429305.1 uncultured Sandaracinaceae bacterium | reverse complement strand
CGAGGATTCCCGTGACGAACAAGAAGCCAGCATACGTCCCGTACGCCGTCGGCGAGTACAGCCGCGTCAACAGCGGTGACGTCACGAGCGGGATGGCCTGCGCCAACGCCGCGCCCGTGACCATCGCAGCGACGTTGCGTACGAACTCGTTCGGACGCTTGTCAGTCATGGCACGTCAGACGGCGTGCCCGCGACCGACGCGCTCCGTTGGCCCGAAGAGTCACGCCGCGTTTCCTCGAAGCCCGGCCGACGGCCAAGTGGCGAAGAAGGCGCGCTCCGTCTCGGCAGCCCATCGCTCGTTCGAGGAGCCAGTCTGAGTTGAGGGACCCGCGGGCTCGGGGATCCCGAAGCCCTGCTTTGGTCTGCTCGCGACCCGCTCGCCGATGCGACGGGCGCACGCCAGTCGGAGCACGCGCTTGAACTTGCCGGCATGGGCCTTGTAGGCCAACGGAAGCGAGAGGCCGAGCTCGACGAGCCGGTAGTCCAACAGTGGGCTACGCGCTTCGAGTGAGTACGCCATCGTGGCACGGTCGACCTTCACGAGAATGTCGGAGCGCATGTACGTCACCAAATCGAGCGCGCCGAGAAGCTCCGGCATGCTTCGCGCCGCGGCCGCCTGCCAGCCGTACGTCGGATACAGCTCGCGCGCGAATCCGAGAAGGCTCACGGGCAGGCGCGCCCGATCGGCCGCGAGCAGCGTTTCCCGTTGTCGCGCGCAATGGAAGCGTTCGTACAAGTCCTCCGGATGATCGGTTCGCAGCGCTTCGCGCAAGATCTTGTTCTTGGCGTCGAGCGTTGCGGCGTTCAAGCCCATCATGCTCACTGCCATCCGCAACAGCTCGAAGCCGGCGCGCGTGCCCAACGCTGCGCGAGCCACTTGTCGAGTGCCGGGCAGCAGGCTCAGCTTCCGACGGATCTGCCAGAGGCGCTCGGGGTAGCGCACCCACGGGTATCCAAGGAATACCTCGTCGCCTCCGTCGCCCGTCAGCACCACCGTCACGCGTTTCCGAGCAGCCTCGGCGTTCGCCATCGTTGCGATCTGAGAGAGATCGGCCAGCGGCTCGTCGTAGTGCCACGGGATCTTCTCCGTCTGCTTCGCGTAAGCGTCGAGCGGCAGAGGGAGCGCTTCGAAGTCCAAGCCCAGCTGATGAGCGGTCTCGCGCGCCACGCTCGACTCGTCGAAGCGTGCCTCCGCAGCTTGAATCGTGAAGGCCGTAGTTCGACGTGTGGCCGTGCGCGCGACGCTCGACGCCACGAGGGTCGAGTCGATTCCGCCCGAGAGAAAGACGCCGACCGGTACGTCGGCCTCGAGTCGGATCCGCGTTGCGTCGTCGAGGAGCGTGAGCACCTCGTCGACCGCTTCCTCGAGCGAGCCGTCGAACGTGCGAGCCAGGCCACCTAACGGGTCCCAGTAATCTTCCGGCACGAGGTCGGGCAGCCGTTGGGACCGTAGGTCGAAGCGCGCGTACGCACCGGCGGAGAGCTTCCTGACGCCGCGCCAGATCGATAGCGGATCCGGCACGTATCCGAGCCATCGGAACAGCGCCAGGGAGGTCTCGTCGAGGTCGAGGGGCGCGCCGAGTGCCGCGAGGGCCTTGAGCTCCGACGCGAACAAGAGGTGATTCTCGTCTCGAAACACGTAGAGCGGCTTCTTACCTAGACGATCCCGCGCTAGCAGGAGCTCGCCTCGGTCGGCGTCCCAGAGGCCTAGCGCAAGCATCGCGTTCGTTCGTTTCAGGAACGACGGCCCCTGCAGCTGCAGGCCTGCGAGCAGCACCTCGGTGTCCGACTGCGAAGTGAAGGTGACGTCGGGCTCGAGCGCTTTGCGCAGCTCTCGGTGGTTGTAGACCTCGCCGTTGAACGTGATCGTCGACGCGCCCCGGCGCATCGGCTGGGCACCGCCGGGAGACAGATCCACTATCGCGAGTCGCGCGTGCCCTAGCCAGACTTCCCAGTGTTCGGTGCGTCCGGCACGCACGACACCGCGGCCGTCGGGCCCGCGATGCGAAAGGGATCCGATCGCTCGCTCGATATCAGGCGCGTCGAGGGCGCCTGGCCGTACGACCGCGCCTACGATGCCACACATGAGAAGCTCACCAGCCCTACATATGGGACGAGGCGGGCGGTGGGATGTACGGGATGCCGTTGTAGACACCGGGGTCGGTGTACACCGACACGTCGCCCGTGGGCGCGTTCGGGTCGATCGTGGTCACGACGCGAGTCGTGCCCGTCTCGAACATCGACTGGCCGATGCACTCGTTCGCGTCGCGCTCGAGCTGCGTGAAGTTCTGGCTGAGCACGGAGATGACCGTGAACTCGTGGTTGCGGCGGTCGTCGTCGGACGTCGTGGTCGCCTGCTGCAGCGACTCGATGCGGTCCGAGAGTGTGCGGCCGTGCGCGTTGATCTGCGTGAGCTTGTCGTCGAGGCACGTGACGCGGACGACGTCGCCTTCGCGGCGCGCCTCGTCGAGCATGCTCATCACGCGCTGGCTCAAGGCCTGCGAGTTCGTCTGAACGCGCTCGGCTTCCGTCAGCTGCTCCTCGGGGGTGAGGTCTGCACGGCGCGTGACGCCAGTGGATGCGTCCTCGCTGTCGGTGCCCGTCGCGCCACCGGAGCCGTCACCAGTCTGCGCGAACGCGAGACCGCCGCCGACCAACACGAGGCAGATAGAGAGCCAAGCCCATGTACGCATTGCGAAACCTTTTCCCCGGACGTTACGAGGAGGACGGTACCAGCCGTCTTCTGAGGGGTCAACGTGACCTGTTGCGGAGGGAGCCCGCGTCGTTCAAACGGGCGACGATGAATTCCGCTGCGCCCCGTGTCCATCCTACCGCAGAGGTGTCCGAGCGCGCCACGCTGGGGGAGGGCACCAGCGTCTGGAATCCAGCGCAGATCCGCGGGGGAGCCCGCCTGGGGCGCGGATGCATCGTCTCCAAGGACGTCTACGTCGACTTCGTGATCGGGGATTTCGCGAAGATCCAGAAGGGGGGATGCTGTACCACGGGATCCGCCGGCGACGCGCGGCATCTCGCGCATGTTGGCCACGAGCCGACCCGGCATCACGCGCTCGGATCGTCGCCCGAGATCGCCGAGACCATGCGTCTTCTCTACGCGCGCGTCGTACGCGCCGACGTCGATGCGACTGATCTGACGACCGCCGAGCTCGTGAAGACCGGAGAGAATGCGTTCCGCGACGTCCAGATCGCGTTCGCCAACCAGCTCGCCCGCGTGTGCGAGGACTCGGGCGCCGACTTCCTCGAGGTCCGTCGTCTGGTGAACCGCTCGCCCGGAAGAAACGTGCTCTTCGCGGGCGCGGGCGTGGGCGGGCACTGCATTCCCAAGGATCCCTGGCTGCTCGCCGCGGGCGCGAGCGTGGAGCTGCCGCTGATCGAGGCTGCCCGCGTGGTGAACGAAGCGATGCCGGCAAGAGTCGGCGAGCTGGTGCTCGAGGCGCTCGGCGTCTCGTCGCTCGACGGCAAGACGATCGCGACCCTCGGCCAGGCCTACCTCGAGGGATCCGACGACGATCGCAACAGCCCGACCGATGCGCTCGTGGCATGGGCAAAGGCGCGCGGCGCGACCGTCCGCGTGCACGACCCGTTCGTCGCGGGCTTCGACCGCTCGCTCGACGCGGTGGTCCGAGGCGCCGACGCCATCGTGGTCATGGTCGCGCATGCCGAGTACCGGACGCTCGACCTGAATCGCGTCGGGGCGCTCGTGCGTGGACGGGTCCTGGTCGATGGGCGTCGCGTGATCGATCTCGCAGCGGCTCGTAACGCGGGCTGGACGACCCGCGCGATCGGGCTGTCTTCGTCGCGCTCCTGAGCGCGAAAACACGCATCGAATTCGACGCTTGCGATCGCGCTTCGCGCGTGCGTACCATCGCGCACGATGCAGCGGAGGGCTGCGCGAATTCGCCTATTTTTGCGTAGGAAAACGCGCGTCGTCGCGACCACGCTCGATCCTCTCGGAATCCACGGAGACAAGCGCGAGTGCTGACCGTATCGAACCTTCTCGGCGCCCTTCAAGAGGACCCGGACAAAGAGCAGACGATCGTCGAGCTGCGCGAAGCGCTCGCGAGCGGCGATCCCGCGATCCTCGGCGAGGCGCCCGTGCGCTTGATCGCGATGGCGCGCGAGCAACACGAGCAGCGTCACGACTTCGTCGCGGCCGCCGGCCTGCTCTCGATCGAGATCGATCAGACGAAGGACGACGTCGATCGGCGCGCTGCGCTGCTCGTGCGTCTCGGACGTTTGCATCGCGAGGAGCTGCTCGACGACGAGTCCGCCAAGACGGCCTACAAAGCGGCGCTCGAGCTGCGACCGGGCGATGGCGACATCGAAGAGGTCATCGAGCAGATCGAAGCCGCCGAGTCCAACTGGAAGGACATCGCCAAGCGCTTCGTCGACGAGGCCGACACCACGAGCGAGCCCTCGCTCAAGACGTCGCTGCTGGTCAGCGCGGCGATGCTCGTCTGGAAGTACAAGAAGAAGGGTCGCGACAAGGACGTCGATCGCCTCTTCAAGCAGGCGCTCGAGTCCGATCCGGCCGACGCGCGCGCGGCGCGCCTGCAGGCGCTGACGCTGAAGAAGCGCGAGAAGTGGGATCTGCTGGCGACGGCGCTCCTCGAAGCCGGTGAGCGCACCAAGCAGCGTGAAGACCGCCTCTTCTTCTACCGACAGGCGGCACGCACGTGCGCGCGGATCCTCGAGCAGAAGGATCGCGCGGCGGCTTGCTACGAGCGCGTGCTCGACTTCGCGCCCGGCGATGAGGAGGCGATGAACTTCCTCGTCGAGCACTTCACCGACAAGGAAGCGTGGGATCACCTCGTCGCGCTCTACGACGATGCGCTTCGCTCGCGGCACAAGCTCGAGAACGAGCTCGGCATCGTGCTGCAGATCGCCATGGTGCACTG
>CAYSCF010000458.1:1773-4920 GCA_964429305.1 uncultured Sandaracinaceae bacterium | reverse complement strand
CACCACGAAGCAGAGCAGCCACGCGCTCATCGTCAGCGCGCGGCTCTTGCTCAGAGAAGAGATCGCGACCGATCCCGCGCCCATCCCGATCGCGAGGATCAGCGAGTACACGAGGCACGGCAGCAAGAGGCCCGCCATCGTCCCGGCCTGATCGACCGGCGACATCACGACCATCACGAGGTCGACGACGACCGCCGGCACCAGCGTCACGCCGAAGATCGGGATGGCCACCGCGATCGCGCGCCCCGCGTAGTACTGCTCCGGCGTGACCGGCTTGGCGAAGTAGAACTGGAACGCGCGGAACGTCAGGTCCTCGGCCACCGCTGGCGCGCCCGCCCCGAGCGTGATCAGGCTGACGGCGAGCCACGTCTCCGACGCGTAGAGATAACGTAGCGGCTCGGTCCCATCGAACTCCGGGAGCTGATCGCCGCCGCTGCCGCCCATGCTGCGCGTGACCCAGAGCCGCAGCGCGACGTACACCGCGAACACCAGCAGCGGCCCCGCCGAGAGCAGGATCCCGATCTTGACCAGCCACGAGGCCCACGCGCGCGCGAGCCCATGCCGCAGCATGACCCACGTGTTGTTGGAAGGAGGCAGCCGCGCCCCTTCGTAAGGCCGATAACCGAGGTCGCGGACCGTCATTCGGGGCGCGACCCTACGCTGGGACTGGGGGGACGTCGAGGGATCCGGCAGGTCGCCGAGCGAGAGAATTCAGAACAAGCGAGGAGGCGAGGAGGACGGGGAGGCAAGGAAGGAGCTCTCTGCTCGCCTCCTCGTCCTGCTCGCCTCCCGCTTGTCCGGAAAATCCGACTCTTCGGTCCTCGCGCCCGAATTCCCGTCCGGTGCCATACTGTCCGTCGGTGGGACCGCACTCTCGCTTCTTCGCTTCGCTCGCGCTCGCCCTCGCTCTCTTCGGCGTGCCTTCGTGCGCGCCTCCGGAGGCGCCCGGCGCCGAGGTCCGCATGGACTTCGCGCGCAGCACGTCGATCTTCGATGCGCCCTTCCCGTCGGCCGATCTGGTCGACGCCGACGGCATCGTCGACGTGACCGGCCTTCCTTCGCCGGGCCATCAGACGATCGTGGCGCAGGTCGAAGCGGCGCTCGTCGGCCTGCACGGCTTCGGCACCACCAGCGCGATCCACTTCCAGCTGAGCGAGCCGCCGACCACCACGCTCATCACGCTGCGCCCCGACCCGACGGACAACACCGAGGTCGTCCAGCTCGTCGACGTCGACCCCGACTCGCCCGACGTCGGCACGCGCATCCCGATCGAGCTCTACTACACCGACGACGCCGGCCCCTTCGGCGCGAACGCGCACCTGCTCACCGCGCTGCCGCTGCAGGGCTGGCCGCTGCGCGCGAGCACGACGTACGCCGTCGTCGTTCTCGACACGCTGCTCACGGCGACCGGCAACCGCTACACGCCGAGCGCCTCGATGCGCAACCTGCGCGATCACGGCGCGCCGGCCGGCCTGAACGCCGCCACGGGCGCCACCTACGTCGCCGCCGTCCAGCAGCTCCAGATGCACCACGTCGACGTCGATCACGTCGTCGGCATGACCGTCTTCCGCACGCAGAGCCCGACCGCCGTCTTCGAGCGCGGTCTCGAGTCCGTCCGCGGCCGCGACACGATCACGCTCGATGCGCCCTTCACGCTCGAGACGACCTACGACGCGTACTGCGTCTATCACACGACCGCGCACGTCCCCGTCTACCAGTCCGGCACGCCGCCCTACTCGACCGAAGGCGGCGGCTGGCGCTTCGACGAGACGGGCGCGCTCATGCTCGATCACACCGAGCAAGCGAACGTGCTCCTCACGCTGCCGCGCGTGACGATGCCGACCGATGGCTTTCCGCTCGTCACGCTCGTGCGCACCGGCGCAGGCGGCGATCGTCCGCTCGTCGATCGCGGCATCGACACCGGCGAGCACACGGGATCGACGCCGGGCACCGGCCCCGCGATGCACTTCGCGGCCGAGGGAATCGCCGGCGTCCAGATCGACGGCCCGCACGGCGGCCTGCGCAACATCACGATGGGCGACGAGCAGTTCCTCGTCTTCAACATCCAGAACCCGACGGCGCTGCGCGACAACCTCCGTCAGTCGGCGCTCGAGCTCGACCTGCTCGTCGACCTCCTCTCCTCGCTCGAGGTCGACGCGTCGGGCTGTGCGGGTCTCACCACGCACGCGGGCACCGCGCACATCGACGTGCGTCAGCTCGCGCTGATGGGCCACTCGATGGGCGCCAGCATCGCGCCGCTCGCCGCTGCGTTCGAGCCTCGGTATCGCGCCATCGTGCTCAGCGGCGCGGGCGCGAGCTGGACCGAGAACATCATGTACAAGGAGAGCCCGCTCGACGTGCGACCGATCGCCGCGGGCCTGCTCGGCTATCGCACCACGCACCCGCTGCGCGAGGACGACCCGGTCGTGAACTGGCTGCAGTGGGCGGGCGAAGAGGCCGACGCCGCCGTGTACGCGCCGCTGCTCGTGCGCCACGCGTCCGGCCAGCCGCGTCACATCCTGATGTTCCAGGGCATCGTCGACACGTACATCACGCTGCCGATCGCGAACGCGATGACCATCGCGACGGGCCTCGATCTCGCGGGCCCGGTGCTCGATCGCAACGACCCGCGCACGGCGCCGTTCCAGTCGATCACCGAGATCCTCCCGCTGCGCGGCCGCGGCGCGCACGCGTTCCCGGTCACGGCGAACCTCACGAGCGACGAGGGCGCGATGGTCACGGGCGCCGTCGTGCAGCACATGCAGGACGGCATCGAGGACGGCCACGAGGTGATGTGGCAGCTGCCCGACGCGCAGACGCAGTACCGCTGCTTTCTGCGCACGTTCCTGCGCGACGCCGCGCCGAGCATCGTCGACCCCGCCGTCGGTTGCCCGTGAGCGACACTCTCAAGAATCGGCCCGCGACTCCGGCCGCTCCCGTCCGCGGGCCGGGCCCGCTCCCGTCCGCGCCCTCCGTAGCGGGCACTCCTGCGGGGGATCAAATCGCCACTGCGGCGGCCGAGCTTCGCAAGCTCATCGATCGCATCGAGCAAGAAGCGGTCGGCGCGCTCGAGTCTCCGAGCATGGAGCGCCTGGCCGCGTTCGACGGCCATCGCCGCGTGCTCGACTCCACGATGACGGTCTTGCG
>CAYSCF010000458.1:0-1673 GCA_964429305.1 uncultured Sandaracinaceae bacterium | reverse complement strand
TGGCCGCGTTCGACGGCCATCGCCGCGTGCTCGACTCCACGATGACGGTCTTGCGCCGCACGCTGGTGCGAAGAGTCGAGCGCGAGCAGAGCAAGACCGAGCCGGACGAAGCCGAGGCCGATCAGACGGGCCCGAACGTCGCGCCGAGCAGCAAGACGATCCGCCCGCCGAAGTAAGAGGGCCCTCACCCTCACCCGCCCGAAGCGGGGACCGGGCCCATGCCCACCAGCGAGCGACGGGCTCGACTCCCTCTCCCGCTTCGGGCGGGCCCATCAGGCGACGTCGCCCGTCTCACAACTACATCGCATGTCGCATCGAGCGCTCTCGCCTCGCGCCGAATCACGCATCGAAGTGCCCTCCCTCGCGCGGCACCCATCGTGCTCCGCAGCGCCTGCGGACGGCATCGGCGCTCCTGCCACACATGCCATCCCCAAAGGCAGATCATGCGTTCTAGAAATCATTGGATGTCCGTCCTCATCGCGGCGGCGCTCTGTATCGGTCTCTGCTCGGTCGCGCAGGCGCAGTCGGTCGATCACGCGCCGCACACGGCGACGCCGCCTGCGCGCGGGACGAGCACGAGCACCACGCACACCACGACGACGGACACCGCGCCCGCGAACCCGCCCGGCACGGCCGCGCCCACGCCGGGCTCGACCACGCACACGACCTCGTCGACCACCACGCGCGAGCGCCGCAGCACGAGCGTCGATCCGCATCGCGCGACCGAGCACGCCCGCACCGGGCACGCCCGCGCCGAGCACGCCGAGCACGAGCCGACGACCGGAACGGCGAGCGCCACGCCCATGGGCACGACACACCCCGCCGTCCACACGACGGACACCACGACCACGCACGCGACGACCACGACGACGACGACCACGCCGACGCCCGCGCATCACGCACCGACGCCCGTCGCCCCGCCCGCCCCGCACACCGCGCCGTGATCTCGATCTCCCTCTCCCGCTTCGGGCGGGAGAGGGCCGGGGTGAGGGCCCGGCGCTTCCGCCCGGACTGAATCGTCATGTTTCACCCCTCACGGGTGACGCGCGCCCTGCGCGATCCATGAGACGTTCTGCGCGGGGGACGTGGCGGGACGAGGACTACCTCCGGGGATCTACGACGCGCCGATCACGCGCGAGCTCGACGCATCGCTACAAGCGCACGACGCATCGCTGCGCGAGATCGAAGCGCTCGATCCCACGCAGAGCCCGCGCGCGCTCGCACGTCTGGTTCACGCACGCCTGATCCACGCGCTCGCGTCGTTCCCGACGTCTCGCGAAGATGCATTGGAGCGCCAGCTCGCGCTGACCAACCAGCTGCTCGCGCTGCTCGAAGAGACGAAGGACTCCGGCGCCACGCCCGCGCATCGCCTCGCGCCTCCGGGCCGTCGCCTGCTCGCCGTGCGCACGCCCGCGGTAGGTCTCGGCATCGCGACGAGCCCCGAGCGCCCCGAGATCCCGCTCGCCACGAGCGATCTGCTCGTGAACGGCCGCCACGACGTCGCGCTCGGCAACGAGGTGAAGCGCGAGCTCGCCTCCGCCGACCGCGTCGATCTGCTCTGCTCGTTCCTCAAGTGGAGCGGCTTCCGCCTCGTCGAAGCGCCGCTGCGCGATCTCGTGGCCCGCGGCGCCCCGCTGCGCGTGCTGACCACCGCGTACATGAGCGCGACCGAT
>CAYSCF010000457.1:0-4922 GCA_964429305.1 uncultured Sandaracinaceae bacterium | reverse complement strand
TCGGCTCGGTCGTCGGCAGGATTCCCCACTCGCTCGTGTTCGTCTTGCCGAAGACGACGAGCCCCGCATCGAGATAGCGCTGCACGAGCGCGCCATGCTCTTCGGGAACGTTGTTCTCGAAGAACTTGCTCGCGCCGCGGATCGGCACGCCCGCGTACGGCGATGCGAGATCCTTCAAGAGAAACGGAACGCCGCGCAGCGGGCCGTCGGCCAAGCCTCGCTCGATCTGCGAGCGCGCGAGCTCCCGCATGTCGATCACGATCGCGTCGAGCCCGCGCATCCGATCGGAGCGCGCGAGCGCCTCGTCGAGCAGCTCCTTCGGCGAGACTTCCTTCTTGCGGACCAGCGCGGCGAGGCCCACCGCGTCGTTCGAGTCGTAGGCGGCGGCGATCGACATGCGTGCGACGATCGCCGACGAGCCGGCTCGAGCGCAATCCCTTCGCCGCGAGCCAAGGGTGAAGGTGCTCGGGGTTCCATCACGCGGCTCGACGTGAATCGCGCGCATCGCGCGTCGCGCTCGATCCGTGCACGCGCCCTCGTCAGGAGCGCGGAGGGAGAGCCATGTCCGTTTCCAACGTGTGGATCACGTTCGCCGCGAGTGGGATGCTGCTCGCGACGTCGAGCTTGGCTCGCGCACAAGAGTGCATCGGCGCGCCGGCGCGAGAAGTCTTGGCGTGCGCCGACTCACCGCGCGTCGCGCACGGCGACACGATGACGTCCCACGTGGCGCCGCCGCGCGTCACTGCCGAAGCAGCCGAAACGCCGACGCGGCCGGGCCTCGATCTCGATCCACACGACGAGCTCGCGCAGCCCGGCGCGCAGACGCGCACCGTCGATCTGATGGAGCACGAGATCGCGACGCTCGAGCGCATCCTCTCGCGCGGCGACGCGCACACGCCGCATCAGGCGGAATATCTCCAGCGCCTCGCCGACACGTACTTCGAGCTCGAGACGTTCGAGCGTCGTCTCGCGCGCTCGCTCGACGCGCGCGTCTACGATGACGACACCGAGGCGACGACGCAGCAGACGGCGGCCGAGACGCAGGCCGCCGACGCGCGTGATCACGCCATCACTACCTATGCACGCCTCGTTCGCGAGCATCCCGAGCTACCGAACCTCGATCAGGTCTTGTTCTCGCTCGCGTTCGGGCTCGGCGAGTCGCAGCAGTTCGAGCAGGCGCGGCAGGTCTATCTGAGGATCGTTCGCGACTTCCCGAACAGCCGCTTCGTGCCGCATGCGTGGCTCTCGTTCGCCGAGCACTACTTCGAGGAAGGCGACATGAGCGCGGCCGACGCGCTCTACGCGCACGTGCTCGAGACGCCGCCCGAGGCACCGAACCCGGTCTACGGCTACGCGCTCTACAAGCGCGCGTGGGTGCGGTTCAATCTCGAGGACTTCGCGGGCGCGCTGACGCAGTTCGCGCGCGTGCTCGAGTTCGCCGAGCAGCATCCGGACGCGCGCGACGTGGGAAGTCTCGCGCGACAGGCGCGTCGCGAGCTGGTGCTGCCCTACGCGCGCGTCGGACGGCCGAGCCAGGCGCTCGCGTTCTTTCGTCGCTATGCCGACGACGCCGATCAAGCGATCGAGATGCTCGAGAGCCTCGGACAAGCGTACGAGGATGCCGGACAGTGGCCCGAAGCGATCCAGGTCTATCACCAGCTCATGAGCGAGCGGCCGCGCTCCGATGCGCTCTGCCGCTGGCAGAGCCGCGTGACGAGCGCCGTGATCTCGAGCCGTCCCAAGCCCGAGCAGCGAACGGAGGCGCAGCGCCTCGTCGACGTGATGAATGCCTTCGCTCGGGCATCCCATCCCGACGACGCCGTGCGCGCGTGTCGACAGACGACGGCGACGATCCTCGTCGAGCTCGCGACCGCATGGCATCGCGAGGCCATCGGCGACGGCACGCAGCCCGGCACGCTGGATCGCACGACCATGCGCCTGGCGGGCGAGCTCTATCGCCTCGTCGTGGCCGAGCTGCCCGACATGGAGCAGCTCGACTATCCCGAGATCGATCGGCGCGACTGGCCCACGCTCTATCGCGTCTCGTACTTCTACGCGGAGCTGCTCTGGCGCATGGACGACTTCCGCGCGTGTGGTCCGGCGTTCGATCGCGTCGTCACGCTCGACCCGAACGGCGAGTACACCACCGATGCGGCCTACGCGGAGGTGCTCTGCTGGGATCGCGTCTACCAGGCCGACTACCAACCGCGCGAGCGCGAGCGAACGCACGAAGGCACCGCGCCGCGCGACCTGAGCGACGACGAGCGCGCGATGGCACACGCGTTCCAGCGCTACCTCTGCACGGCGCCCGACGGCGAAGATCGCGCGACGGTGCAGTACCGCCTCGCGCGCATCTACTACGAGGCGCGCCACTTCGAGGAGGCCTCTGTCGCGTTCCGTGCGGTCGCGATGGAGCACGCGGACGATCCGCTCGGCGAGATCGCGGCGAACCTGCACCTCGACGCGCTCAACGCGATCTTCCGGCGCGACGGGCGCGCGAGCTGCGTGACCGATCTCCGCAGCGACCTCGCGCCCATCGCCGGCCTCTACTGCGCGACGCCGACGGCCGCGACGGAGCATCCCGACCTCTGCCCCACGATCGATCAGCTGCAGTGCGACGTGCTCCGGCTCGAAGCGGAGTCGATTGCCCACGCTGGTGATCACGCGGTCTCCGCGCGGCGCTACGTCGCGATCGCCCGCGATCACGCGACGTGCGGCCGCCGCGACGAGATGCTCTGGAACGCCGCGATCGAGTACGAGGCCGCGCGTCTTCTCGGCCGCGCGATCCAAGTGCGGCAGGCCCTCGTCGACGGCTTCCCGAACAGCGATCTCGCGCATCGCGCCGCGTATCTGCTCGGCGCGAGCTACCACGCGCTCGCGATCTACTCGAGCGCTGCGGACTGGTACGAGCGCTTCGCGCGCGAGAGCCCGGACGCCGAGACGTGCACCGATGCGGAGCGCGCCGCCGGCACCTGCGCCATCGCTCACGTCGCGCTGGAGAACGCCGTGTTCTTCCGGCTCGGCCTCGGCGAGACCGATCGCGCGATCGCCGACGCGGGTCTCTACGAGCGCAGCTATCGCCGCGCGCGCCCGCGCGAGACGTCCGCGGTCGTGTTCTCGCTCGGCGCGATCTACGAGAGCCAGGGCGACTGGGCGCACGTGCTCTCGCACTACCGCGCATTCCTGCGCGACTACGGTCGCAGCGCGCGTCCCGACGAAGTGGTCCGCGCGAACGTCCAGATCGGTCGCGCGCAGCAGGAGCTCGATCACGGCGACCAAGCGGGTGCTGCATTCCGCGCCGCGCTCGGCGTGTGGGAGCGCGGCGCCAGCGAGGCGATCGCGGAGCTCGACGCAACGCCCGAGGAGCGCGCCCTCTGGGAGGCACGCGCACGCGATGGGGCGAGCGAGGCCGAGTTCTATCTCGCGGAGGAACGCTTCGCGGCGTTCGAGGCGATCCGGTTTCCGCGGTTCTCCGGGCAGCGAACCGTCGCCGCCGTGATGCGCTGGTCGACGACCGAGCTCGGCCCCTGGCTCACGCGCCGCTTCGAGGCATTGCGCGCCGCCGAGCAGGCCTACGATCGCATCGCGTCGCTCGCCGTTCCCGAGTGGCAGATCGCTGCCGCGTCGCGCGTGGGCGAGATGTACCGGAGCATCGTCGACGACGTGCGATCCGCGCCCGTGCCGGCCGAGATCGAGGACGACGACGAGCTCTACGGCATCTACTCGGGCACGTTGGAGGCCGTGCTGAACGGATCGAGCGCGGGCCCGGACGGGCAGTGGGAGACCGCCGACGACCTGATGTGCACGCGCTCTTCGACGGAGCCGAGCTGCGTGCGTGCGCCGTTGCGCCAGGCGGCCGAGCGCTTCTCCTATTGCCTCACGCTCGCGACGCGCGTGCGTTGGTTCGACGAACGTTCTGCCGCATGCGAGCGCGAGCTCCACGCGATGGACGCGGCTGCGTATCCGCTCGCCGCCGAGCTGCGCGGCACGCCCGCGTTCGACGCCGATCGCCTCGCGCCGCCGAGCGCGGTCGAGCTCGACCGTGACGACGATCTCAGCGAATCGGCGTCCTCATCGTGACGAGCTCTTCGGCCGACGTCGGATGCACGCCGATGGTCGCGTCGAGCTGCGCCTTCGTCACGCCTGCGACGAGCGCGACCGCGAAGCCCTGGATGATCTCGGGCGCGTCGACGCCGACCATGTGGATGCCGAGCACGCGATCGGTCGCCGGATCCACGACGACCTTCATCAGCGTGCGGCTCGTACTGCCGCTGATCGTCGTCTTGAGCGGCCGGAAATCGGCGCGGAAGATCTTCGCTTCGATGCCACGTGCGCGCGCCGTCGGCTCGCTCAGGCCCACGCTCGCGACCGGAGGCATCGAGAACACCGCCGTGGGCACCAGATCGTAGGGAATCGTCCCGACTGGCTTTCCGAAGAGACCGCGCGCCACGATCATGCCCTGCGCGAGCGCCACGGGCGTGAGCTCCATGCGCGCGATGACGTCGCCGATCGCGAAGATCCCCGGGACGTTGGTTGCGAACCGCTCGTCGGTGACGACCGCGCCGTGCGCGATCTCGACGCCGAGCTCCTCGAGACCGAAGCCGTGCACGATCGGCGTGCGCCCGATCGCGAAGAGCGCGCGGTCCGCCACGAAACGATCGCCCTTCGCGTCGCACACGACCCGTCGATCGCCCTCGCACGCCACCGACTTCACGTCGCCGCAGTGCTCGTGCACGCGGATCCCGTGCTTCTGGATCTCGTCCCGGAAGAACACGCGTAGATCCGGATCGAATCCAGACAGCACGTGTCCGCGTGCGAGCACCTCGACCTCGACGCCGAGCGCCGCGAGCACCGACGCGATCTCGAGCGCGACGTATCCCGCGCCGACGAGGACGATCGATCGCGGCAACGTGGGCCAGTGG
>CAYSCF010000456.1:0-4923 GCA_964429305.1 uncultured Sandaracinaceae bacterium | reverse complement strand
CACGCTCGAGGACGCGCTCGCGGAGATCGTCGGCGACATGAACGACGAGATCACCGGCGTCGGCCAGCCGCGCATGGACAAACAAGCGAGCGGCGACGTCATGGTCGACGGCGCCCTGCCCCTCGACGACCTGACCGAGCTCGACGGTCTGACCCTGCTGGAGCGCGGCGATGCGGCGACCGTCGGCGGCTACGTGGTCCAGCGCGTCGGGCGCCTCGCCATCCCGGGCGACAAGATCGAGGCCGGACGCTGGGAGATCCAGGTCGACGACGTGCGCGCGCGACGTGTTCACCGCGTGCGACTCGTGCCTCGCCGCCCGTCCACGCCGACCGAGGCACAGGAGAGTTGAGTGCTGGACTTGACGCCACGCGCGGCAGGCGTGTAATCGAGCTTCGCGATGGGGAGCCAGGACGACGATCGCTTCGTCCGAGACCACGAGGGTCTCGTCACGCACATCGCCAAGCGCTTGCGGCGCGAGATGGATCTGACCCTCGCCATGGAAGACCTCAAGGCGTGGGGCTTCCAGGGCTTGCTCGAGGCACGCAGCCGCTTCGATGCGTCGCGCGGCGTTCAGTTCTCGACGTTCTCGTACTACCGAATCCGCGGCGCGATGATCGATGGCGTACGCAAGACCGGCTACGTGTCGCGCCGCGCGCACGAGCTCTCGCGCCTCGCCGAAGCGGCCGACGGGATCGCCGAGCAGACCGCCGAAGATCGCGCCGGGAAGTCGGCCGCGCAGAAGGCCGACGTCGAAGCGACCGTCGCGAGCATCGACGACGTCTTGGCGCGCACGACGGCTGCGTTCGTGATCGAGGCCGTCGGTCAGGCCGAGAACACCGCGCCCGCCATCGACGAGGCGCTCATCAGCGCCGAGGCCGGCGCGCGCGTGCGCAAGGCGATCGAGGGCCTGCCCGAGCGCGAGGCCAAGGTGATCCGCGACTTCTACTTCAAGGGTCGCGTGCTCGACGAGATCGCGGCCGACTTCGGCGTGTCGCGCTCGTGGGTGAGCCGCATGCACACGCGCGGCCTCGGGCTGCTCAAGGATGCGCTGGAGAAGATGGGGGAGTAGGCGGGCTCTGCTCCAAGAGGCGGAGCAGGTCGTCCATCTCCGGCGAAGGCGGCACGCTCTGGTGGTCGCGCGGGAAGAGCGACGGCACGACGTGCACGAGATCGTCGGCGCCTGCGCCGAAGAGACCGGGAATCGGCTCCGCAGGTCGCGTCGCGGCGGGTAGGTGCACGAGCCCGTCGCACTCGCTGCACTCGAACGGGACGTCCTCGCAGAGCGACTCTTCGAGGCACTCCGCGCACTGCTGATCACGCAGACGCGTGCCGGTGCCGGCGAACGTACGATCGGCCGCCGACGCGATGCAGCGATCGGCGTCCTCGCCGCCGCCGCATTCCGACGCGCGTCGACACGCCTGCACCATCGCTTCTCCCGCGAGCAGATGCGGCGCGATCCAGCGTGCGCCCGGGACGAGCAGCACCGCGACCAACGCGAGCGCGGGCGCCACGCGCGCGAGGAGATCCGGAGCGTCACCGCGCTGATCGGCACCGATGATCCGCACCGAGCCGATCGCATCTGCGACCGCGACGAAGGGGATCGCGTACCAGAAGAGCGGCCACACGAATGCACACGCAACGGTCGCGAGCTGAAGCGCCATGAAGAAGAAGCCCGTGCCCCAGCGCCGCGCGTAGAAATGCCCGCCGCCGAACGGCAGCCACATCGCCGCGAAGAACGCGATGCGACGCAGGCGATCCGTGCGCGCCTTCTCTTCCGGCGGGCCGCTCTCGGCGGGATCGACCGGCGTGCTGGATCGAATGCTCTCTTGCAGTTCCTGCGCGCGCGCGAGGTCCTTCTTCGGCACGCGCACGAGGATCTCGACGTAGCCGCCCGCGATGCCGAGCAGCGAGCGATGCTCCATGCCGGGCGTGGAGACCGAGATGCCCTCGTTCTCGAGCAGCTCGCGCAGCGCGCCCGCCTGCACGGCATCGGTCATGCGCGCGAGGATGACGGTCTCGTCGCCGCCCTCGTCGTTCGGGATCTGTTCGGTCATCGTTCGCTCTCAGGGTCGCAGGCGCGCGAACGATCGCACGAAGTTGTCGCCGAGCACGTTCCGGATGCGCGTCTCGCTCCAGCCGCGCTCGAGCATGTAGTCGACGAGTCGGTAGAAGCCGACGCCGCCGTCGCGCAGATCGGCCGGCGGCACGATGAACCCGTCGTAGTCGCTGCCGAGCGCGACGCACTCTTCGCCACCCGCGGCGATCGCGGCCTCGACGTGATCGAGCACCACGCGCCCCGTCGGCACGCGCCGTCCGAGGAATCCGTGATGGAAGATGATCGCGACGACGCCGCCCGTGTCGGCGACCGCCTTCACCTGCTTGGCGTCGATGTTGCGCCACATCGGCAGCACCTCGCGGATGCCGGTGTGCGTGACGATCAGTGGCTTGCTGCGATCGTGGACCTCGACAGCGTCCCAGAAGGCGCGCGGGCTCGCGTGCGCGAGGTCGACGAAGATGCGCTCCGAGTCGAGCCAGCGGACGAAGTCGCGGCCGCGCTCGGTCAGGCCGGGATCGCCGCCGCCGCGGGCCGGGCTCGACGTCGCACCGAACACGCTGTTCGAGAGGTGCACGACGGTCACGCGCGTGATGAGACCGCCCGGGTTCTCGAACGCGCGGCTCTCGAACGCATTGCCGCCCTGCACCGCGAGCAGCGCTGCGTGCTTTCCCCGAGAACGAGCCGCGACGTAGTCGGCGTGCGTCTTGACGACCTCGATGTCGGGGCTCTTCTGGAGCGTCGCGCGAAGATTCTCGACGTTCTCGGCGAACACGTCGGTGCGCACGCCCCGTGAGCGTGTGATGTTCGTCGAGATCGACCACATCGCGCCCGTCAGGCCGCCGCCGAGCGCGCGCGGCACGTCGAGATGACCGAACAGGTAGCCCATCAACGGGAACCGGTACGAGTGCTTCTTCAGCAAGTCGTAGTGATAGAGGCGCGCCGGGATGAACGACTCGACGTGGAGATCGACGATCTCCGATCGCCACGCGAGCTCGATCGCTTCGCGCGAGACGAGCGCCTCGCGCGCGACCTGAGTCGCATCGCGACCGAGGACCCTCTGCGCCAGCGATGCGCTCAACGCGAGACGCCGAACTGGAGCCGGTGACCGGCGAGCTGATCGAGATCCGACACGAAGCGATCTCCCACGTGGCGCGCCGGGTACATCTGCCAGCGCGTGGCCGTGCCGCTGATGAAGTGCTCGCGCTGCGCGCCCTCCTCTTCGACGGCCAGCGCGAGATCGCTCTCGGGGTAGCCGTCGGGGATCCGCGCGAACGGTACGCTGTAGTGGATCGATCGCGTCTGCGAGGGGGTCACCGCCGGGGTGATCTCGACGAGCGGCCCGAGCGGCGTCTGTGTCTCGGCTTGATCGAACACGTGCGCGCCTTGCGCGATGCTCATGGAGATCTGGACCTCTTCGGTCAGCACGTTCGGATCGATCTCCAGGCGCGCGCCGTTCCCCAGCTCCAGCGATCCGCCCAGTCTACCGACGCGCGCGGAGACGTCGTGGTCGCCACGCGCGTGCGCCGCCTGTGCCGGTGGCGGCGGCGCTGGTGTCGTCGTTTCGGTGCTCGCCGTGGTGGCGTGCGATTGCGTTGCGCCGCCTCCGCAGGCTGCAAGTGCGAGCACCATGGCGGCGGTAGCTCGAATCTGCATGTCTCTGCCCTCCCGGCCGGGAGCTTAGCATCGTGCTCGCCCCAGATCGCATCTCTCGTCGCCCGGACCGTATGTCGTTGACCGCCACGCTATGCGTTTGGCAGGCTCGCCTCGTGATGCGCGCACAACGCCCCGGCTCGGCCCTCGCCCCAGCCGCGCTCGCGATCGCCGCGCTCCTCTCCGGATGCGGGACGGTCGAGCTGGGCGAGAACATCGTCCAGCCGAACACGCAGCTGAGCGAAGACTATTTCTACTGCTTCATCGAGCCCCACGTGATCGAGCCGCTGAGCTGCGCCAACGGCGCGTCCGGCGATGTCGGCGGTTGCCACACTGCGCAGTCGTCGCTCCGCCTGCTCCCGCCGCAGGGCAGCACGCCGCCGATGTGCACCGGCGACATGAGCAATGCCTCGTCGGTGCGGCTGAGCCCGGGCGCCGTCATCCCGCCGGACTACGCCGAGAACTACCAGCGCGTTCAGTTCACGCTCGGGCCGGACGCGGAGTCGAGCCCGTTCTATCGGCGCCCGACCGGGATGGACTCGCATCCGCGCGTCGTCGTGATGCGGGGCTCGGCCGAAGAGACGTTGATCCTCAACTGGTTCGGGAGCGCGCTTTGAGCACTCGTGCGCTCTTGTGCGTGCTGCTCTTGACCGTGTCCTCGCACGTTGCCGCGCAGGACACGGCGAGCGCGACCGACACGTCTGCGGCTCCGGCCGTCGCGGCGAGCGCCTCTGCTCCCGACGATGACGCGCCGATGGGCGTCTACGCGCGGGTGGTCGTCGACCGCACCGAGCTGCACAGCGGTCCCGGCACGTCGTTCCGCCACGTCTACACGGCCTCGCGCGGCGATGTCTTCTTGATCGTCGAGCGCGGCGCGCGCGGGTACTGGTTCCGCGTCGAGCTGCCCGACGGGACGTTCGCGTGGGTGCAGGGCGACGCCGTCTACACGCACGAGCTCTCCGAGGACGAGGCACACCAAGGTGCCTTCGCGCCCGAGGTGTTCGCGCCGCCACCGCTTCCGCAGGCCCTCGGCGAGATCTCGTTCAACTTCGGCGCGCTCGGTCTCGTGAACGGCTTCATGGCCATCCGGCCGGCGTTCTATCTGGCGCCCGAGTTCGGGATCGAGCTCACCGCCGCGGCAGCCGTCGGCGATCGAGGGCGCATCCTGATCGGCACGGCCGGCGGCATCGTGAACGTGTTCCCGCATTCGATCATGA
>CAYSCF010000455.1:0-4928 GCA_964429305.1 uncultured Sandaracinaceae bacterium | reverse complement strand
TTGTGCGTCTGTCGCCAGACGGTCGGCGGCGTCAGCACGTACACGCCGTACGCGTACATGATCCACTTCGCTGGCGTGCTGTTCCGCAGAATCGCGAGGTGCATGTAGTCGTGATAGAGGATGAACATCCTCACCACGACGAGCCCCGCCACGATCGAGAGCGGAAGTCGCTGCCACCACGCCGGGAAGATCACGATGCCGGCGACGAGCGTGAAGAACACGCCGAACGTCTCGGCGACGTGGAACCAGCTGCGCGCGCGGCTCTCCTTCTGGAACTCCTTGGCGGCGGCGAGCAGCTCTTTCGCGCCGCGACGGCCCGGCGGATGCGGCGCACGGAACGCGCGTGGCTTGTCCGTGGTCGCCTCTCCCAGCGCGGGCATCGCCGACTCGGGGACGGCAGGCGCGGGGATCGATGCCGGGGCGGCGCTCGAATCGGGCTCGTTCGTGAGTGCGGCAGTCATGGCGCTCGGGCGGGCCTCATGTACCACGCGCCCTCCGTCCCGCATGCGCACGCCTGCGGTTTTTCACGGCCTGCGAAGCCGCTTTCGCAGGCGGCGCACGGTGCTATGCACCGCGAGCCGATGTCCCCGATCCGTGCCACCGCGCTCCGAGCCCGCGCCACACAACCACGGCTCGCGCAGGCGTCGTCGGGGGCCAAGGCGGCGCTCCTCGAGGCCGCAGCCGCACGGATCGAGCGTGATGCGGAGATCGTGCTCGCCGCGAACGCGCTCGATCTCGCCGCAGCGGACGCGACCGGGATCACCGGCGCCATGCGCGACCGGCTGCGTCTCGACGGTCCGCGAGTCGCCCAGATGGCACGTGCCGTACGCAGCGTCGCGTCCCAGCCGGATCCGGTCGGTCGGATCGAATCGCTTCAAGCCCGCCCGAACGGGCTGCGCGTTGGCCGCGTGACGGTGCCGCTGGGGCTCGTCGCGATCGTCTACGAGTCGCGCCCGAACGTGACGGCCGAGGCCGCCGCGCTGTGTCTCTGGAGCGGCAATGCATGCATGCTGCGCGGCGGCTCCGAGGCGCTGCGCTCGAACCAGGCGATCGCGGCGTGCTTCGCCGAAGCGCTCGCCGACGCCGGGATCGATCCGGCGGCGGTGTCGTTCGTCGCGCAGACCGATCGCGAGGTGCTCCGCGAGATCACGCAGCTCACCGGGCTCGTCGATCTCCTGATCCCCCGCGGCGGGGAAGGGCTGATCCGTTTCGTGACCGAGCACGCGCGCGTGCCGGTCATCCAGCACTTCAAGGGCGTCTGTCACGTCTACGTGGACGGCGAGGCCGACCTCGCGATGGCGGAGCGGATCGCGCTCGATGCCAAGACGCACCGTCCCGGCGTGTGCAACGCGATGGAGACGCTGCTCGTGGATGCGGCGTGTGCGCATGCATTCCTTCCGCGGATTGCGGCGTCGATGCGCAGCAAGAGCGTCGCGCTCCGCGGCTGCGAGCGAACGCGAGCCATCGTGGCGATGGATGCGGCGACCGAGGCCGACTGGGACGCCGAGTACCTGGACCTCGTGCTGGCGATCGCCGTGGTCGACGGGATCGATGGCGCGATCGCCCACGTCGCGCGCCACGGGACGCTCCACACGGAAGCGATCGTCACGCAGCGCCAGGATCGGGCCGATCGCTGGATTTCCGAGGTCGATGCGAGCCTCGTGCTCGTCAACGCCTCGACCCGGTTCAACGACGGCGGGGAGCTGGGGCTCGGCGCGGAGATCGGGATCTCCACCACCAAGCTCCATGCCTATGGTGCAATGGGCGCGGCCGAGCTGTGTACCAAGAAGTGGGTCGGTTTGGGCTCGGGGCAGACCCGGGGCGATCCGGCGTGATGATCGAGAGACTCGAGAAGGACCACGGATGACCGAGAGTAAAGGTAAGAAGCCGGCAGCGAAGAAGGCCCCCGCGAAGAAGGCCGCTGCGCCGAAAGCCGCCGTCAGGGCCAAGGCCAAGGCGGCGCCCGCCAAGGCCGCCCCGGCCAAAGCGCGCGCGACGAAGAAGGCGGCTGCCGCGGCGCCCGACAACAGCGCCAAGCGTGTCGCGCTCGCCATCGCGGAGGCCGGTCTCGACAAGAAGGCCGTCAACGTCGAGATCATCGACGTGCTCGGCAAGGTCGACTACGCGGACTATCTCGTCGTCATGAGCGGCCGCAGCGATCGTCAGGTCGCGGCGCTCGCGCGTGGTATCGAAGAGGACGTCGAGGCCAAGACGAAGACCAAGTGTCTCGGCGTCGAGGGCGCGAGCCAGGGCCGCTGGGTGCTCATGGATTTCGGCGACGTCGTCGTCCACATCTTCCACGAGGACGTGCGCGGCTACTACGACATCGAGTCGCTCTGGATGGACGCGGCCCGCGTACCGGTCGCTGCGACCGCCAACTAACGACGCGTGCGGGTCGTCGTCGTCGTCGTCGGCAAGATCAAAGATCGTGGGCTGAAGGCGCTGATCGACGACTACGTCGCGCGCATCTCTCACTACGCGAAGGTCAGCGAGCTCGAGCTCACCGACGACGACACCGTGGAAGCGCGCATGCGCAAGGCGATCCCGGATCGCGCGCGCGTGGTCGCGATGGAGGTCGACGGAACGCGGATGACGTCGCCTGCGCTCGCTCGCTTCGTCGGTCAGTGCGAGAACGGCGCCATCCCCGCGATCGTGTTCTTGATCGGTGGCTCGTACGGGCTGCCGAAGGCGATCTCCGACGAGGCGACGCTGAAGCTCTCGCTCAGCGACCTCACGCTCCCGCATCGGCTCGCGCGGCTGGTCCTCGTCGAGCAGATCTACCGCGCGTTCACGATCCTGCGGAACGAGCCGTACTCCCACTGAGAGGGGGCACGGAAGGGGCACTGACATGGCCAAGCCGAGCCAGGACGAGCTGCGGATCTTCGCGAAGGCGATGCGCGCGCTCGCGCCGATGGATGACGCGGACATCGCGAAAGGCGCCGCGCTGCTGCGCGTGAAGGAGCTCGACAAGGGCGAGCGCTTCCTGCGCGCCGGCACGCGTGCGACCGAGGTCGCGATCGTGACTCGAGGCCTGCTGCGCGAGCACTTCGTGATCGACGACGGTACCGAGCGAACCAAGGCGTTCATCGTCGAAGGCGAAGGGTCCGGATCGCTCGCGGACCTGCTGTCCGACGGGCCGTCGCGTGCGTTCATCGTGGCCGACGAGCCCACGCGCTTGCTCGTCGTGCCCTACGCGGAGCTGCGCGCGCTCGCGCTCCGCTCGTCCGCCTGGGACGCGCTCTTTCGCGCCGCGCTGGAGCGGCTTCTCGTGATCAAGGCGGAGCGCGAGTGGGAGCTGCTCGCTCTGGATGCCGAGCAGCGTTACGCACGCTTTCGCGCTCGCTATCCAGGTCTCGAAGCGCGCACGCTGGGCAAGAACGTGGCGTCGTATCTGGGGATCACGCCTGCGCACCTGTCGCGGCTGCGGGCGCGACGTGCGCGCGCAGGAACGGCTCGATCGCATCGAGGAACGCGGTAGGCGTCTCGACGAACGGGACGTGTCCCGCATCGAGCTCGATCCACGACGCGCGCGGCATGATCGCTCGTGCTCGGACACCTTCGACGCGCGCGCGGATCACCGGATCGCGACGACCCCACACGAGCGCGGTGGGCACGCGCACGCCACGCGCCCGCTCGGCGTAGTCGGAGCTCGCGTCACCGAAGCTGCGCCAGAGCGCCGCCTCCATCGCGATGAATTGCGGATCCTTGCGACGCTCGGTCATGCGGGCGAGCAGGGCCTCCGTGTGCTCGTTCCGCACCTTCAGGTACGAGCGTGCGAACGCCATCCCCGTGTGCCTGCGGATCCACTCGCGGCCCTGGACCCAACAGAGCGCGCGCACGATCGCGTTGCGATCGATCATCCCCGAAGGCGAGACGAGCACGAGACCGCGCACGGTGTCCGGTCGATGTGACGCTACGTGCAGCGCCGCCATGCCCCCGACCGAGTTGCCCATCACGAGCGCAGGCGGCAACCGCAGCGCCACGACGACGTCCTCGACCGCCTCGCAGATCTTCGTGGCCGTCACGTGCGTGTCGCGCAAGGACTCGCCGTGGCCGAGCAGATCGATCGCCACCGTCTGGAAGCGCCGCGCGAGCGCGGGGACGATGGCGTCGAAGTCGTGGCGATCGTGGCCGCCCGAGTGGAGCAGGATGAAGGGCGTCCCGCTGCCTCGAACGTCGATCGCGAGCTCTCCGTGTCGGGTCTCGATGTGCGTCGTCATGAGCAGACGATGGGCTCGCGCTCGGAGCGCGGCCTTGATGCACATCAAGAAGCGGCGTGGTAGCTCGGCGGCCCATGGCCATCGAGATCCGCGAGCACACGCCCGGCAAGGACATCGCCGACTTCATGCGCGTCAGCCAGATCGTGTACGCGGGCGATCCGAACTGGGTCGAGCCTCTGCACTTCGATCTCAAGGCGCGCCTCACGCCGGGCAAGAACCCGTTCTTCAAGCGGGGCGAGCTCGCGCTCTTCACGGCGTGGAAGAACGGCAAGCTCGCGGGTAGCATCTCGGCGCAGCTCGATCACGAGCATCTGCATCGCTACAAGGACAAGACCGGCTTCTTCGGGTTCTTCGACACGATCGACGACGACGAGGTCGGGCAGGCGCTGGTCGAGCGCGCGGCGAAGTGGCTCGCGGTGCGCGGCATGACGACGATGCGCGGCCCGCTCTCGATGACGATGTACGAAGAGGTCGGCACGCTCGTCGACGGCTTCGACATGCCGCCGTCGCTGCTGATGCAGCACGCGCGCAAGTGGCAGGACCGCGTCGCCAAGAGCGCGGGCCTCGAGAAGGCCAAGGATCTCTTCGCGTGGCGCTTCGACGTCGGCGCGATCCCGGCGCGCGCGGAGAGGGCGTGGGCCGAGACGAAGGCGCTGCCCGAGGTTCGACTTCGATCCGTCCAGCCGCGGCACATGGAGCGCGAGCTCC
>CAYSCF010000454.1:0-4962 GCA_964429305.1 uncultured Sandaracinaceae bacterium | reverse complement strand
GGCGACATGCGCTTCTCGCGCGGCCGCATCTTCTTCCGCAACGCGTCCTTCGAGATGCGCAACGGCGGCACGCTGACGTTCGAGAGCCACGAGCGCGTCGATCCGCACTTCGACGTGCACGCGACGACCGAGATCCGGCGCAGTGGCGATCTCACCGCACCGAGCTGGCGCGTGATGCTCGATGCGAGCGGCTCGCGCGACGCGTTCCGCATCGTCACGCGCAGCGATCCGGATCTGCCGCAGGAAGACATCCTCTTGCTGCTCACGATCGGCATGACGCGCATGGAGGCCGAGGCGCTGCGCGGCGGTGATCTCGGCGGCACCGCGGCGCTCGAAGCGCTCGCGACCGTCACCGGTGTCGACCGCGAGGTGCGCCGTGCTCTGCCCGTCATCGACGAGTTCCGGCTGACGAGCGGCTACTCGGTGCGCGCGCTGCGCACGGTGCCGCAGGTCTCCATCGCCAAGCGCATCGCCGATCGCGTGCGGCTGAGCGCGACGACGGCGCTCAGCGAGACGCGCGAGTTCCGCGCACAGATCGAGGCGCAGCTCTCGGAGACGACGAGCGTCCAAGCGGGCTACGACAACTACAACCTGACGAGCGCGAGCTCGTTCGGAAACGTCGGCGTGGATCTGCGCTTCCGTCTGGAATTCGAGTGAGCACGACGACGCGCTTCGACGATCGCGTCGCCGACTACGTGTTGCATCGACCGAGCTATCCGGCCGATGCGATCGACTTCGTCGTGAGCGCGCTCGCGCTGCGGCCGGGCGACGTGATCGCGGACGTCGGCGCGGGCACGGGGATCTCGTCGGCTCTCTTTCTCGATCGCCACATCGACGTGCGTGCGATCGAGCCGAACGGGCCGATGCGCGCGGCGGCCGAGTCGGCGCTCGGCCATCGACCGGGCTTCTCCGCGCACGCCGGCACGGCAGAAGCGACGACGCTGCCGGACGCGAGCGTGGATGCGATCGTCGCGGCGCAGGCCTTCCACTGGTTCGATCCGCCGCGCGCGCGCGAAGAAGCGCTCCGCATCCTCCGCCCGAGCGCGCGCGAGGCGAACGCCGCGCTGATCTGGAACGCGCGACGCGAGCACGGCACGCCCTTCCTCGAGGGCTACGAACGGCTCTTGCTCGAGAGCGCGATCGACTACGCGAAGGTGCGTCATCAATCGGTCGCGACCTCGGATGCGCTCGAGCGTTTCTTCGGCGCGCGCCCGACGAAGTGGTCGACGACGAACGTGCAGCGCTTCGACTGGGAGGGCCTGCGCGGTCGCGCGGCGAGCTCGTCGTACATTCCTGCCACAGGTCACCCGACGCACGACGATTTCTTCCGCGAATTGCGCGCTCTCTTCGATCGCACGGCGGAGGATGGGCTCGTCGCGTTCGCGTACGACGTCGATGTCTACTACGCGCGCGTCCGCTGACCGTCGTCTGCTCCGGCTGTAGTCGTGTTTCGACGGTTGCCACCTCGCGCTGGAACCTCGACGCTGCGCGAATGATGACGACGCTGCGTGCCACCGTGATCGCGATCGTGCTCGGCGCTTGCACCGGCGCGCCGCCGGAAGCCGAGGTCGAGCGAGCGCCGAGCTCACCGCTCGCATTCACGCTCGGAGGCGGCGCGCTGCGCGCTCGCATGGATCACGTCGGTCTGACGGCCAGCGTGCGCGAGGGCGTCGTTCACGTCGCGACGGCGACGGCCTCGCTCTCGCTCGAGACGAGGAGCGTCGGTTGCGCCGCGATGCCCGCGGGTCTCGGTGATCCGAGAGCGACGGGCGAGCGCGTGGAGATCGCGCGAGGCGGCGCGACCGAGTGGCTCGTGAGCAGCGACGCAGGCCTCGAACAGGGCTTCACGTTCGCGTCACGACCGCGCTGTCCCGAGGGCTCGCTCGCGATCGACGTCGCGGTCGACGGCGATCTCGTGCCTTCGCTCGCGAGCGAGACGCGTGTGGTGTTCTCGAGCGCGTCCGGCGTCGCGCAGATCTCGTACGGTGCGCTCGCGGTGCGCGACGCAGACGGCACGGCGATCCCCGCGCACTTCGCGCTCGTGGAGAATCGCGTTCGTATCCTCGTCGACGACCACGCGGCGCGATATCCGCTCGTCGTCGACCCTCTGATCACCAACGAGCAGGTGCGACTGACCGCGAGCAACGGCGCGACGGGCGACACGCTCGGCTTCTCGGTCGCCGTGTCGAACGACACGCTGGTGGTCGGCGCGCCGCAGGACGGCAGCACCGGCACCGGCAACGCGTACGTGTTCGTGCGCAGTGGGACGAGCTGGACGCAGCAGGCGGAGCTGACGGGCGTCCTGGCATCCGGCGACTTCGGCTACGCGGTCGCGATCGACGGCGACACGATCGTGGTCGGCGCGCCCTACGCCGCGAGCTTCGATGGAGCGGCCTACGTCTACGTGCGCAGCGGCACGACGTGGACGCTGCAGCAGACACTCAGCATCGGCGGACGCGCTGTGTTCGGCTCGGGCGTCGCCGTTCACGGCAACACCGCGATCATCGGTGCGCCCGGCAGCGGTCCCGACGTCGGCCAGGCTCACGTGTACACGCGCGCCGGAACGACGTGGACGCATACGGACACCTTCAATCCGATGACGAACCCGAACCCCGGGATGCAGTTCGGGATCTCGGTGGCGTTCGACGGAACGATCGCCGTCGTGGGCGCCTATCACTCGAACGAGGGCGGCACGATCGCGGGCGCCGCCTACGCGTTCGGCCCGGACTCTTGCTTCGTCGGTTCGTGGCGAGAGGAAGCCCATCTCACCGCGCCCGACGGCTCGATCCACTTCGAGTTCGGCAACAGCGTGGCCGTGTCCAACGGCACGATCGTCGTCGGTGCCCCGCAGCGTCTGGCGATCGTCGACGGGCACGGCGCTGCCTACGTCTACACGCGCGTCGATCCCGGCGGCGGGCCCTGCCCGCCCGTCGTCTACACGTGGCCCTTGCAGCAAGAGCTCCACGCGAGCGACGGCGCCATCGGCGACGAGCTCGGCTTCAGCGTCGCGCTCGCGGGCGATCGCCTCGTCGTCGGCGCCCCCGGTGTGCCGACCTCGACGGGAACCGCGGGTGGTGGCGCGGGCTATTACTTCACGCGCACGGGCACGACGTGGACGGAGCGCACCAAGCTCGTCGCGTCCGATCCGGGCGTGCTGGCGGATGGCACGGGCGCAGCGATCGGCGACACGTTCAGCGTGCTCGGCGCGAGCGCGGCTCCCGGCGCACACACGCGAGCGGGCGCGGCGTACGTGTTCGACACGAGCCGCGCGCCCAACGGCGGCGTCTGCGTCGCGGGAACGGATTGCGCGAGCGGCTTCTGCGTCGACGGCTTCTGTTGCAACGCCGCGTGCGGCGGCGGTGCGGCCACCGACTGTCAGGCGTGCAGCGTCGCGGCGGGCGCTGCGACGAACGGAACGTGCGCCACGCTCGCGAGCGGCCACGCGTGCAGCGACGGCTCGATGTGCACCTCCGGCGACACGTGCAACGCGAGCGGCGTGTGCGGCGGTACGACGAGCTGCGCGCCGCTCGATTCGTGCCACACGGCCTCGTGCGATCCGACCACGGGCGTGTGCTCGCAGACCGGGCTGACCGGCGTGGCGTGCAACGATGGCAACGGATGCACGCAGACCGACACGTGCCAGGCCGGCGTGTGCATCGGCGGTGCTCCGGTTCTCTGCCCAGCCCCCGACCAGTGCCACACGGCCGGCACGTGCGATCCGACGACGGGCACGTGCGGCATGCCGTCGCAGCCCGACGGCGTCGCGTGCAACGACGGCAACGGATGCACGCAGACCGACACGTGCCAGGCCGGTTCGTGCGTCGGCAGCAACGCCGTGGTGTGCAGCGCGCTCGATCAGTGCCACGTGGCCGGAACGTGCAGCCCGGTGACCGGTGTGTGCAGCCAGCCGCCGCGCGGCGACGGAACGAGCTGCGACGACGGCAACGGATGCACGGTCGGCGACGTGTGCATGACGGGCACGTGCACGAGCGGCGCGGCGATGACGTGCCCTGCAGGCACGTGTCAGATGGCGGGAACCTGCGCAGCCGGCGTGTGCTCGCCGGCGACGCCGCTGCCGGACGGAACGGCGTGCGCGATGGGCATGTGCTCGGCGGGAAGCTGCGTGTTCCCCGACGGCGGCACGATGCCCGACGCAGGTCACGATGGTGGGACCGACGCGGGCAGCGATGCAGGCACCGATGGCGGCACGGACGCGGGAAGCGATGCGGGCACCGACGCGGCGATCACCGGCGATGCCAGCATCGTGCGCGACGCCAGCGTCCACGACGCGGGCCACGACGCGAGCACGCACGACGGCGCGATCGACGCGAGCCTCGACGCCGGCAGCACGACGCCACCCAACAACGGCGGCTGCGGCTGCGCGGTGCCTTCGCGCGGCGCGCGTCCCAGCGGCGCGTGGATCGCGATCGGGCTCGCGCTCTTCGCGATCAGGCGGCGGCGCTCCTCCGGCGCAAGAGCATCGCGCTGACGATCAGGCTCGTGACCACCATCGGGAACGCGAAGACGATGTACGTCCATGCGCCACCGAGGTGGTTCCAGAGCGCGTACTGGAAGCCGAGGCCCAGGCCCACGAGCAGATCGAGGCCGCCTCCGACGACGTAGAGCCACGCGAGGCTCTTGCCCATGCCCGATCCCGATCGACACGCCACGATCGCCGCCATCGCGATCAGCGCCGATGCCGTGTCGCCCAGGCCTGCGGGCCAGCCGAAGCCGCCGGGCATCTGTGGCGTCACGCCGTCGACGAGGAACGTGAGCCCCATGAAGCGCGTCGCGCCGGGCAAGAGCGAGAGCGCGAGCGCCTCGTGCGTGGGCATCGCGATCAAACGAGGCCACAGATACGTGCGGGTGATCCAGCCCACGAGCATCAGCGCGAGCGTGAACTGGACGTTGAACACCAAGAATGTCTGCATGGCGATCCTTTCTCCTGTTGAGACGGAGCGC
>CAYSCF010000453.1:0-4967 GCA_964429305.1 uncultured Sandaracinaceae bacterium | reverse complement strand
TGACCGAGTAGATCTTCTCGCTCCAGCCGAGCACGAGGAAGTGGCCTTCCTCCATGACGGGCGCGCCACCCTTGCGGATCGACTCGAGGCGCTCCTGGAAGTTGCCGGCGAGCGCCGAGATCAACAAGCCGGCGACGACGACGCCGAGGATCGACACGACGGTCGAGACCGAGCGGTTCACGATGCCTTCGTCGCCGACGAACGTGCCCGCGTCGATCACGCGACCGAAGTAGAACCACGCCGTCTCGTAGAGGCGATCGAAGATGCCTCCCTCGGTACCGCCGAGGCCGAGCACGAGACCGATCAACGTGAAGACGCCGATGATGGAGAAGGTCAGGATCGCGAGGAACGCGAGCTGCTTGCCGGCGCCGCCGCCGATGAATTCGTCCACGCGGTAGCGCAGCTTCGCGTTGAAGCCTCGATCGATGGCCATCTCGTTCCCGTCCCCTTCGTTCTTTCGTCTCGAACCGGCGGGATCGGACCCGAAAAGGCCGCGGTTGTCGAGCGCTCCAGGGCGCTGCTGGTGTTTTTACTCATGCCGCTTAGAGTCGGGCGCGTGGAAGTCTTGTTGCTGCGCGAGCGCGCGCCGTCGGGCGCGGACGAGTCGGTGGATGCGTCGGCGCTGACGTTGGCGGCGAAGGCAGCGTGGTACTGGCCGGAGGCGAGCGAGGTCGTCGCGCGCGCGAAGAGCGCGACGCGCATCACCACGAGCGAGGCGCCGACGCGGATCGATCGCGCGCTGCTGCTGACGGCGCAGGCGGTGAAAGCGATCGACGCGAGCGTGATCGCGGTGGTGTGGGCCGAGACGGGTCTGGTGCACGATGCGGCCGCGTTCGTCGATCAGGCGACCGATGCGAATCGCGAAGACCTGCCGCTCTATCTCTGGGTTCGCTTCGAGGGGACGAAGGGCGAGGACGGCACGCTCGGCATGCGCACGACGGGCCTCGCCGCGCTCGGCGCGATGGAGGTCGAGGTCGAGGGCAGCAAGCGCGACGGCGAGCACGTGCTCGAGTGCGTCACCGACGTCGCGTTGTTCCTGGCGACCTCACCGAGCGTGCCCGACGACGGCGAGACGCTCGAGGTCACGCGCGGCGAGCTCCGCGTGAGACGGATGCCGTCGCTCCGCGGCGACGGAACGACCGCGCTCCGCGTCCGCGTCTGACCCGAATCAGTGTGCAGTCAGCGTGGCCGTCAGCGTGAACGGCGTCACCGCGCCGGTGCCGAAGGCCTCGACGAAGATGTAGTAGTCACCCGGCGGGATGCTCGTGATCGTGAACGCGCTGCGCACGTTCGCCGGGTACATGATGTCGTCGTTGCAGCCGCCCATGAGCTCCGTCGTCGCATCCACGCACGCGCTGCGGATGTAGAGGACGGTGTCCGACGTGGTCGCCGTACCCGGCGCCGTCGTGAGCGCGAGGTCGTACGTCCCGGCCGGGATCGTCATGTGATAGATGACCTCTTTGCCCGTGGTCGCCGCGCACGATGCGGCGAACACGCCGGTGCCCGCCGTCGTGGTGCCCGCGACCGCCGCCATCGTCGGCGTGCCCACCGTCGGCGTCGTGATCGGGAACTCGATGGCGGCCGCGCACTCGGCGGTCGCCGCCGGCAGCGCCGCGCACGAGCCGCTCGTGCACATGAGCCCGTCCGCGCAGAGATGAAGCGTGTCGCACGTCGCGCCGACGCCCACGACCGACGCGTCCGCGGCCGGCACCATCAGCAGGTTCGACACGGCGAACTGCGCGTCGAACACGCGGAGCCCGATCTGCGTGCACGCGACCGCCGCCTGATGGCAGTACGTCGCGAGCTGGTACATCGTCGTGCCGCTGATCGACGAGTGTCCCGTGTACATCGGCGCGGCGCGATCGACCGAGTCGAAGTTCAGCGTGAGCACGTCCTGATCGTTCGCGGTGCCGTCGCCGTTGATGTCGATCTGGCCCATCGCGTTGTAGAACGCGAGCGAGAAGCCGGCGATCGGGCCTTCCGCGTCGGTCGCGACGGCCTGCACGAGCGTGTCGCCGTTGGAGAAGACCGAGTAGCCGCTCATGAGGACCGGCGCGCTGTTCGGTGACACCGTGAACGTCACGTGGACGTGGCCGCGATCGACCGCCATCTCGCCCGCCGGCGGATCGCTGTAGCCGGTCACGATGAAGTAGAGCATCGAGCCGCCCATCACCGTGATGCCGCCGCTGCTCGCGAGGTTCGACGTGCTGATGTCGTCGAAGCAGCTCGGCGGGAAGCTGGTCGTCGGGACCGTACGGCAGGAGCCCTGGCGGACCTGGACGAGCGTGTTGAAGCCGAGCGTCGTCATCGCGTTGTCGGTCGAGAACTGCACGCCCTGCATGCCGGTGCCCGGGACGTGGAACGCGACGACCTCTTGCGGGGCCCAGCGGATGTCGGCCGCCGTGTTGCCGCACGCTTCGCCGAGATCGCGCGGACGCGTCGTGGTCATCGTCGTGTCGAAGTCGATGCTCACCATGCCGCCGGCCACGCCTTCGAGCGGGTGGATGTGATCGGGATCGCACGAGTCCGGCGCGAGATACGCGTCCGGAGGCGTGATCGGCGCGTCGATGCCGCCGCCACCGCCATCGACCTGGGTCTGTGCGGGGGTATTGCAGCCGACGGCGAGCAAGAGGACGATCGAAGCGAGCGAAGCGGTGCGCTGGGCCATGGGGTTGCCTCTCGGGCGACGGGCGAAGAGCGAAGGCGTAGCAGACGCGTCCCCGAAAATCACCTCCAGGATGCTCTCGTGCCGTTGACACGAGAGAGAGGCCCATGAATGCTGGGCCCCCTCATGCCCGGCCGCCGCACTTTCTTCGCAGTCTCTCTCGCGCTCGTCGCGCTCGTCTCGCTGGGCGGATGTGGTGACCCGGTCGTGACGCCGGTCGATGCCGCGCGACCCGATTCGTACGTGCTGCCGATGGGACACCTGCTGGGCGCTTGTTTCGCGAGCTCGCAGTGCCCGGGCGTGGGCGCGGTCTGCCGCACGGCGGACATGGGATACCCGAACGGCCAGTGCACCAACCCGTGCACCGACCGCACCGATTGCGACGACGGCAGCCAGTACAACGAGTGCCTGATGGCGACGGGCGCGACGACGGCGAGCTGCGAGGCCTATTGCCGAAACGGCAGCGACTGCCGCGATGGGTACACGTGCCAGGTGCTCTCGACCGACGCCTCGGGCGCGACGCGCGGCGTCTGCATCCCCGCCTGTGCGACGGATGCGGAGTGCGGCGGGACCTCGCAGTGCAGCGTCTACACGGGTCGCTGCGTGCCGCAGGGCACGGTCCCGACGACGGGCGGCGACACGGGCGATGCGTGCTCGGGCAACGCGGCATGTCGCAGCGCGAACTGCCGCCTGCCGGTCGAGACCGGCAGCTACACCGGCTACGTCGGTGGGTACTGCGAGTCGATTTGTCGGATCCCGTCCGGCTACAACACGAACAACTTCTTCAGCGGCGACACGCTGCCGCAGGGCACGTGCTCGGGCAGCGCGGTCTGCGTTCCGGGCGGCAACCAGCAGGGCGCGAACGATCTGGGCGTGTGCCTGCACGCGTGCAGCGGCGACAGCGATTGCCGCGCGGGCTACAGCTGCACACAGACGGTTTCCTCGCACACGTTCACGAACGGCTTCTGCGTTCCGACGAATTGCCTCTTGGCAGGCCACACTTGCCCGTCCGGTACGACCTGCCACATGGGCGCAGACTCGGCCGGCAACGCGGTCGGCATCTGTGGCTGAGCGTCATCTCATGCGATGGGCTCTCTAGGCCCTTGCGGTTTTCAGCGTAGAGCGACAGGGTTGGGGCTTCCCCCAGGGAGACGATGCACATGAACGAGCGCGTTATCGGATCGATCGCGGCCGCTGCCCTCTTGGCAGCATGTGGTGGCGCAGCTCCAGCCGGCGACGACGGCGGCATCGTTATCGCGCCGGACACGGGCGCGGCATCCAACTGCGCCAACCACATACCCGTCGGCGGTGTGGGCGGCGACCCGGACTACGGGACCACGGTGGGCCGCTCGTTCCGCGAGTTCTCGACGCCGCTTCAGGACTGCAACGGCGGCTCGCACACGTTCTACGACGCGACGTACTGCGACGCGGGCACGACCTACACGGTCATCAGCATCGCGGCCGGCTGGTGTCACCCGTGCCAGATGGAGAGCGATCTCCTGACCGCGAACGTCGTCCAGGCGTACGGCCCGCACGGCGTGCGCGTCGTTCAGCTGCTCGTTCAGGATCCGTCGTACCAGGTGCCGAACGGCAGCTTCTGCAACACGTGGGTCACCACGCACGGTCTCTCGGTGACGCCGACCCTGATGGGCTCGCACTACGATCTCACCACCGGAAACGTCGAGCTGATCGACCCGATGCAGATCAGCAACATCTACTTCCCGGACGGCTCGCTGCCCTCGACGCTGATCATCGACAACCACGGCGTCATCCGCTTCCACGAGGACGGCGCGAGCGAGAGCCTCGCGTCGCTCACGTCCGAGCTCGACTCGCTCCTCGGTCTCTGAAGAAGCTTCCATTTCCGAAACGCGACCGCCCGAGCGATGCTCCGGCGGTCGTCTTCGTCTCTGATGCACAAGCGGGCTGCGATCGCGGTGTTGGGGCTGGCCATGGTGATGGCGACGGCCGAGGCGCGCGCGCAGGACGAGACGCTCGAGGAAACGAGCGCGCCGGCGGAGGGGACGCCGAGCGAGAGCGGGAGCGCGGGTGAGGGCGAGAGCACGGGCGAGAGTGAGAGCACAGGCGAGGGCGAGGGCGAGGGCGAGAGCGCGGTCGACGAAGTGCCAGCCGACTACGGGACCGGAACGGGTGGCGGCACCGATCTCTCGTTCGATCTTCCCGTGTTCGGGCACACCACGTTCTCGATGACGAGCACCACCACGGCTCGCTATCGCGGCAACAACTACAACTCGAACCCGTACGACGACGACTTCGCCTCGATCCGGCAGCGCTTCGACATCGC
>CAYSCF010000452.1:0-4968 GCA_964429305.1 uncultured Sandaracinaceae bacterium | reverse complement strand
CGAGAGCGAGAGCGAGAGCGAGAAGGCGCCTGTCGACGCCTGATGCTCATGTGAAGAGCACGGTGTCGCACATCAGGTTGCCGTGCCGGTTCGTCGGGGTGGGGCCGGCGAAGCAACCGATCTCGCCGAACGTCGCAGCCCCGATGAACGGCGCGTTCGCGATCGCCTTCGCATAGAGCTTGCCGACCTCCTTGGCGCGCTCACCGATCGCCATCACGCAGCCACCGCAGTACACGAGGATGCCGCCTGCGATCGGCGTCGCTCGATGCGCGGTCCCGCGTGCGCGCGCGACGACCTGCTCGGTTCGTTCCATCAGCCCGCCCTCGGAGCCCACCATCATCGCGAGCTCGTCGCCGACGGCGACATCCGTGAACAACGTCAGCGCGTGATCGGCACGCACCTCGTGGGGATGCGAGAGCAGATAGCGCGGCACGTTGCCGACGCGATCGACGAGGCGCCCGAGCGGATGCAGTGTCGTGTCCGCCAGCACGACGCCGGGCTTGGCCAGCGCGCTCGCGAGCGCCCCGCCGCGCCATGCGTCGTAGACCTCGGCGGCCGGCCTGCCGTCGATCTCGTTCACCACGCGCCCGGTCGCGCGCGTGATCGTTCCGCGTTGGTTGCCCGGCAGGTATCCGGAGACGAACGAGCCGAGGATCGGACGATCCGCACGGAAGCCCACGAGGAGAAAGCCCTCCGAGAGAGACTCGCTGCCGTGAAAGATCTTCCAGCGGCCGCTCAGATCGTCGTCGGCGGCGCTGCCGCCGTACATCGGCGGCGCGCTCCCATCGAACGCCTCGTCGATGCCCTCGAGGATGCGCTCCTCGAAGCCGGGCGTGGCGTGCAGCAGGAGCGTGTCCGGCTTGCGACCGAACCGTGCGGTCATCTGTTGCGCTGCATCGCGTGCCGCGCGGCGCGCGCTCGCCGACGTCGCGGGACGCAAGACCACGTCGACGCTCGCATCACCTTCGTCGCCGATGAGCGCGAACGCTCCGCGCTCGAAGCCGGTAGGCGTGAACACGCCGCGCGACGACGTGCATCCGAAGACGCTCGCTTCGCGCATGCGCCCGACCAGGCCGTCGACCTGCGCACCGGCATCGACCGTTCGGTACGCGAGCGCCCATCGCCCGCCCCGCGCCTTTGCGGCGCCGGCCTGCCGCAGATCCAGCTGTCTCATGTCGTCCTCCCTTCGAATATCAGGAGAGGACGAGAGAAACTCAAGCGCGATCAGCCCCAGCCGCGGAGCTTGTTCTCCTGCTCCTGGTAGAGGCGCAGCGCCGCGCGGATGACCGTGTTCGCCTCTTCGGCGCCCAGCATTCCGTCGACCTTCACGCTCTTGTTCTCGAGGATCTTGTAGTCCTCGAAGAAGCGCTGGATCTCGCGCCACGTGTGCTTCGGAATCTCGTGCAGGTCCTTGTACTGCTCGAACGCCGGGTCGTGGATGTGGACCGCGATCACCTTGTCGTCGCCTTTGCCTTCGTCGGCCATCCGCATCACGCCGATCGCACGCGCGCGCATGATCGAGAGCGGGTACACCGGCTCGTTGCCGAGCACGAGCACGTCGAGCGGATCACCGTCGTCGCAGTAGCTGCGCGGCAGAAACCCGTAGTTGGCCGGGTAGTGCACGGAGCTGTACAGCACGCGGTCGACGCGCAAGAGCCCCGACGGCTTGTCGAGCTCGTACTTGACCTTGCTCCCCTTGGGAATCTCGATGACGACGTTCACCCCCTGCTCGATGCCGTGCTCGGGGTTGGGGAGGTCGTGCCACGCATGAACCATGGCGCGCAGTATGGACGATCTCGGCGCTCAGCAACCGCTTCCGTTCCACATCACGCAGGCCGACACGCTGACGGCCGACGACACGGTTCCGTCCGCGTCGACACAGCGCGCGTCGACCGAGAACTGGACGCCGTATCCGACCGTGGGCGCCTCCATGCACGCCGAGCCGGATGTCCTCCAAGGCGTCGGGCTCGAGACCGGCATGCTGGTGACCACGTACTGCGCGGTGAATCGGTACTCGGGCGTGCCGACGGCGCACGTCGAGGTCACGTTCGCCTCGGCGACGTAGACCCTCGAGACGACGTCGGGCGTCTGGATGAAGCACGCGTCCGTCGATGATCGCACTTCGTGCGCGGCGACTGCGCCGACCGTCACGCCCGTGGGCGGCGTCACGCTCGTCGTCGTCGTCCACGCGTCGGGGTTGCTCCATGCGTCGGGCACGACTGCCGCGTCCGGCGCGGACATGGCGGCGTCGGGAGCGGAGGATGCGATCGTGTCGGTAGCGCAGCCCGCCAGCACGAGAACGACGCAGAGGCATGTGCGAGAGATCATGCGGCCCTCCGAGCACGCGTCGTGCCCGTCGGCTCCGCGCCAGAAGCGTGTTGGATGCGGACTGCAGCCGTCATCGGCGCGGCCACTGTGCTTCCCACGTCCAGAATCCGTTCACTCGTCCGGGAACGGTGCCGCGACGCCGACCTTGCCGACGCGCGCCTCGAACACCGCGCGCACGCGCTCGGCGTGTCTCCGGTACGTCGCTTCCAGCACCTCGGTCTCTGCGCGTCCGTCGCGCGCGCGCAATCCCAGGCGGCGCGCGACGTGCTCGCCCGAACGTGATCGCGTGCGCAGCATCGGCTCGCCCTGATCCGAGAGCAGCCGCAGCGTCTGCTCCACGGTGCGGAAGAAGCTCCACGCGCGCTCGAGGATCTCGGCCGACTCGCGATCTAGGTGACCGTGTCGATGGAGCTCGGCGAGGCTCGCGAGCGTTCCGCGCGCGCTCGAGGCCTCGCGTGACTCGAGCCGCGCGAGCTGCGCGATCAGCTCGATGTCGAGCAACGCGCCGTGGCCGAGCTTGACGTGATAGCGGTGCGGCGCCTCGTTCGCCAGCTCACGCTGCGATCGCGTGCGGAGCTCCACGACGCGCGCGCGATCCACCGGTCGATCCGTGGTGAGCGCTCGCATCAGCACGTGCTCCACGCTCCGAACGAGCGTCGAGCCGCCGACCAGCACGCGCGCGCGCGTCAGCGCTTGCCGCTCCCACGCGTCCGCCTGCGTCTCGTGATACCGCTCGAACGACGCGAGCGAGACGACGAGCGTGCCTTGCGATCCACTCGGACGAAGGCGCGTATCCATCGCCCAGCCCGAGCCCTCGGCGTCCGGCTGCGAGAGAAGCCGCATCGTGCGCTGCGCGGCGCGCGTGAAATGCTGCGCATGCGCGACGCCTGCCGCGGTCTCGCCTTCTTCGTCGTAGACGAACACGAGATCGAGATCGCCACCGAAGCCCAGCTCGCGCGAGCCCAGCTTGCCGAGCGCGATCACGCCGAGCGAGGCCTCGTGCGCCGGTGGCCCGTGCCGCGCCTCGCACTCGCTCGTCGCCATGCGCGCAGCGAGCGCGATCTGTCCTTCGGCGAGCGTCGAGAGCAGCTCTGTCGCGCGCGGCAGTGAAATCTCCGCAGACACGAGCGCGAGCCCCACGCGCAGCGTCACCTCGCGCTTGATGCGCCGCAGCGCGTGCGCGAACGCCTCGTCGTCCATCGCGGCCATGCTCGCCGCGATCCCGTCGTGCTCGACGTGGATCGCGCGCTCGTCGATCGGCTCGGCCAACATCAAGAGCGCGACCTCGTCGGGATGCCCGACCAGCGCGCGAGAGAGGACCGGGCTCGCGCCGAAGAGGCCGACCATCCGTCGCAAGAGGCGCGGCTCGCGCTCGAACGCGCCGAGATCGAAGCGGCGGAGGCGCGCGAAGAAGTCGGCGGACGAGCGCAGCGCTTCGAGCGGGTCGCCCGCCTCGCCGATCTCCTCGAGCAGCCGCGGCCCGAGGCTCGGATGGCGCTCGCGCGTCCGCGGGCCGAGCGGCGCCTCGGGAGCTCGCGCGAGCCGCTTGAGGTGATGCGCGACCTCCATCGCGTCGGCACCTTCGAAGCCCCGATCGAGCACGCCGGGCAGCGCCGTCGCGATCTCGGCCTCGCCCGCGCCCTCGGCGATGCGATCGCAGAGATCGGCCGTCTTCGGTCGCTCGCGTGAGCGATCCACGAGCAGCGAGTCGAAGAGCTCGGCCACGCGCGTGCGGGCACGGCGCAGCGAGACTTCGAGCGCGGCGCCGTCCGCGTAGCCCAGCGAGCGCGCGAACGCGCTCTTCTCTTCGCCGTCGGGGGGAACGCGATGCGTCTGATAGCCCGTCCACGCGTGGACGCGATGCTCGACGCGACGCAAGAACGCCCAGCTCTCCGCCAGGCTGCCGGCCTCGCGCGCGCTGACGAGCGCCGCCGCTTCGAGACGCGCGAGCGCCTCCATCGTCCCCGGCACGCGCAGCCGCGGCTGCATGCCTCCCCAGACGAGGCAGAGCGTCTGCACGAAGAACTCGGCCTCGCGTATGCCGCCGCGACCGAGCTTCACGTCGCGCTCGTCGGCCTTCAGCTCGCGCCGCGCGCGCTCGACCATGTCGTGCATCTCGCGCGCGATGCCGGGATCGACCTGCCGCCGATACACGAACGGCTCGAGCGCGGCGAGCAGCTCGCGCCCGAGCGAGAGATCGCCGGCGACCGGCCGCGCACGGAGCAGAGCGGCACGCTCCCACGTCCGACCGAACGTCTCGTAGTAGCGCTCCGCGCTCGCGAGCGAGTTCGTGAGCGGGCCGCGGCTGCCCTCGGGGCGCAGCCGCAGGTCCACGCGAAAGCAGAAGCCGTCCTCGGTGACGTCCGAGAGCAGCTTCGTCGCGCGCGACACGATGCGCGAACAGTGCTCGTGCACCACCAGCGACCCGTCCTCGACGGTGCCGTCGTCCGTCTCGTAGAAGAAACACAGGTCGACGTCGCTGCCGAGGTTGAGCTCGCGCCCGCCGAGCTTGCCCATCCCGAGACAGACGAGTGGCATCGGACGCCCATCGCTGGTGCGCGCCAGACCGTGGCGCTCAACCACGGCGGCGCGTGAGACGGAGAGCGCGTGCTCGATGCAGGCCGAAGCGAGCTCGGCCAT
>CAYSCF010000451.1:0-4990 GCA_964429305.1 uncultured Sandaracinaceae bacterium | reverse complement strand
GAACGAGGCACCCGATGCCGACGTGGCAGCGCGGTGATCGCCGAGGAAGTCGGTGCATCCGACGGCCGTCGTTCCACCGCCGCCCGCATCGGTGACGCGCGTCGTCGTGGGCAGATAGACCACGTAGAGGGCGCTCGAAAGGCCCATCGACGGCGTCGGGAGCGCTCCCGATGCGATCAGCTCCCCGAGGTGAGCGCCCAGCTCGGTCTCCGAGATGGTCGCGGGCGCCGTCTCGGTCAGGCGCACGTTCGCGACCACGGCGCCTGCACCGACCCCGTACTCCGCGCCGACGGTCGTGAGCCAGCGCGACCCGACGATCCATGATGCGTAGGACTCGACGTCGCTCGCCGCGACGAACCCTGGATACGTCACGACGACGAGCTGTGGGTGGGCGAGGATCGGGCCTCCTTGGTTGGGAACCGTCGGCCAGGCCGGATGCGCCGCGCTCACGAAGCCGGAGTCGAGCGTCGCGGCATCTCCCGTGGGCGCGTCGGGGACGGCCGCATCGGGCGCGGGCGAGCCGTCGTTCCCCGCGTCGTCGGGCACCGGGGCGGCGATCGGCGTGGCGCACGCAGCGAACATCAGCAGGACGACGAGTGCGGACGCGAGACGAGCCATGACAATCTCCGGCGTCGATGTGGCCGAACCGCGGCGCACCCGTCGCTCCATCGTGCATATCACCGCGCTTCGAGTCCGGGCGAGAAGCGAAGAACCGAGCCCGCCGATCACAGGCCCATCGCGAGGAAAGCATCGCTGGGAACAGTTGGCGCATCGGCGCTCGCGCTCGGCACCCATCGCACGGTCGCAGGGCTCGTCATCCCGTCCATGTCGTGCAGCGGAACGCCGGAGAGCGACGTCACGCCTTCCGCAACGGACACAGCCAGCTCGGCGTTCGGCTCGACTCCGGTGCATCGCAGCCAGACGTATCCGCGGTCCGTGCTCGCATCCGGCGCGCACGCGCATGCCGCGCCGCCCGAGCTCACGCTGACGAGCGACGTGAACGGCACGGCGCTCGGGATCGTGATCGGCTCCGACTCGTGGAGGCCGACGAGCAACGTGCCTGGGACGTCGGTGCTCGCCGAGGTCGCGAGCAAGAGCGGCATCGAGCCGACGTGGAAGTGCGTGCGATACGAGCTCGAGGTCGAGTCGCGGGAGACCATGGGCACGTCGACGGCGAAGAGCGTGCCCTCGCGCTCGACGAGCCGCACGTCGAGCACGTACCAGCCCTCCAGCAGCGGCACGGCGGGCGTGAGCACCATGCGCACCGTCTGCGCGGTCTCGTTCGTGAAGGTCGCGTTCGTGGTGACCGTCTCGCCCGTGCGAGCCGACGTGACGCGCACGTCGGTCACGAGCTGCATCCGGTCTGGTGCCGTGAGCTGATCCGCCGATCCCGGGAAGAAGAACAGCACCGAGATCTCGGTCGCCGGGCCCGTGGTCGCGTCCGTCGGCGAGACACCCACGTTGATGTAGGTCGTCAGGCCCCCGCCCTGATCCGATTCACACCCGACGACCGTCGCCGCGAGCGAGAGCGCCAAACCGAGGACTGCGCCACGCGAATACATCGTGTCGATCTCTACCACGCGACGCGCAGGGCCGCGCCGAGCGGAGGCCGACTCACTCCCCGATGCGCACCGTCGCCGTCGGTCCTGCGCCGAGCGTCGCGATCCCCACGCCGATCATCGTGATGCCGCAGCCGGTCGCGATCGGAAATCCCACGTCTCCGAAGGCAGCGAGGTACGTGAGGAAGACGAAGCCACTCCGCGCGCCGAGCGGCACCGCGCGGAGCGCCGTGAGCACACCTGCCGCGATGCGCCGCCCGCTGCCATCGTCGAGATGCACGGCCAGTCCCACGGGAACCGCACCTTGAAGATCGAGTGGGCGCCAGGTCTCATTCCACCGCGACCGCCGCACGTCCGTCCGCGCCGCCTCGACGCATGGGCCACGGGTCGATGGCTGCAGTGACGTCGGCGCCCGAGGCGATCCCGATCGCCATGCTCGCGCCGCCCACGACGAGGACACCGGGCGCGACGAGCAGCATGTCGTCGGCGAGAAAGGGGTTGGACGGGAGGGTCGGTCGGAGGCTGTACCCCGTCAGCGTGGTGCTCCAGTCGGGGGCTCCGGTGTCGCGAGCAAGCGCGGTGACACCGAGAAGAAAGGGATCGGAACTGGCCACCAGCTCGACGTAGACGTTGCGCGCGCCGAGCGCAGCGAGCGTGGACGGGCTCGACAACGCGCGCGTCCAGCGGGGGTGGCCCGAGAGGCCTTCGCTGCTGAATGCCATGTTCGTGCTGAAGTAGAGATAGTCTCGGGAGTCGATCAAGAGCGCACCCTCGGTCTGGGCGTGGGTGTCGAAGCGCACGACGCCGTCGAAGCCCAGCCCGCAGAGCCCGTTCTGCTGCGCCACGAAGGAACGGCCTGACGCGAGCTCACCGATGAAGCTCTGGGTGCAGGCGAGACTCGCCATGAACTGCACCACGCCGGCGCGGTCGGCACTGCGATCGAACGCCACCACCAGCGCGCCACTCACCGAGTCGTTCAGCAGCAGGTCTACCTGGCCTGCGGCGTCGACGATGAGGCTCAATACGTCGCCGGGCATCCGCTCGACGGCGCGGCTGAAGACCGAGGGCTCACCCATGCGACTCACCTGCATGACGTACTTCGACGAGGTGGTGTAGAGCGGCACGAGGAGGACTCCGTCGTTGGTCGCGGTGGCGGGGCCTACACCTCCGCCCTCGGCGGTGAGCACGTTGCCCATACCGTTCGCGGTGCCGAAGGCCGCGAGGTCTGCGGTCCAGCGGTGCCCTCCGGTCGCGAGGTCGAAGGCGTCGACGTTGATGGCCTGCACAAGGAGCTGTTCGCCGCTGACCATCACGGTGGGTCGCATCTCGCCCGTGGTCGCCACCTGCACCGGCTGGCTCTGCCAGCGCAGCGCTCCGCATGCGTCGAGCGCGAGCACCGTGTACGTCATCTGGGCGCTGGTCGAGACCGCGTCGACCGCGAGGAAGTACGTGGTGCCGGACGAATCTGCCGCGAGCGGGCCCGCGGCGGGAGTCGCGAAGGGGTAGCTCCACACGACGCTTCCCGCAGGGGCCGCCGCGAGGCGCTCGGGGCAGGTGAGCAGACCGGCGTCAGGCACGGCGGCATCCGCGACGGAGTCGCCGGCGTCCGCAACGGTCTCCACCACGTCGAGGTCGGTTCGGGCCCCGCAACCGCACACGGGTGGGAGCACGAATGCCAGCACGAAGGCAGCACGCGCTGTGATTCGCATCGAGACCGTGGAGGGGAGGCTAGCCGGCATCGACGCGTGGATCGACACCTCGGTCCGCGAGAGACGAGCAGACCCCGAGGTAGTGGTTCGCGGCACGCCCTGCCACTCCCACATGCCCGCCGCGTCGGCGAGTTAAGCCGGGTTAACTCGGAGCGACTGCCGCGAAGGCATGGGGCGAGTTGAGGTACCGTCCCCCCGGTGGACACAGCCTTATCCCCCCCTAGATCGCTGACCAGTTTCTCCAGCGCTTGCTGACGTTCCTGCATTCTGCGACACCTGATTCTCTCACCTCTCCTCCACGCAGGCTGCCCATGCCGCGCGAGAACCTCATCCTCGCATCCCCGCTCGACGACGGCGCCCTGGTCGCCGCGCTGGGCGCAGCGCTCGCCAGCTCCCGCCCAGCCGAGCTTGCGTGGACCGTGGCGGACGGCAGGACGCTGCGGCAGTCTGGACGTACCGTTGGTCCGCGCCGGAGTCCGAGGCGACGACCGTCATCCTCGCCTTCGATGGCGTTCACCGCATCCGCTACGTGCATGTGAGCGCCGGGCCCGATCGCGACGCCATCCTCGACATGCTCATGGGGCACTTCGAGAACGCGACGGTCGATGAGCTTCGCGCCGACTGCGCGGAGATCGGGGCAGATGACCCAGCCGCCTACGTGCGCGCCTCGGGCTGGCGCTCGGAGACAACGACCCGGCGTCGGCCGACCTACTACGCGCCGGCTTGCGTTCGCCCGATCCGGAGGTGCGCGGCCGCGTGATCGCTGCGTCCGAGGTCAGCTGATCGGCGGGCGTCGACTCGGGATCGTCGTAGTAGACGGCGAGCAGGTGATCGGCCGCGCGCTCGATGCGCGGGCGCCGATGCTTCTCGAGCGGCGTCTCGCCGGTCACGCCCTTGAAGACGTGATGGAAGTGCAGAGGTGCGAGCGCGGCATCGCGTGCGAGCGCTGCGAGGTCGAGCGCATCGTCGAGCGAGGCACGAATCCGCTCGATCGCCCGCGCGACCGCCTCGACGTAGAAGGAGCGCGTCGTCTCTCTCACGCACGAGAACGTAGTCGGCGTGCGCGATGCGAGCTTGACCGGGTTGCGTTTTTCGCGCTCGGCCCACTGACACGAGGGGAGGGCGCGCCTACTCCACGAAGAGCACGCGACCGCGCACCCGGGTCACCGGGATCGGCCCCAGGCGCCGGCTGTCGTTCGAGCGGTCGCGGTGGTCGCCCATCACGAAGACGTGCCCCTCCGGTACGCGGAGCGGGCTCATCGACTCGAGCGCGCTCGGCTCGCTGCGGCTCGTGAGCCAGCTGCGCCCGCCGTCGTGCTCGCGCGTGAGCGCGCACGCCTCGCTCGGCTGGAGCTCGCGATCGGGATCGCAGCGGCCCGCCATCGTGCGATCGAACGGCTCGCCGTTGCGCATCACGACACCGTCCTCGATCGCGATGACGTCCCCCGCGACGCCGACGACGCGCTTCACCAGATCCGCGCGGTCCGCGGCGGGGCTCTCGACGATCACGACGTCGCCGACCGCGGGCGTGGACCACATCACGACCGCGTCGGTGACGAACGGCAGCGAGAGGCCGTACGCGCACCGCAGCGCGACGACGCGCTCTCCCTGGAAGACGGTCGGCTCCATCGAAGGCCCGTCCACCTCGTAGGCCTGCGCGACGCCGATGCGGATCGAGAGCGCCAGCCCCAACGCGACGACGAACGTGCCGAGGTTCTCGCG
>CAYSCF010000450.1:0-4992 GCA_964429305.1 uncultured Sandaracinaceae bacterium | reverse complement strand
CCGCGACCGACAACTCGTTTCTCGGGATGACCGAGTTACGCGGCCATCCCGAGCAACGAGTTGTCGGTCGCGGCCGGAACCGGAGAGAGGCTGTCGCCGGCATCCCAGTGCTGCGCGCGATCGATGCCGAACACCGACGGAATCGGCGGGTAGACGCGACCTCGACCGCCGCCGATGTCGACGGCCGCGTCCGCGGTGTGCGCGTACGTGATGTACGCGGTGAGCATCTGCCCGATGCTTCCCGGCAGCGTCGTCGCCTGGTCCGTCACGTAGTGGAAGCGCGAGCGCCAGAACGCGCGATCGGCGTCGGACGTGTCCTCGATCCCGAACGCGTCCTCGAGCGCTGCTGCCTGACTAGCGACGAAGCTCTGCCGCGCGGCGTCGTCGATGTCGTCGCTCAGGAAGAAGTACTGGACGTTGCGCGGTCCGACGGTGAACAGCAGATCGAGCGGCGGCGAGCTGAACAGCGGATCGTTCTGGCCCGGGAAGTCGACGAAGAAGACGTAGCTCTCGCAGCCCGACCACTCGTCTTGCAGGTGCCACGTCGCTCCGTCGGCGGTGTGGACCGTGAAGTCGCCCGCGAGGTCACCGAACGCGGTCCCTCCCGCGCCGGTCGTGTATCCGATGTGGGGGATCGAGAGCTCGGCGCAGAAGTCCGGAGGAGGCGGGCCCGCGTCGGTCCCAGCGTCCATCCCCACGTCGGGAAGCGTCGCGGCGTCGACCGCGGCGGGCGGCGAGTCGCACGACACGAGCGCGAGAGCGGCGAGCGAGCACAAGGTTGCGCGAGCAAACATCGAGCGAAGATAGCTCGAAAAAGACGAAGGGCGCGTGACCTCTCTCCGAGGTGACGCGCCCCACGTTCCGAAGTTACCCCGTGGAAACGGGGTGAGCTGTCAGTTGGACTCTTCGAACTCGGCGTCGATGACGTCGCCGTCCTTGTCCTTCTTCTTGCCGCCGCCCGCGCCCGGGGCACCGCCGCCGCCCGGAGCGCCCGGACCACCCGCGCCGCCGTACGCGGCCGACGCGAGCTCCGCCATCGCCTTTTCGAGCGCTTCCATACCGCTCTGGATGGCGTCGTGGTCTTCCTTCTCGATGGCCGAGCGAAGCGACTTCACCTGACCCTCGATCGCGCTGACCTTGTCGGCCGGCAGCTTGTCCTTGCCCTCGGCCAGCGCCTTCTCCACTCCATAACAAAGCTGATCCGCTTTGTTGCGCGCCTCGACCTGCTCGCGGCGCTTCTTGTCGTCGGCCTCGTTCTCCGCGCCTTCCTTCACCATCTTCTCGATCTCGTCCTTCGACAAGCCGCTGCCTGCGGTGATGGTGATGCGCTGATCCTTGCCCGTGGCCTCGTCCTTGGCCGCGACCGAGAGGATGCCGTTCGCGTCGATGTCGAACGTCACCTTGATCTTCGGCATGCCACGCGGCGCCGGCATGATGCCTTCCAGGTGGAAGCGACCGAGCGCTCGGTTGTTGCGCGCCTCGGCACGCTCGCCCTGAAGGACGTGGATCTCGACCTTCGTCTGCGAGTCTTCCGCCGTCGAGAAGGTCTCTTCCTTGCGGGTCGGGATCGTCGTGTTGCGCGGGATGAGCACCGTCATCACGCCACCGAGCGTCTCGACACCGAGCGAGAGCGGCGTGACGTCGAGAAGGACCATGTCCTTGACGTCGCCGCTGAGAACGCCGGCCTGCACGGCCGCGCCAATCGCGACGACCTCGTCCGGGTTCACGCCCTTGTGCGGGTCCTTGCCGAAGTACTTCTTCACGCGCTCCTGCACGAGCGGGATACGCGTCGAGCCACCGACCAGGACGACCTCGTCGATCTGCGCCGGCGTCTTGCCCGCGTCCGCGAGCGCGCGCTTGGTCGCCTCGAAGCTGCGCTCGACGAGATCCTCGATCATCTGCTCGAGCTTCGCGCGCGTCAGCTTGATGTTCATGTGCTTGGGACCGGTCGCGTCCGCCGTGAGGAACGGCAGGTTCACGGTGGTCTCGAGCTTCGAAGAGAGCTCGATCTTCGCCTTCTCGGCCGCGTCCTTCAGACGCTGCAGGACCATCTTGTCCTTGGCGATGTCGAGGCCCGTGTCCTTCTTGAACTCGGCGATGAGGTAGTCGATGACCTTGTGGTCGACGTCGTCGCCACCGAGGTGCGTGTCACCGTTCGTGCTGATGACCTGAACGACGTTGTCGCCGACCTCGAGCACCGAGATGTCGAACGTGCCGCCGCCGAAGTCGTAGACCGCGATGACCTCGTCGCTCTTCTTGTCGAGGCCGTACGCGAGCGCTGCCGCCGTCGGCTCGTTCACGATGCGCTTCACGTCGAGGCCCGCGATCTTGCCGGCGTCCTTGGTCGCCTGACGCTGGCTGTCGTTGAAGTACGCGGGGACCGTGATGACGGCTTCCGTGACAGGCTCGCCCAGGTAGTTCTCGGCGGCAGTCTTGAGCTTGCGCAGGACGCTCGCAGCGACCTCGGGAGCGGAGAGCTCCTTGCCCTTCACCTCGAAGCCCGCATCGCCGTTCTTGCGGCGGATGACCTTGTACGGAACGCGCTTGGCCTCTTCGGTCACTTCCTCGAACCGGCGGCCCATGAAGCGCTTGGACGAGTAGATCGTCCCTTCCGGATTGGTCACGGACTGGCGCTTGGCGATCGTACCGACGAGGACCTCGTCCTGGTCGTCCCAGCCGACGACCGACGGGGTGATGCGGTCGCCTTCCTCGTTGACGATGACCTTGGGCTCCTTGCCCTCCATGATCGCCACCACGGAGTTCGTGGTGCCCAAGTCGATGCCGATGATCTTGCCCATGTTCGTTCGAAACCCTTTCGGCCTGACCCGGCTTCAGCCGAGCACCGGACCGTGAGCGAAGCTAATCACATGGTTCGAACGGTCAACCCACGCCTGGTACAAAAGGTGCCCGGTCGCGCAGGCGCAGGCCGGCAGCCTCGAAAAGAGGCGCGAAAGACGCTTGGGGATCTTCGCCTCGGCCGAGGGATCGCCTGGGCCTACGGCGCGAGGAGCCTGCGCAGCCACGCGTCCGCGCTCGCGTCGGCGATGGCGAGGGTCGCGATCGCGCGCAGCTCGCGGCGTGCCTCCGTGACCGCGACCTCGCGGAGCGACCACGCATCGAGCAGCTGACCCACGTTCAGGCCGGCGTGCTTCGCCAGGAAGGCGTCGATCTCCGCGCGGAGCATCTCGGCCAGCTCGGGGCGGGCGACGCCGAACGCGATGCTGCGCGCGACCAGGCGATCGAGCGCCTCGCGCGGGAGCGAGTCGAGGTCGGCTGCGACTTCGCTCGCCTTCGCGGCGACGAGCGCGTCGACCACGCGCTGGCGCATGCGGGTCAGGATCTCCTGGCCTTCCTCCGAGCGCAGGCGCGCGACGAACGCGGCCTCGAGCGGCTCGAACGCGCCCTGGCTGAACTCGCGCGCCGCAGCCCCGATCCGCTTCTCCATCTCGCCGCCGATTCCGCCGAGGACGCCTCGCCCGATGTCGGCGAGCTTGCCCGCACGCTCGCCGGCGTTGTGCGCGAGCTGCGCTGCCATGCCGAAGAGCTTGCCCGCCGCGCGCGCCGGGCCCTCGGCCTCGCTCGCGCCGCCGACGATCGGCAGCTTGCGCGCGAACGAGAGCAGCGTCTCCTGCAGGATCGGCGCGAGCAGCTCGCGGACGTCGGCGCTGCGGACGAGCTCGCTCGTGTAGGCACCACGCGGCCTGCGCGCGCCGGCGAGCACGTCCTCGAGCAAGGGCCGCGCGCCTTCGGGCATCCAGTCCTGTACGCGGTCGCCGCGCTTCTCGATCAGCGCGCGCTGCCGATCCCACGCCGGCCGCACGAGCTCGGCGAGCGCACGCTCGACACGATCGGCATCGACGACGGCGATCGTGACGGCGACGATGCGATCGCGATCGATCGCGCTCGCGGCGGGCCGGGCGAGCGCCGCTTCGATCAAGAGCTCGACCAGCTCGTTCAGCGCCGCACTGTCCGGCTCACGAAGACGCGCCATCGCGCGCGCCACCACGACATCCATCTCGGAAGCGTCCACGGCGCAGGCTTAGGGCGTCACGCGCGGCGCGTCGAGATGCGCTCGTCGATCCGGTGACCGCCGTCCTCCGTGACCAGGAGCGTCCGTAGGCCCAGGGTGCGTAGCGTCGAGAGTGCGACCCGCACGCGGTTCTGTGCGGCGGCCGGCAGCACCTTCTCTTCCGGCCAGCCGGCGGCGAGCAGCTCGTCCCACGCGAGCGCGGCGCCTGGCCGCGCGATCCGCGCCTCGACCAACGCGTGCAGGATGCGAACGAGCGTCGGGCGGCTCGAGAGCGAGACCACCTCGCGCCCGGGGACGCGGAACCAGCCCGTGTCCGTGGCGACCTCGAGCGCGTCGGCCGGCATCGCGCGGCGAAGGATCCGCAGCGCGAAGCGCGCATCGTCGCTCGCGCTGACGGTGTGCTCGAGCCGCGCGATCACGTCGCGTGCGTCGGCGCTCGCGCGTGCGACGTCGCCGCGCGTGCGTGTGGCCTGCGCGAGAGCGACCGACGCGCGATGGAAGGAGAGCGCGGCGAGCAGCGACGGATCGCCGACCTCTTCGAGGCGACGCTGGGCGAGCGCGAGATCGTTCTCCGCGTGCCCGAACGCGCCGCGCTCGGCGAGCACGACCGCGCGTGCGGCGAGAAAGACTCCCTCGAGGCGCACGTCGCGCACCTCGCGCAAGATCTCGATCGCCTCGCCGTAGGCCTCGCGCGCCGCGTCGGTCTGACCGCGCTCGTGCAGGACCGCGCCCAGATAGCCGGTGAGGTGCGCCTCGAACGGGCGATCGCCGACGCGGGCGAGACACTCGCGCGCGCGTCTCAGCTCGGCCAGCGCGAGATCGAGCTCGCCGCGCTCTTGATGGACGATGCCGAGGTTGCCGCGCACGACGCCCTCGAGGCGGAGGTCGTCGCCCGGACGTTTCGCGAGCGACTCTTCGTAGTGCGCGAGCGCGCGATCGAGCTGTCCGCGCTGGAGCGCGAG